>NZ_LUKD01000001.1:0-19592 GCF_001592745.1 Bdellovibrio bacteriovorus
CAAGAAGAGTGCGCATTACATTTTTCATTTGTGGTTCCTCCTATGTGTTTTCGTCCCTATATGTGTTTTGTATTTACTAATACGTCAAATTAACTCTGAGTAACTTGTCTCCGCAGTAGTAATCGAAAGAGTGAGCCCCTTTCGCTCCGTCGAAGACAGGTGTCTCCATCGAACGGCATCCCGAAGACTTAAATCTTAAGCGCGCCGGTGACACCAGTTCGATCGCAGATCCATCCTTTGCAAAAACCGGTACCAACATTTTGACACCACGGCTGAGGCCGGCACTTTCAGTAGTAAAGATCCCAGGAATCTTTATTGATGCATTGCGCGCATCACGCAAAGTTAATGGGATGTACAGACTGATAAAGAGGTTGTCTGGGAAGAATGTATAGCGGTCTAAACTCTTGCTCCAAACCTGCCCCGAAAGCAGGTCATGGTACTGAATTTCAGAATTTGTAAGAACGAAAGCCCCCTTGCGTTGCTGACCGGCGAAGACCGCACGAACGCGCAAAGCGGAGTCAAATTGGGACCGCTGAGCCCCCAACTGACGATCCAAAAGGTCAAAGTCCTTGTTATCAAAAAGCGTTAAACGCTGCTTACGACTCAAGCCTTCCCCGAACCAGAAGCTCCCCGCGAATTCGTCCTTGTTGTAATCAAGGTTCTGAATTTTATCCACGCGGGTGTCTAGGATGTTTCGGTAAACATTTGAGTCATGAAATAAATCAAGCTCCATGAAGTTTTCAATCTTCCCGTTAACCACTTCGGCGACGGCGAAGTCATATAAATAGGAAGGCTTGGCTTCCGTCCCCTGATTCTTCGCTAAAAGAATCGCGATACGACCGGCTTCAACCTGATCTTGACGAGGTTGAATGATATCCACGATTTGATAGTCTTCGTGATCACGCAAAGCTTTCAGCTGATTCTTTTCGTTTAAGAAGTACAGACGAAGCTTGGATTGTTCATAGTTATCTGGATTTTCCCAGTAATCTTTGAGATCACGCTTACGATCCGGGTCTTTACCACCACCCAACCATGTGGGGCGCTTCGTACCGCCGATGGATTGCCAGTAAATTTGCGACGCATCCACAGGCATTGGCGCCATCACACCGTCATACTTAAAGCTATCGACTAACTTCAAAGAAGAATCAAAAACGAAGAAGGATGTTGGAGAACCTTTGTAGTCTTCCTCTTCGGTCTTATCTTCCAAAACTCCCAAGACATATTCACTGCGACCATCGCCGTTCATATCCATGCGAGCTGTCACTTTATCCAGAAGATTATCGCTCTTGCCTTCAATTTGGATTTTAGTACCGCCAGAAGCTTTGTAAGTTCCGTTGCCCGCATCAGCGACGAGGTAAAGCTGCCATGTATTTTTATTTTCAATCAACGCCAGGTAATCACGTTGATTCGTATCTGCGTCTAAGTTTTGATCGAGCGGAATGAAAGAAAAGCGTCCCTTCGGCATGCCCACGATGGGGAACGTTTGAATATCACTTCCCGCTAAGTTCGCATTCACTTCCACAGTCACTTCGCTTTCTAAAACGTAGCGACGAGCTTCTTGGCCGTTCACAGAAACATCCACAGTCAGATCAAGCTCACTTGGAATGCGAGATTGCGAAGGATCGGCAGCATCCACGATCGTCATCGCCACCGTATACTTACGAACTTCACCCGTTTTCCATAAAGCCGCATAAGGAGCAATTTCTTTAATCGAAGTCACCCACGGACGAGCCGCTTCGGGATGAGGTTTTAAGAAATTAGCGGTCATACGCACTTGAGAGATATCTACAGGCGCCCACTTATTCACAAAAGAAATTTCGAAGTTAAGATCTTTACTTTTACGATCCCAAACGATTTCGGATTTTTCTTTATTGGCGATAGTGATGAGTGGTTGCGCAGGAACTTTCAGAGCGCGTTCCACGTCCATATTTCCACCGACGGAATACTTCTTATAGACTTCTTTTTCAGGTGATAACACGCGTCCTTGTTCATGTGAACCACCCGACACCAACGATAGATTCGAAAGCAACGGACGAGATCCCAAAACCAGACGAGCATACACTTCATTGGCTGGCACACCACGAGCCAAAAGTTCCGCCACGGCGGCTGCTACATAGGGAGACGCCTGAGAAGTGCCCGAGAGGTATTCGTAACCCAATGTAGAACGGAAACGCACAGGACGACGTCCTTCAGGATACGTACTTAAAATATTTAAGCCCGGTGCAACGATATCAACACCACTGCCGAAGTTAGAAAAGTGAGCCATCGCACCGTCGGGACCCGCTGCACTAACGCAAATCACGTTAGGGTAAGCACACGGTCTTAAAAGAGCGCGAGTGGAGTCATTTCCCGCCGCCGCAACGATGATGATACCGCGAGCTTGAGCCTCCTCAATCACCTTCCGCATAAATTCAGAATCCGAAGTCTGTGGCCACCCCATAGAGAAGTTGATTACTTGAGCGCCTGAGTGCATCGCATAGATCACACCGCGAGCAACAACATCACCCAGACTCTTTTTGATATTCTCGCGACCTTCTTCAGAAGGAGAATCATAGATGGATAGTGGCTTAATCGGTTCACTGGGTTGAACCCCAATAACCTGCACAGGCAGGATTTCAACGTTTTCGCTTAAACCACGAATGCCGACGTTATTGCCAACTTCCGCTGCGATAATACCGGCGACATGAGTTCCGTGACCTTGGTCATCACCAAAATCAGGGCGCCCCATGATTTTATTCGTCGGGTTCACCGCGCCTAAAAGACTCCAGCCTTGGCAATCTAAGGGATAACCATTTTTATCCATATCCACTTCAGGATTTTTAAGATCCATCCATTTTGCTTCACACTCTTTGCGATCTTTGTCTTCTAGGCAGGCATTGAACTTCGCTAAAGCACGGCATTCGGTCTCGTTACGGTGAATGACGTTTTTAAGATCTGGATGATCTTTCTGGATACCCGTATCTAAGACGGCAACAAGCACTTTCTTTTTGGCCTTTTGTGGAGCTGGCAGGCGCACGTCTTCTTGGGCGCGAGCAGGCACCTTGTAAGTGTGCAAAGGATCCAAGTCCACTGTTTGCGGTTGGCCTTGATTATTAATTCCCCACTGGTAGATAGCGAAGGGATCCGCCGCGAAGGCCGAAACAGTTCCTAGTGTCAGCAAAACAAAGAGTGCGTTTCTCATCGGAAGCTTCCTTGTGAACGATCTAACTCAATCGGAGAAATACGGGTCTTATTGGCAAACATCGCAATCAAGCCGCTGGCGTAATCCATGTTTTTCTTAGGATCACCCAAAGTATTTGAGAAGTACTCTAAGTCCCCATCTTCATCACCACTGCGGAAACCATTGATACGAACAAAGAAGACATAGTTTTCTTCACCTAAGAACTTTAAAAGTTGTGGAAGAGGAATTTCTTCTTCTAAAATATAAAGAACATTCGTCATCCACTGCGTCTGAGACTTTTTGTCTTTAGGATAACTAGCGGAAGCTTTCAAAAGCTTTTCCATCCAAGGAATCATACAGTCGTAGTTTGTACCATTGAGCCAAGCCGAGGTCGGCGTGTTTTGCGCACTGTCGTTCTTGCCACCACCATGACGATTTTCATGGTACTCATAGCAGGCCGCCATGTAACGATTCTTACCGGCGTTGTAATTGCCATTTCCTAGAACTTTCAACATGTCGTCGAACATTTCTTTATCGTTAGCGCGCGCCTTACGACCCATTTTTTCACTCAGCTTTTGGAAAACGCCGCTGATAAATTTGGAACGTTTGACAGACTTCCCATTCGCATCTGGCTGAAGAACTAAATCACGCACTTTATCAAGGCCACCTGGCAAGATCGAAAGATTCGCCGTGATACGATAGAAATCCACGGCCGTCACCGTTGAGAAAGCCTCAGGCTCAATCAAACGGTAAGACATTAAAGGAGCGCCGTTTAATTCTTGTTGAACTTCATCTAGAAGCTTAAAGAATTTTTTGCGGTTCAAATGCCATCCGCCCCACACGTGTTGAATCACGGCAACGGAAGGATATTGAGTGCCTTTCACCGTCAGATCGGCCTCTGTAGTGACTGTTCTCCAGTAAGCTTTACCGAATGGCGTGTTGGCTGGATTTGGATCATTTGTTTCAGCCAGATCAATCTTGTTGTCAGGCTTCCACTTGCTGAGAATGCCTTTAATCCAGTCCGTCGCAAAACCCAAAAGATCACGGCCTTTCAACTCACCACGTTTATTAGCAAACAGAGTCACCTCAGAATCCTTAGGATCTAGATCTGGAGCGTCGGGCGAACGTGGGTAACGGATTTTCAATAAATGATCCTCTGTGAAAGAGTTCATACGGATCGCAAAGACCTTTGTGCGCATCTCTTTAGTTTTAAGCTGGTGATCAATCTCAAATTTCTTATGCGCGAAGTTTGCGTAAAGAAGTTCAGGATCATTGCTCTTAAATAACGAGCGCAAAGCAGGCTTCAAATTGTTACGAGTGGCCAAAAAGTCTTTAACGAATTTTGAATCCGCGTTTTCAGTATCTAGGAGTTCCGCGTATTCCGGATTGTAATCAATAACGAAAGCATCCGTATTAAGATCCGTCCACGTTGTGCTGGCGCGAACACGCATCAAATTAATGAAGTAGTTCACATCCAAGCTCATCCCCAAAGCACTGGCTTTTTGGTTACGAACGTAGACTTGGATACCTTCCTTCGTCCGCATAAAGCTTGTTTGACGAAGAATCGCGCGAGAACCATCAGCCCCAACGGAGACAGAGTTGATGAAACTTAGCGGAGTAATCCCCATCAAGACATCTAAGGAAGATGTTAATTGCGCATAAGCAGATAGCGCCACAGAGTCCGTGATTGTGAAGACTTCGCCTTCACGAAGTTCCGCCAAGAACGCATCCAAAGGCTGTTGCTTCTTACCATCTTCAGACGTGATGAGGTCTTTTTCCGTCAAGACTTGAGAAAGATTGTTCATGTAACGAGGAAGCAAGATATTCTTCCACGGAACTTTCGCACCTTCGGTGATGGAAAGAAGAGGACGTACGTGAGTGTAATCCCGCATCACCATGACGTTGGCACCGGCAAACGGTACGACGTCAGGAACTCCGTCCAAAGTCATAAAGTAGCCTAAACGACCCGCCACGCTCATGTTATCGACAAGCTGAATCGCCGCCGAACTTCCATAGTAAGTGCCCGTCGAAACATGGCGAGTGGCAGCTAAGTTAAATCCACCAACAGGTCCACCCCAAGCCTCCACTTGTTGGTAAAGTGGCTCATTCGGTTTAGTACGGATATGGTCCATGATACGATTTGTGATCTCTTCACGGCGGTTGGCATAAAGGTCATTCACCTTCAGCAAATCCAATTTTTCGTTAAGGTAGTTGATCACGGTTCCAATCGCCATGGATTTAGAGCGGATTCCAAGGTAGCGCTCTAAATCACCATCTTGGAATGGCGACTGACGGTCTCCGTGCGCAAAACGCTGTGGGTAACCAGGAACGAATTCCTTCATCACCTTCCCGTTTTGCACTAGCCCACTCTTCGTAGAAATATCCAGACGAGGAAGCGACCAGTTCGCCGCACCTTTAAGATTGAAAAGTTCCAAGGCATTGTGCGCGCGGTGGATAAGTTTTGCTAACACCAACTCTTCAAGCTCTGACGGGAAGGCCCCTGCCTTCACGATGTCTTGAAAGTCTTGATAACGAAGTTGGGCCAAACGACGCACCAACCAACGAGCATCTTCATAAGTACACGCAGAAAATGACTCTGCGGAAGGATGTGTAAGAACGACGTGGCCCGAAAGAACAGAACCTAATTTCGGAGAAAAACGGTTGATACTTTCAGGAACATCCACCAAAGAGAATGGAAGAATCAACGCACGGTAAGCGCGGTAACGAGAGAATCTTTGCACCGTTGGCAATTGATCTGGATTGTTTGGATCTGGAGCATAACCCCATTGAATATCAAAGTATTCAGCGACAGCCGGTTCAAGAACCGCATCTGAAAAAACAACCGTGTGATTGGTTTTGTTATTCTCCGTCACCCAGCCACGACTTTCAAAGTCAGAAATCATGGATTCTTGAGCATTCTTCAAGAAAGCTTCTTTTTCTTCTTCATTCGCGAACTGAACACGCAGGTTGCGATAGTACTTTGGAGACGGAACGTAATAGCCGAGTTTTCTTAAAAGAGCGGCTCTCATCAAAGTTGTGTGAGAGTAACGGCTGAGGCTTAAGCGATAGAAAAGACCCGGGCTTTCAATGGATTGAACGCGAGACATGTATGTGAAGGGCAAAGCGGCTTCTTCAGAAAGGAACTGCACACCGCGAGCGGCCGCAGGATAAGCGCCAGGAACGTTTTCCACCGCATCGTAAATACGGTTTTGCCACATCTTGTTTTCGATAGGATTGAAGGTGCTAAGGTCCGTTCCTTGATTAGCGAGGGCTGCGGCCTGACCGACGTCTAAAGGGCTTCCAGAGCGGTTTAGAAGGTCTGCGGAGGGCTTTTTGACTGACTTTAGCGGTAGTGACACACTCTCCGCACTCGCGATAGAGAGCATCATCAGGCATAAAGCGCAGACAATAACTATTCTTAAAGACATTCACGCCCCCTTTTGGGTAGGGTCAAAAATTCGTGTTCTAGCACCGTCCGCGAATTTAGCAATTAGCGGGCCAGTAAGATGGTTTCGTTTTGATTCCAAAATTGCTTAAAAAGCTCTCACCCAAGATCAGTCCCTGAGGACTTCAGGGACCTGAGAACTTTTTATAGGTCTGTTCTGTTTATCTACATTGACCCTTGTAGTGCGCTAGCATCGCTTTTTCCAATGGAGCGCGCTCATCTTCACTTACGATAAATGCTCCGACAGGACGGGACGCATTTTGGTAAACAAAGCCGCCAACAATGGCTGGAGAATAAAATTGTCCACTCGTTCCATCAAAGTACAGAAGAACGTCACGAGAAGGCTGATTTGAGTCGTAAACTGTGAATTCATAGACATTGCTTTTTGTTTTCTTATAAGACTTCACCATCACCACGTGCTGGATTGTTCTTTCCACGCGCAGATTCATCAAAGTCAAACGCTTGCCATTCAGGTTTTTAAGAAGTTGTGCCATTGTCGCCCAGTTGGCTTTTACAGAGCGCTCACCGCTTTTGAATGTCATGCCCAAGTTACCGAAGCGGAAGAAACGATTGGCTTGATTGGCTTCGATCTCATCGGTGAAGTTACGGCGCACGCGAGCTCCGCTGATCCATTGATCATAACCGTCACGCATTTCGGCCCACAGACCGTTATATGTATTTGTCGCTTTCAGAGTGTTTCCTTCAACCGCGAAAGTGGAGTAAGAAGCAGGTCTTGTATCGTAAGGGGCATTGGAGTTGTCTCTCGTATTTTCAACCAGTTTATTCCCGCGCACCATATCCAAAATTACGGGCACACGAACGCTCATCGCTTGCGCTCCAACCGTGTTATAGCGAGCTAAGTAAGAGACCATACGTTGAGTGCTCGAAAGGGCCCAGCAGCCCGCAATCGTCGCAACACCACTTCGGAAAGGCCAATTGGTCACGGGCATATTTCTTTCTTCTGAAAACGCATCCGCGCGAATGGCTTTATAGATATTGTCTACTGAAAGAGTTGAACAACGAAGGTTTTCAACTAGTGAGTCATTGATCACACGAGACTGTGCCGCCTTCGAGATGTTTTTAGTTTTATCGGTTTGCGCGAAAGCTTGCTCCGCAGAAACCACAAGAGAAGAAAATAATCCCACAATAAAGAGGAAGAACAGCATAAGTGCTCGCATTTGACGTTCCTTTCATGACAACGATTGGGACATAAGCAAATCCCCGTCCACTGGGAGAACTGATAAAGACGTTTACAGCTGTCAAAGACCTAAACAGGTGACATTTCTGCGGGGCTCTTAGCGTTCGGGCAAAAAAAAAAGAACACCTGGAAGCCAGGTGTTCTTTGAATTTCCGTAATGTTCTCGGTACTTATTAGAAGTTGATACCTAAGCCGACAGTGCCGTAGAAGGTGTTCAACTCGGCTTTTTGATTCAACGAAGAATCCGTGAAGCCGTAGCGTTTGATACCAAATCCTGCCTCGCCGAAGTAGCGGTCCGACCACAAGACCTTACCGTGGAAGTTCAGAGACATGGACGAGTTCAGCTCCACATTCGAATCCATCGAATTCATGTAATAGATGAATTCCATATCCACCCACTTCGGATAACGAAGAAGTGGAACTAAGTTGAAAAGATCATCAAAGACCTTCGGCATAGAACGCGCCCAGAAAGCCCCTACACCTAACATCGGAGCCTTTAATTGATCAAAGGTCACACTTTGATAAGAAAGCATTCCACCCACTGTTTCGTCACGACCCCATAGACCTGGAGTTGCACGGTACTTCAGATCCACAGTCATTACACTTAAAGGAGCCGTGTTCCCTGCATCATCCACTTTCAATTGGTTGAAGGACTGGAAGTACTTTGCACTAAAGCCCCAACGCTGACGAGAAAGCCAATAGTTCGTCCAACCAAAAAGGTCTTCAAACCATTGATTGTATGCCACCTCACCCATGATGATGAACTCACCCGAAGCCTGAACCCCCGTGAAGCGTCCTGAAAATTCGCGCGGGAAACCTTTATAGATTTCATAGAAAGACTTATACGTTTTTCCGTCCATCGTCACATTCAAGTAGGAACGATTGATAGCACCACGCTCTGTCGCTTTGAAATTCCAAACGAAAGAAGCCGGGTCTTTTGCGTTGACCTCTACAGAGTTCTGCTCTGAAGAGATGTCCGCGACCGGCTGTTTACGGCCTTCTAATTTGATACCATCAATGTAGGTCCCCGTTGGGGCGCGCTTACTTAAATACACACGCGCTTGAGCCCGTGGGATTTCTGAAAGTTCAAAGCGTTGTTTGAAGACGCCTCCGCCCTGACCTGGAAGGTAGATTTTAGGATCATTTTTTTGCACAGCTGCGGCCCAGAATTTTCTTGGATCACCGATAGTAGATTCAAAGCCAAGAAGTTTCGTCAAAGCACTGTACTGATCTGGATTCAAAATCACGGAACGACCCACTGGGCGGGTGTCGTAACCGACGATACGAAGCACTGTTGGTTTTTTCGTATCTGAAATATCCATCAGTTGAAGTTTATTCGGCAAAGTCACAAACTCATACGACTCACCACTTGCTAGCTCGGCAAAGAAAGCAGCGGGCATATCCGCACCTACCGCAACCGAGTTTTTCAATGGCGCTTCTTCATTTTGCACAAGCACACGCGCCGGAGTGGGGTCCATACGAACTTTACCCATTACGACGTTTTGTCCCGAAGACTTCGTACCGTAACGTTGCGAACACATTTTTGTCGAGTTGCGACCGTCAGATTGAGTTACGCAAAAACGGAAAGAATCCTTCTGTCCCCAGAAGGGAGCGTTGGCGGCTCTAGCATCTAAAGCGAACTGAGTACCAAAAATACCCGCGCGACCGATTTGTTTTGCTTCAACACCTTTTCCAATGAGGTCTTTGCGCCACTCTTCCAGTTGTTTGATCCATTTATCGTGATCGGCTTGCGTGAACGTGTAGCTCCAAAGAACTGTTCCCGTTCTAGAGATCATCTCGATCGTACCATGAGTCATCAACTTATCCGGCCAAGACATCAAAAGCATGACCTTGCTGGCTTCACCGCCACTCAACACCTGATTGATTTGTGAGTGCGTTTTACCCAGCGGAAGAAGTGCGAAGAAAAAGTTTTTCTCATTCAACGCCACATTCCCGATTTTCAATTGCTTTCCATTAGCGCCCGTCAGGTCGTATTCCAATTCCAATGGAGGCAAGATTACACCGTTATCCAACTGATCGAAGTAAAGGGCTTTGTTGAACTCCCGCGTCGCTGCTGTTTTAAGCAGGGATCTTTGTGGAGCAGGAATTTCTTCCTGAGTTTCTGCGGGGGGCTGAGAAGTGGCTTCCTGAGGAGCCGGAGTCTCTTGAGCCTGCGCGAACGTTGAAAAAGACAAGACAAGGGATAAGACCAGATGCTGCGCAATATTCACGTAGATACCTCATTGCTGTGTTGCTTATTGAATTTTATTGAATGCGAGGTTTTGTAACAAGCTAAAATATTGGACTGTCTGGGATTTTCGGATTATTAAGACCTTTTAAAACTGAAGGAGCCTTATGTCTTCCGCTCGTAAAGTCTATCACATGAGAGTCACTGAAATCATCGACCACACCCCGACCGTGCGAGAATTGGTGCTAAAAACCGAGGAACCGGGGGAATTTACCTTTAAAGCGGGTCAATTCGTGATGCTAAATGTGCCGCAAGGGGAAGCAAAACCTATTTTAAGAGCTTATTCCATCGCCTCTGACGACAGAATCAAGAACGGCTTCCGTTTGCTTTTCAAGTTCGTTGAAAATGGTGTGGCCTCGACATTTGTATGGGCTCTTAAAGGTGGAGAGCTTATAAACTTCACAGGTCCTTTCGGAAAAGTCTTCTTCCAAGAGCCGCCAACCGAACAAATCGTGTTCTTAAATACCGGCACAGGACTTTCTCAACATATCTGCTATTTGCTTTCTAAAAAAGAACAGTACCCAAATCTTCGCTATCGCATGCTCTTTGGGGTGCGCTCTGAAAAAGACATGTACTACCAAAAAGAGGTCGAAGCTTTGATGAAAGAGCTTCCTGATTTCAAATTTGAATTTGTCTTAAGCCGCCCTAGCGAAGAGTGGAAAGGCAAAAAAGGTTACGTGCAGAACTTCATTTCGGAATTTGATTACAAAAATATTCCGACGACGTTCTATCTTTGTGGTAACGGCGGAATGATCAAGGAAGTAAAACATCAACTTCTTGAGGTCGACGGCTTCGACAAAACTCGCATCTGGTCTGAAGCGTTTGACTAAAAATCGCGCGGCCTTAGAGTTGATTTTCGCCGGAGTCCTTTGGGGCTTCGGCTTTATCGCCACAGTGTGGGCACTGCGTGCCTTTACCCCCACAGAAACCCTGGTTTTTCGTTTCATCATCGCCGCGATCGTCGGTGAAGTTTTTTATCTGCTTGCGAAGGGACCTAACTTCACCACAATTCGTGAAGAGCTCTTTCGCGCCCTGCCCGCCGGACTTCTTTTAGGCGGAATGCTGCTACTGCAAACCATCGGTCTGAAATACACAACCGCGACGAAGAGTGGATTTTTGACCAGTCTTTACGTCATCATCGTGCCTTTGCTGAATGCTTGGTTTTTCAAAGCGCCTTCGACATTGAAAAACTATTTGATCGTGGGTTTGGCCTTGGCAGGAACTTTTATTTTGGTCGACGCGAATCTTTCCGGCATTAATGCCGGTGATCTGTGGACCATCGGCTGCTCGGTGTTTGCCGCGTTTCATATTATTTACATTGGGAAGATTTCAAATCGTGTTGGTAATGCGTTTCGCTTTAATAACTTCCAATCGTTTTGGTGTCTGCTAGCTTTAATGCCTTTGTACATCGCTCAAGAGCGAAGTCCGATGCCGGTAGATTGGACTCCGTGGCTGGGTGTTCTTTGTCTGGGATTAGGTTCCAGTATTATCGCGTTTTATTTGCAGGTGCGAACTCAACGAGTGCTTTCGGATTCCACGGCCAGCATGCTTTTTCTTTTAGAATCCCCGTTTGCGGCGGTCTTCGGTTTCTTGATTCTCAACGAAAGACTTTCATTGTTTCAAACCCTTGGAGCGATCACGATCATGATTGCCTCTGTGTTGCAGATTTGGCTTGATCCTTCCAATAAAAAAGCCGCCGTTTCAGAAAATAAAAAAGGCTCTGTTTAAGAGCCTTTTTTTTATTACCTAGTGAGCTTTAAGCTGTTTTTCGTTTTTCTTTAAAGACCAGATGAATGAAGTCACGATGATGACTCCACCACTCAGTCCGGTGATCCACTCGGGGATGTGTAAGAACGGATCAGATAACATGATCATGGCTAATAAACCAATCGCGTAAAAGGCACCATGTTCTAAAAATGCAAACTTCGTTAAAGCCTCTTTTTCTACGAACATGATTGTTAAGCTACGTACGAAGAACGCACCGATACTTAAACCGATCATGATAATGAAAAGATTGTGCGTGATCGCGAATGCTCCGACAACACCGTCGAAACTGAAAGAAGCATCTAGAACTTCCAAGTATAAGAACATACCAGCACTTGCTTTATGCACGTCTTTCATTTGATCATCTGAAGCTTCAAGCCATGAACCGATACCATCGACGATCACATAAGTGATAAGACCCGCCATCCCCGCTTTGATGAAGCGCAAAGATTCATCATCAGGAAGGAATTGGGAAATGATCGCTAAGATAATAAGGCTTAACGCCACTTCGATGGCTTCGACTTTACTTCCCAAGTAAGCTGTCGGCTTTTCAATCACTGGAATCCAGTGCAAGTCTTTGCTTTCATCATAGAAGTACTTCAACGCCACCATCAAAAGGAAGGCTCCGCCAAAGGCCGCTACTTCCAAATGCGCCCCTAACATCAACTGCGCGTAATCATCTGGTTTTGTTGCTGCCATCACCAAGGCTTCCCAAGGGCTGACATGCGCCATGAAGGTCACGATCAATAGTGGGAACACCAAACGCATGCCGAAAACGGCAATCAACATCCCCCACGTCAAAAAGCGATGACGCCAAACCGGAGTCATTTCTTTAAGTACGACGGCGTTTACAATCGCGTTGTCGAAAGAAAGAGAGATTTCAAGAATAGCCAAAATGAAAGCGATGAAAAGAGCGCTTAATCCTGCGCCGACTGTACCGCCGTAATAGTGACCAACAAAATAGGACGCAATAAGTCCCAGAATCGTAAATGCAAAGGAGCCTGTGAAGTATTTCATGCTCCAAAAATTCGTCGATTCTGGGCGAAGAATCAAGCCTTATTTAAGAACGGGTTTTAGGAATTTACCTGTTTCGCTGCCTGAAACCTTGGCAACTTGTTCTGGGGTGCCAGTGGCGACGATCAAACCGCCGCCTTTACCACCATCCGGTCCCAAATCAATCACATGGTCAGCGGTTTTAACCACTTCCATATTGTGTTCGATGACGAGAACAGTATTGCCGGCATCCGCCAGCTCTTGAATCAGTTCCACAAGTTTTCGAACGTCATCAAAATGCAATCCGGTTGTAGGCTCATCCAAAATATAAAGCGTCTTGCCGGTGCCGCGACGAGAAAGCTCTTTAGAAAGCTTCACCCGTTGCGCTTCTCCCCCAGAAAGAGTCGTCGAGCTTTGACCTAAGGTCATGTAATCCAAACCCACGCGGTGCAAAGTTTCTAACTTGCGATAGATCTGGGTGTGATTGCGGAAAAACTCTAACGCTTCCGCCACACTCATTTCCAAAACATCGGCGATGGATTTATTTTTATACTTAATATTCAAAGTCTCGCGATTGTAACGTCGGCCTTGGCATGTATCACAGGTCACGAACACATCACTTAAGAAGTGCATCTCAACACGAATCTGCCCGTGCCCCATACAGGTTTCGCAACGACCGCCCTTCACGTTGAAACTAAAGCGTCCTGGTTCGTAACCGCGCAACTTAGAATCGGGAAGATTCGCAAAAAGATCGCGAATCATCGGGAACAAACCGACGTACGTCGCTGGTGTTGAACGAGGCGTTCGACCAATCGGACGTTGATTGATATCAATGACTTTATCAATTTTATCCAAGCCTTCGATCTTTTTATAAGGTGATGGTTGCGCCAAAGCTTTATAAAAGTGTTGTGCCAGAATCTTATAAAGAGTGTCGATGATCAGCGTACTTTTTCCTGATCCTGACACCCCGGTAACTGCGGTGAAAGTTCCCAACGGAATTGAAAGATCCACGTTGCGAAGATTGTTGCCTGTAGCTCCGGTGATCTTTAAAAAATCACCGTTCCCTTTTCGGCGCTCTTTAGGAATAGGAATGCGCACGTCGCCTTTAAGGTATTTACCTGTTAAGGAGTTCGGATTTTTCTCTAACTCTTGAGGTGTTCCTTGTGCCATCATCTGGCCCCCTAAAACACCCGCGCGAGGTCCTAAGTCGACAACGAAATCAGCATAGCGAATCGTGTCTTCATCGTGCTCGACTAGTAAGATGGTGTTACCTCGGTCTTTGAGCTCTCCGATGATATCTAACAAACGATGGTGATCTCTGGGGTGAAGACCGATACTCGGTTCATCCATCACATAAAGCACGCCGATCAAGGAAGAACCGACTTGAGTCGCCAGACGAATCCGTTGTGCCTCACCACCCGAAAGAGTTCGAGCCGGGCGACTTAAGGAAAGATAAGACGTTCCGACGCGTACCAAGTAATCTAAGCGTGACACGATTTGCTTCACGATTTTTTCAGCAATCAATTGGTCTTTGGATTTCCATTTGATTTTAGAAATCCATTCGCGCAATTCTACCGAACTTAAATCGGCCAGCTCTGCGATTGTTTTTTCGCCTACGCGAATATTCAGCGCTTCTGGTTTTAAGCGTGTCCCCTTACAGTCAGGACAAGCATTAAGAACCATCTCTTCGCCTTCTTCATCATCCTCGTCTGAAGTTTTTTTGCCTTTGTATTTATAGACGACTTTATCAAGCTTCTTACCGCCGACTTCGGAATCAGAAAACTGTTCTTCTTCTTCCAAATCCAAAGTGCCCAGCCCGTTGCAGGTCTCACAGGCTCCACGAGGATTGTTGAAACTGAAAATACGCGGTTCAATTTCCGGGAAGCTGTATCCACACTGAGGGCAAGCAGAATGTAAAGAGTAAGCCGTACGCTCACCATCTAAAGTTTCGATGATCACGCGGCCATTGGCCATGCCTAGTGAAGTATTGATACTTTCTGCCAAACGATGCTTCAGCGTATCTTTCAAAATCAATTGATCCACGACCAGGTCAATATCGTGGGTTTTGGTTTTCGCTAATTTAGTGGCTTTATCAAGATCGATCATCTTTCCGTCGACCTTGGCCTTCACAAAACCTTTTTTGGCCCAACGTTGGAACTCGGCTAAGAACTCCCCTTTTTTTCCAGAAGCCATGGGAGCTAGAACATAGAACTTTGTGCCCATGCTCTTTTTCATCACGTCTTCAATAATCTGCTGCGGAGTCTGACTGCTGACCGGAATATGGTGAATCGGACACTCAGGAATACCTACTTTTGCATAAAGCAAACGAAGATAGTCGTAAATCTCTGTCACGGTTCCAACGGTCGAGCGAGGATTGGTGCTGACAGACTTTTGATCGATGGCAATAGCTGGCGACAATCCTGAAATGGAATCAACTTCCGGCTTTTTTAACTGTTCAAGGAAGTTTCGCGCATAGGCCGAAAGACTTTCCACATAACGGCGCTGTCCTTCAGCGTAGACCGTGTCAAAAGCCAGAGACGACTTTCCACTGCCACTGAGGCCTGTGAAGACAGTGATCTTATTTCGGGGAATAGTCACACTGACATTCTTGAGGTTATGTTCTTTGGCGCCTTTTACTATGATTCCGTCTTCTTCAGCATGCGACATAAGCCCTCATTCTAGGATGAGGGGTGAAGAACAGCAAGGGCCAGTCGTTGAAATGCAGTGCTTCTATTATAAGCCAAACCCACATTTGCGCTTGATATAAGCGTCAAAATCAGAGTCCGAGAAGTATTTAAAGCGAGCCGAGGAGCTACTAGATTGATCGGGCCACAAATCCACCACAGGTACTTTGCAGGACCGACCTTGTTTGCTGATTGTCGCCGTTCCGTTGCGTTGAAGGCGCGGCTCTTCTCCCACCCGGTCTACGCGCACCATGACGCCGTTACCGCTGTAAGAGATCTTTGCGGGATTCAAGGCCTTTCCTCCCGAGGTCAAGGCGCCCGTTTCTGAAAGCACACCACCAATAACTTCTTTGGTTTGAGTATTGAATGTCACCGTTTCACCGGTAGGCAACGTGACGATTTGCTTATTTCCTTCTACACGGATGTGCGGCAAAGTTTTGCGCGGCAAAAGCACGATATAACTTTCTTGTGTCTGACTGATCGTGGAGTTCGGCATATCACTAATCGAAAAACCCAAGCTTTGACGGGCCCCCGCTTCAAAATCAAAACTCCACTCACGCATACGCGATTCACCACTGCTCACGATTTTATTCGGTCCGCGATTGTAGAATTTAAATTTACCCGGAGTTGGGTCGTCGCCATACGAACAAACATCGTAACCGCCTTGTTTGGAGGAACAACGCACCGAACGCAATCCATAAGGATTCACTGTGCGAGTCGGTGGATTGATCACCGGAGTATCTTGTGTCGGCTTTGCCGTCCAGTTGACAAGGCCTTCTGGAGCCCCGATAGGAGTGACGGATTCTCCTCGCGAAGTCAGTTGCGCGACTTCACAGTCTGAACAAGGTCCACCCGCTTTTCCTTGCTCTTGTACGACACGATTGGCTTGAGACACATTTTCGATTACTTTTTCTGCCGTCTCCGTAGCGGGAACACGCAGTGCTGGCGTTTCCTTTGTCGTCTTCACTTGCGTCGCGACTTCCACAGTTTCTGTCGAAGCATTCTGCTTCATCTCTTTTTCACCCGGATACAGTTTCATCGATGGGTTTGCGGTGTTGTAGTAAACCCAGACGGACTCGCCCTTATGAGGGCCGGATGTCAGTTCCACTTTCAAACCGTAATTTCCAGAATTAAACTTTTTAGTTTCTTCGATACGCGCACGCGTTCCGGGCGGCATCACAAATTTTACGTTTTTCGTGGATTTAAGAAAATTCGCTGAGTAACGAGCGTTGAAATATCCTTCAAGCTCAACGATATCCCCGCCCTTGAAACCAAGACAAAACACGATGAATAAAATAAGGGCATGTTTCAGAAATCGCATCAAAAGTCCTATCGGACTTTCCAAAACACTTCGCAACCCCAACCCATAAAATTATTGAAGTTTCCCTAGTATAGCGACGGTAATTCTCAAATTGAGACGACAATATTACGAAACGAAAAAGGACCGATTTCTCGGTCCTTTAGGATTACACCTTAGCTTGGCAAGACGGGCATACACCGTACAGCTCTAAAATGTGGTGGGTCAGCTTAAAACCGAACTGATGCGCGACTTTTTCTTGAAGACCTTCGATGGCTTTGTTTTCAAACTCGCAAATCTTTCCGCACTTCACGCATGTTAAGTGGTCGTGGTGACCTTTCGGAGTCAGCTCATAGCGCGCTGGCAATCCGCCCATGCGCACTTCTGTCACGAAGCTGCCCTCTGTCAGCGTGCGAAGGAAGCGATACACTGTCGCAAAACCAATATCTGGATGGTCTTTATTTAGCTTTTCATAGAGCTCTTGAGCTGTGACGTGGCGGCGGCCATCGTGCAAGGCCTTTAGAATCGCCATACGTTGAGTTGTAACTTTAAGATTCAAGGCACGGATAATACGTTTGAGCTCGGGCTCATCAAATTGTTCCGTATGAACTACGATGTCTTCATCATGTTGTCTTGGAAGAAATGGAACTGCGTCTTTACCCATGGGCACCTCGAACGACCATTTATAGAAGAAGTGCCCTCAGAAGTCCAAATAATTAAGAATCATTTTCAGTTGATTCTTAATTACCTGGCCGCTTTTCCAAGAAAATCAACCTAAGTACTAGAAAGTACGAAGGTTTTTACCCTTAGATATATGAGAAACAGCGTTATGTGGATGCAGGCTTTCGACGTGGCTGAACTCAGCAACGTAATCCAGAATCTCCGCTTTGGCATCCAAAGCTTCTTTAACCCGGCGAGCCGCATCTTCACAGAACATCAAGTTTTGACCATTGCGAAGAGCGAACTCTTGCTCGTCTTCCCTTTTCACCGCACCTTGAACGGCGGTTTGCAGAGCCTCTTCAACCAAGTCAATCAAATCGCCGTAGTTAAAGTTCGGTCCCACCTCTGCTTTGACACGTGCAAAACTTCTTTGCGCGTGCGGAGTCGCGACGATCCCTTGCGGAGTTCCCAACCAAGAATGAACGACGTCAAAATCCAAAGAGCGCTCTTCAAATTGTTGTTTGAAACTATCTTGAATCAATTGACGAGACAAAGCCGCTGAAGCCGGGCAAGTACTTGAATAGGTCACAACCACTTCAACGAAGTAATTCTTGGCGCCTTCCTTGTTGAATGAAGAAAGAATCACGGGATAAGAGCGCCAAGCTTGGTTTGCACTCTTTAAGGCTTTGCGTACGAGCGGAGCTTCAAACTGCACTTGCACCAAAGCTTGCGTCGAAAGATCTTCATGCGTGCGCAGGAACTCATCCGTCGTTTGACCAAGAAGACCCAAAGACATTTCGTTCTTCGACAAGGTTTCTTGAGTGATAAGATACAAACGCGACATATGAATGCCACGTGAAGGAGTTTTATCTAAGCTGACTTTTGCATCCACGCGAGCCGGAATGCGATACACACCATCAGATTGACGAAGCAACAAAGGCAATTCAATCGAGCCCATTCCTACCCAGTCAATCGGAGCGTATTTTTCAGCGTGAGTTTCTTTAGCCACATCGGGCAGAGTTTTTTTAGTCATACAATTCTTCAGTTCTCTTCTGGAAATCAGGTTATTCCAGAGACCCTCTGTTTACCCCAATTTCATCGCGTTGGCTCTTAAATTATAGTTTTTACAGCTATTTTGACATATAGTTGAAGCCCTATGGCAGAAAAACAATTGATACTCGCAAGTACATCGAAATACCGCCAAGAGCTGCTTTCTCGTTTGGCTTACAAATTCACCGCAACCGCCCCTTTGATTGATGAAGAAAAAGAGAAGGATCCTAGCCTTTCCCCTCAACATCTTGCAGAGAAGCTGGCGATGTTGAAAGCAGACAGCCTGAAAGGGGCCGGCCGCGTTGTGATTGGAGGCGACCAACTGGTGGCCTTTGAAGGTCGCATTCTTGGCAAGTCGCACACGCCCGAAAAAGCCGTCGAACAGCTTTATTCCATGCAGGGTAAGACACATGAATTGATCACAGCGATCTGCGTGTTTGATGGTGACAAGATGATTCCTTATACTGACATCACGCGCATGCACATGAAAAAACTTTCGCGCGAACAGATCGAGCGCTACGTGCGACTTGATATGCCCACGGATTGCGCTGGAAGTTATAAAATTGAAAAGCATGGCATTATGCTTTTTGATAAAATTGAAAGCCAAGATTTCACGGCCATTCAAGGTTTACCCTTGATCGCACTCAGCAAAATATTAGAGAATTTAGGACTATGACTGATATTCAAAAAAAACTTTTCGAAGCCGCATGTGACGCTCAAAAAAGAGCTCACGCCCCCTACTCTAGCGCATTTATTGGCGCGGCAGTGCTCATGGCGGACGGCTCTATTTATTCCGGGTGCAACGTAGAAAACGCTTCTTTCGGCGGCACTGTGTGCGCCGAACGCGTGGCCATTTTTAAAGCTGTCAGCGAAGGGGCCCCGAAACAAGTGAAAGAGGTATTGGTCGTCAGCGACGCTGAAAAACCATGGCCTCCGTGCGGTTTCTGCCGCCAAGTCATCGCTGAATTCGCGACCGAACAAACCATGATTCACACCGCGAATCTTCACGGAAAAATGAAGTCCTTCGCCTTCCCAGAAATCTTCCCAGAAGCCTTCACCCCAAAACACCTCGACTAGAGGTGCCTGCTTCTTT
>NZ_LUKD01000001.1:19673-118377 GCF_001592745.1 Bdellovibrio bacteriovorus
AAAAAGAAGCAGGCACCTATCGGTATTTTTCGAAGTAGGTGTTGAATGTGCCTTGGCGGTTTTTTAGTTGGGTTGAAAGTTCGTTGATCATTTGTGCGTAGCCTTCGAACTCTTTGGCGTCTTCTTGTTGAAGGATGTAGCTCGCCACCGCTAAAGTTTCTAAGGCTTCGGTGCGACGTCTTTCGATGTCGTTAGCGTCAGTGATCGATGTTGTTGGTTCGACTGAAAACTTCACGCGCACGCCGAAGTGATCCGACCAGGGTTTGCGTGGCGTGCCGCGCATATTCACTTCACCTTCAAGAGCTTTTAAAGTCGTTCCTGAATTTCCAACGTTTGAGAAGAAGATGTAGTCGAACGTGTGATCGCTCAGCATCCATCCCAACGGGTTTCCTGTGCAGTAGGTGCAGAAAGATTTGGGATAAGCTCCACCGAAGTATTCTTCCATAGAGTCGTGAGCTCCTAAAGTCAGCATTAAAAATTTTCTTTCAACGCTATCGATATCCGCATTGAAATCTCCGGATAAAACTAACTTTTCGTCTTGATGCTTAAGTCTCCAGCGCAAGATATCCAGGATTTGTGTCAAACGAACAGCGGGCGACGTGGGATGCAAGTGCGTGTTGAGGAAAAAGAAATCCTCATCGATACCAAAGAAGCCCGCACGCACCACGTGATATGCCTTTTTCACATTAAAAGCGACACGTACCGAATCCAGGACGCCGCCCTCGTTATTCACCTGGAAGTCTTCAGTTTGACTCCCCTTCACATCGGCCATGAATAAAGACATCAAACCGATACGGGACTTTTTATTGGGGGCACTGATTTCGTATTGGCGATTCAGATTGTTTTCAATTTGTTGAATATGCCCTTCATTCCAAACTTCTTGTAAATGAACCACATCACATTTAGGGATGGATTGAAGAAATCCCGTCATTCTTTCAGTGCGTTCTTCCACTTTAGAAGCATAAATCGGACCGTAGGCATTGAAGTTTTGTAAGCAGAATCGCGGAGGATTTGGATCGGCGGTAAAATACATTTCCGCACGCGCACTTTGAGCACCTAAAACAAGCAAACCCAGAGTTAACATCTTTGAAAGAGTCATCACGTTCCTCGCCGACAAAAAGTCTTACGGTGATCTATTCAAGTTCCATACAAAGGCGAGCGGCTTTTTAATTTGAAACCGGCTGTCTAACTTTGAGACAGGGCGACTAATTGGCAAAGGACTCGAGGCTTTTTTAAGGAAGGATCAAGCTGTGGCCTGAGGTTAAGAAATCGACCTTCACTTGTTCCAGGAAACTCTGTGAAGAGAGCTCGGTTCCCACCCATGAACGGACTTCATCGAAAAAACCATCACTGGTCATGTGCGAGGCCGACTTTAGAAGTTTAAATCCCTCGTGACGATAGTCATCTTGGTTCAAACCATACTGAGCATCGTGTCTCCAGATGAAGTTGAGCTTGAGAAGCTCAAACTGATTTTCAGGGGGCAAGGATTCAAGATAGTGAGAGTAAGAAAATCGCGACTGCAGCAAAGTCATTGTGGCATCCCAAGAAAAGCTCCAATGACGTTCTTCCCGAAAGTTCAGACTGTAAAGCTGTACTTCAGACGCCTCGGCTCTGTGATTCAAAAAACTACGGGCCTCATCAAGAACAGCCGCCCAGGTGGGATTTAAAATTTCGGTTTCCGCCAACCAACTCTTTGATTCTAAATGATTCTTTAATTCGACCAACCATTGATCGACCAAAACCAAATTGACGGACATTCCCGACAAAGGATCGACCGGAGCATGAAATCCTGCAGACACATAAAACAAGAAACCCCGTCGTGCAGACAGGGCTCCTTCGATAACTATGCTTAATGGACTTTCACGAACGAAGCTGAGCATTAGTTCAACTGCAAAGCTTGTGTGTTCATCGTCACGTGAGACTTCGAACGGAACTGGTTCACCCAAGCCTCAAACATGCCGTCACCGCGACGTTTTTGAAGCATTTCTGGAGCCATAGGTTCAAGAGCAGTTACTTGCTCTACTTTTGTTTCTTTTAATTTTAGTACGTACTTCGCATTGCCATCACGGACCAGACGTTTCAACAAAGGCTCTGTCTTTTTAAGTTCGAAAACCGCTTCAGTGGCAACCGAGCTTGTGATTTTCGGGAAAGTCTCAGCGCTCAACTCAACAAAACCGGTTTCTTCCCAAGTTGCTTTCAACTCTTTAAGTTGCGCGTTCACGGCCGCTTCGTCGCCCTTAGCCAAGGCTTCGTCCAAAGCTTTCACAGCTGCGTCAGCTTTTTCCTTAGAAAGAGCTTTTGTCGCCGCTTCCGAATCAACACGAGCGAACATCACGTTGATCTTTTGAGATTTCAACTCTTGAATCTTTTTAAGTTCGACAGCTGTTGGTTTTGCAGCCAACTCAAACATCTGACGCGTGCGCACGTTGGCGATATCTTTACGAACCTTGTTTTCGAAATCACCTGGAGTTGAACGCGTAGACTCAAGATAACGGCTGTAGAACTCGCGTTGGAACTGTCCGTTCTGTTGGAAAAATGGAATGTCTTTAACGATAAAGTTAGCAACTTCGGCGTCTGTTGTTAGAATGCCGTTTTTCTGTGCAGCTTGAGAAACAAGCTCCATGCGCACAAGATTCTCAAGAGCCTGCTGGCGAAGCAGTTGACGCTGAGAGCTAAAATCCATCTGGCTTCCGAAGAGGTTTTGGTAGTACTGCTGAATACGGTTTTCTTCCTGCTGGAAGTCAGCAACAGAGATCAGGCTGTTATTCACACGCGCCACCGAACCAACACCTGCACCCAAGCGCCCCGGCAATCCGAAAAACACGAATACCAGAATGATCGCGCCGAAGAGAATGATAGCTGTCACACTCTTACCAGAGAGTTTTCTCTTCATTTTATCAGCCATATTTTCGCTCATAAACTTTATCCTTCCTTAAACAACTTTTGAAAGCGGTTCCATTACCCAACGAATTTTGCATTTTTTCAAGGGGAAATTGTTGAAATAATTGGTTCTTTTGACTAGCGTTTGAATATTACCACGAGGACGCACTTTCAGAAATCGCGGTAACCATACACAGCATAGAGGGGAACCTTTGAACTTTTTCAACTTTGATCTCAAGAAACTTGTGATGATCGGGATTGTTTTGGCTTTGCCACTAATCTCTATCAACATGCAGCAAAGACCTCAGGAATCAAACTGGCTTTCGAAACCATTTACGATGTTGGCTAGCGCCGTATCGGAAACATTTTACGGCTTCAGTCATGGTGTCACTGATACAACCGCCATGTACGTCAATCTTATCAATATCAAAAAACACAGTGAAGAATTAAAAAGCACCAACAACGAGTTGCAAGCGCGTTTAGAAAAAATGAACGAACTGCTTCTAGAGAATGATCGTCTTCGTGGCTTGCTGACGTTTAAAGAGCAAACGAAAATGAGCTTGATGGCCGCACAAGTGATCGGCCGCGACTTGGTTATTGATCACAACACGGTCACCATCAACAAAGGAACCAACGACGGCCTGAAGGCCGGCCAAGCTGTTATCACGACCGGTGGTGTTCTAGGTTACATCTTTAAACCTGAACCATTCACTTCGCATGTAATGTTGATCACGGATCGTTACGCCGTGGTTGATGGTTTGATCCAAAGAACGCGCGCGCGCGGTATCGTCGAAGGAAAAAGCCAATACGCTAGCACTTTGCAGTTAAAGTACGTGGAGCGTACGGAAGACGTGCAGGAAGGCGATATGGTTGTTACCGGTGGCTTGGATAATATCTTTCCAAAAGGCTTCCCTGTCGCGGTGGTAGAGTCCGTTGAAAAGAAAACTTTCAGCGTCAGCTTGAAAGTTGATCTTCGCCCGGTCGTCGATCCTTATAAAGTTGAAGAAGTGTTTGTTGTTCTTTCCGCCGCTGCCGAAGACTTCGGAGACAAATATGCTCCCCAAGCAGCCACAGAAGGTGACACAGTCGAAGGCGCAAACGGAGCAGCAACGGCGGCTCCAGTTGCTACCCCCGCTGCAAGCCCTGCGGCGACTGCCAAACCAACTGCGACAGCAACACCGGCTGTAAAACCGGTAGCGAAACCTTCGCCAGTGGCAACTCCAGCGCAAACTCCTAAAAAGCCTGAGGAGAAACCACAGTGAAGATCCGCTGGAATGCTATTCTGAATTTTCTCGTATTATTTGCGGTCTTAATTTTGGTAGCAGGCTTACAGACAACTTTTTGGTTCGAACTTTTTGGGAATGTTCCTTCTCCCCTCCTTTGGTTGAACCTTATTGTGTATGTGATCCTTTATCGTAAACCGTTCCCGGCCATTCTCACCGTATACGCGATGGGCTTCATTTTGCTGTCGTTCACGGCAATGCCTTTAAAGATGATGTGGATTAGTTTATTAATCCTCTTCACTTTGGTCTATGCGATCAAAACACGCGTCTTTTGGAGTGGCTCTGGATATTATACAATCATGTGCGGATTCTCAGCCGTCGCCTATCACCTGATTTATTTCTTCTCTTCGATGGTGTTAGAAAAAAATCCTGCGAGCTTTGAGATTGTTGATCGCTTAGTACAGATTGTTCTTACTCCATCATTTGCCTTCCCGATGTACTGGATCTTAGCAAAAATCGACAAGATCACTCAGGATGAACTGATGCACGAGCCTGGGGGATTGGAGTTATGAGTACTTACGTAAGTAATCCGGATGAGGCAAAAGAGTACCACAGCCGGTATAAAATCTTTTACATCGCTATTGCGTTTGCTCTGACTATTTTCTCGATCCGCTTGTGGTATCTGCAAGTGATCTCGGGAAATGAGCTGCGTGAGTTCTCGGAAAAAAATCGTATCAAGCAAAACAAGATCACCGCTCCCCGCGGATTGATGTTGGACCGTGATGGAAAAGTTCTGGTGGAAAACCTGCCGGGCTTTGAAGCGATTCTTTCTCCTCAATATATTGAGAACTTGGAAGAGCTTTCAAAAACTGTAGGACCCGTGCTAGGCATGGAGCCAGACAAAGTCGTTTTGAAAGTGACAAAGAGCCGTCGTCAAAACGGACCGTTTGCACAGATTCGTCTGAAAGAAAACTTAAGCCGCGAAGAAGTCTTCCGTCTTAAACGCATGCGTTTGGATACACCGGGACTTGAGATCCGTGAATCCATCGTGCGCTACTACCCTCTTAAAGATAATGGCGCACAACTTTTCGGTTACGTCGGCGAGATCTCTAAACGTCAGCTTCCCGTTCTGAACGAGCTTTACAAAGGCACGCTGCTCTTTGAACAAGGTGATATCATCGGTAAGAGTGGTTTGGAAGAGACCCTGGAAAAAGACATTCGCGGTGCGGATGGTGTCAGCTTTATTCAAGTCGATGCCCACGGACGCGAAACTGTCACCCAGACTCCAAATATTTACGGTGAACAAATCAAAGACTTGATTCCGGTTCACGGTAACAACGCTGTTCTGACTATTGACCGCGACATCCAAGAGGCCGCTTTCAAATCCTTCATGGCACTAAATCGTATTGGCGCCGTGGTCGCGATGAAAACAAACGGCGAGATCTTAGCATGGGTCAGCACTCCTTCTTTTGATCCGAATGAGTTTTCTACGGGTATTTCGGCGCAGACATGGTCCCGCTTGATCAATGATCCGTTTAAGCCACTTCGCAATAAAGTTATTCAAGATCATAACTCTCCCGGTTCAACATTTAAACCGTTAGTGGCGGTGCCGGCACTTCAAGAAAAAGTGATAACGCCGACAACGATCGTCAGTGCGCCTGGTGTGTTCTACTTTGGACGCCGTCCTTACCATGACCACTTAAAAGGCGGTCACGGTAACATCACGGTTTATGAAGCTTTGGAAAGATCTTCAAACGTGTTCTTCTATAAGATGGGTATCGCGCTGGGTGTAGATAAGATGTATGACTACATCAGCCTTCTGGGTATCGGTCAAAAAACCGGCATCGAACTTTCTCGTGAAGTGTCAGGAACGATGCCGAACTCGGCTTGGAAAAAAGCCACTGTCGGTGAAGAATGGCAACCAGGTGAAAACTTAAGTACTGCGATCGGGCAAGGTTTCGTCAACGTAACACCTTTATCGATGGCGATTGCTTACAACTCAATCGGCACTGAAGGAAAAGTTGTTAAGCCATTCTTGGTTCGTAAGATCATCGATCAGGATGGAAAAGTTTTGCGCGAAAACTTCCCGCAAGTGGTGCGCGATCTTCAACAAACTCAACCCAACGGCGTGCATATTTCTCCAGAGACTTTCAAAGTCGTCAAAGAAGGTATGCGTCGCGTGGCCAACGGTGATCGCGGTACGGCGAAACACTGGAAAGTTCCTGGCGTGCAGATGGCTGGTAAAACCGGCACCGCGCAGGTCATGGGCTTTTCTGCAGATCAAATTTATGCAAAGTGTGAAAGCCGTCCTATTCACATGCGCCACCACGGTTGGTTCGTGGCGTTTGCTCCGGCAGACAATCCCGAAATCACGATTGCCGCTTTAGCAGAACATTCGTGTCACGGCAGTACGGGAGCCGCTCCCATCGTCCGCGATATCGTGCAAGCCTACTTTGAGAAATATCATCCTGAGGTGATTGAAGCCGCGCTGAAAGCCAAAGGGCAAAAACGCGCTACAGCTCCTACAGGCCCTATCCCTGAACCTGCAGAAGGAGAATAAGGGTGTTTACGTCGTTACACGTTGAAGAGCGAACACTCTTCAAAAAATTAGATATCAACTTAATCATCGTCATCTTGGCGTTGAATGTGATCGGTCTTATCAATCTGTACAGCGCCACTCACGGCCCGACAACGGTCGACGTGGCTTCGCTGTTCATTTCTCAGATCATGTGGTTGGCCGTTGGTTGGACAGTATTCTTGGTGGTGACTTTATTAGATTATTCCGTCGTCAGCAGGATCGCCCTGATCGTCTACGTTCTTAATCTGGGAGCTATCCTGTACGTAACCTTCTTCGGTAAAGTGGCTTTGGGAGCCCAACGTTGGATTGATCTTGGATTCTTCCGTTATCAACCTTCAGAAACAATGAAGTTAGCACTGATCATGTTGATGGCCAAAATCCTAGCAACCAGAAACACTCACGGCCCCGGTATGGGACTGAAAGAGTTGATCGGACCTTTAGTAGCTCTTTTAATCCCATTCGGTCTGGTTGTAGAACAACCTGACTTAGGAACCGCGATGATGCTAGCCGCAATCGGCGGGTCGATGCTGATCTTTGCAAAAATCAGAAAGAGCATCTTAGCAACAATCATCGTTCTAGGAATCATCGCCCTTCCTATTGCATGGAAGTTCGTCCTGCACGACTATCAAAAAAATCGTATCTTCACTTTCCTTTCTCCAGCTAGCGACCCCAGAGGAACGGGATACAACAGCATCCAATCCAAAATCGCCGTAGGCTCTGGCCGCTTCTTCGGAAAAGGCTTCATGAAAGGAACTCAGTCCCAACTAGAATTCCTTCCAGAACGCCACACCGATTTCATTTACTCAGTACTTAGCGAAGAACACGGCTTTGTAGGAAGTATCGCCGTCATCGGCCTGTTCGCGTTCCTCTTCATCACAGGAATCAGAATAGCCACCAACGCCCGCGACAAATTCGGAGCCCTCTTAACCGTCGGCGTCCTGTGCTACATCTTCTGGCACATGTTCGTAAACATAGGAATGGTCATAGGCCTCCTCCCCATCGTAGGCGTCCCCTTACCACTCCTCAGCTACGGAGGCTCCTCCATGCTAACCACCATGGCCGGCCTAGGAATAGTCAGCAGCGTAGCCTACCGAAGATATCTATTCTAAAAAAGAAAACAAAAAAGCCCTTCAACAGAAGGGCTTTTTTTATTTCCAAAACGAACCGCGCTGAACGACAAAAAATATCTTTCGTTTTCATCTCAACATCTTCGTTAGACTTTCAACATCGACCACCCTAGCTTTTATTTTCCTAATTCCAAGAACACTAAATTCGTTCGAGCTTCAAATCCTCAACCAAAAAAACGCTGATCGACTAGTCATATAAAGCGATCTCAAAACGAACAACCTTCAAGACAGTTCGAAGCAACGAAATCCGCATCAGCACAGCTTTCCCTTTGTGGGAGGGCTTTATGGATCTCGTCCGAAGCGAGGCCTTCGGCGGCGCAGGATGCGCGAACCGCGCGAATGCGCGGCGCCGATTGAGCCACGACGGCGTGCCTCGCGAAGAGACGATAGCCATAAAGCCCTCCCACAAAGGGAAAGCCGTCGCCCGAAGCGATTCCGGCCCCACAAAGAACCGTCTCACCAAGAACGCCTCGAAAAGAGAATTCGTCCTAGAACGACTAACCAATGATCAGACACCGTCAACACATTGGTTGACACCCCTCCAAGCCAGCTCAAACCAATCAACTTTAATAGGCGCTTCATTCTAAGAATCCAAGAAAAACAAAAGCTTACACCGACGGCATGACCCTTGAACTTACCTACTTACATCAGGAGGTAGCGGTTATGAAAACGAAACATCTCAATACAGGAAAAGTGATAGCAGCCGCAACGCTCACGTTGGTTCTTTTTAATAACTTCGATTTCGTTCAATGGCCTGCCGTGAACAAGATCGGTATCGAAAGCGTGAATGAAGCTTCTCGCATCTCGCACGCTAAAGAACTATTAGGTTCAGACTATAAAGGTAGCGGTGCCCAAAAAGTAGAAGGCACTGCGACTTTGAATGAAATGATTTACGATAAAGTGCAAAGCTCTTTAGCTCCTCGCTGGAAAGGCCAAGCACGCAATATCTCTCGCACTGTTATTACTGAAGCAGCGAAACACAATTTAGATCCTGTGTTTGTTCTTGCAGTGATCAAAACAGAAAGTAAATTCAATCCATTGGCTTTGGGTCGCTTCGGTGAAATTGGTTTGATGCAAATTAAACCTGACACAGCAGAATGGATCGCGAAAAAATTCAAACTTCCTTGGAATGGTAAGAAGACTTTGGAAAACCCTTCTGCCAATATCCGCATCGGTCTTGCTTACATGAGCTACCTTCGCGGCAAGTTTGACAAAAAAGCCGTGAAATACGTTAGCGCGTATAACATGGGACCATTGAATGTGCGCCGCCTTCTTGCCAAAAACATGAAGCCTGCGGAATACAACTCTCGCGTGATGAAAAACTACGGCGAAATTTACGCGAAACTTTCTAACAGCACAAACATGGTTGTCGCGTCTAACTAATGTTCTAGCTTAGGAGAGAGAAGCACTTTTCTCTCCTAAGCCTTTCTGCAAATTTCCACTTTTTATACGCACCAATAAAGTACGGAAACATTAAATTTAAGTACGTATCAAATTCACTCTTCAAAGAAAATTGATTCCTCCCGAAAAGCTTCTATCTGAACATTTTGGGGGAATTTCATGAAGTATCAGTACTATCTGTTCAACCCACGTATACTCACTGACGAAACAGCGAAACTCACCAATCAGGTATATGAAACTTGGAAACAAGTTTACGACGGAATCTTTGAGTCTTTGCATACGGACGACTTCTATCGCAACGAAGTCATCACCTGCCTAAAGGATGTGGAGACTGACGAAGTCTTAGCCTTCCACATGTACAGCGTTTTTGACGACCGCGCGAGCTCTCACCTAGAGCATCGCTATATGGAACCCTTCACGCCTGAGCTGGTTAAAAAGTTTCAAGCCGAAGGGGCCCATACCTATATGTCGCTTGAATATTTAGGGGTGAATACTTCTTACCAGTTAAGCAAGCCCGGCTTTAAGGTCGCCGATATTATTAGCGCCCTCAGCATGAAGGCCTTTGAGGCGTCCCCGTGGGATGGCCTGCTTGCCGTCGCTCGTATGGATTATAAGATTCATGAAAAAGCCCAACGCTTTGGCATGCGCCCGATGGGCGAAATCATGCGCGGAAAATATCCGTGTCAATTATTGTTCTTAAAGAAAACAGAAACCAAAGAACTCTCCGACCCGTTTTTAGCCAAAATGGTGAACGAACTTTGGAATGCAAAAATCAACCACACTGATCTCATCAGTGATCAGCCTGTTAAAAAACGCCATTTAAAAATTGCTTAGTCATTTTTCAACTTAAACCAAATGAGGGACGTATGGAGAAAAAAAAATTAGCTACGATCATGGATCGCGAAATCAAAGCCTTGGGTGACAAAATCATGGATTGCCCTTGGGACAATCCGGACTTTTATAAAAACTGGCTGGCGCAGACTTATTATCTGATTCGCCACACGACAAAGTTTTTGGCTCTTTCAGCGGCTCGCCTGCCCGTGGATGATCGCGATCACCACTATGCCATGCTTCACCATATCCAAGAGGAACTGAATCACGATTTCATGCCTTTAAAAGATTTAGAAAACATGGGCGGTAAGCTGGAGCAATATCCCGAGCTGCCAGAGACCGAGATGATCCGTCAATTGCAGTATTACTGGATCGAGTTTGAAAATCCACTTTCACTCTGTGGATACGCTTTCTTGCTTGAAGGCGCAGCGAAGTTCCACGGGCCTAAGCTTTTAGAAGTGCTTGAAAAACACTACGGAAAAAAAGCGACGGTGCACTTAAGAGTGCATGCGGTTGTCGATCAGGATCACTATGAAGAGGGTCAAAAATTCTTGGAACTTTTAAGTGAAAAAGATTGCGACTATATAGCCAAGAATATGCTGCAATCGGCGGTCCTTTATTCCCGTATGGTCGAAAGAATGGCAGAACAATGTAAAACAAAGGCACGCAAAGCCGCATAAACAGAACACGAATTCAAAAATAGAAAAGGCACCCCTTGGGTGCCTTTTCTATTTTAAGAATCAACAATTTAAGAACTAGTTGTGAACTGGTTCTGCGGTCTCAATCACCAACAAACCTTCAACACGTTTGTTGCGCTTCAAAGGACTGATCAATTTCACTTGTTGCATGAATGATTGTCCGTCTTCTTTCACTTCTTTTAGAAGATGCGGCTCGATATCAGGAACATGGCTGTCAGGGATTTCACCTGTAGCTACCTTCACGCCCAGATCGAAAATCTTCATTGTCATCGCAGCATTGCGCTCATAAAGATTCCACCACTCGACAGAGTACAGCTCTTCCAAAGTGTAAGAGCAGCATTCAAAGAATTTGAAATTGCGGTAAAGCTGTTTGTTATCTACAGAATAGATTTCGACAAGATTTTCATCCGTCATGTGATTGAAGACATCCGCACGAGGAATGAAATCAAGTTTGCGGAAGGCTCTCCATACGAAACTTGAGTTGTCTTTTAACTTATAACCTTCTGCAATTTGTTCTTCACAAAGCTCTTTGAAGAAAGTGATGCTAGTAACGATCTCTTGCATTTTTTCGTAAGAACATGCTTGAAAATGAGGCAAACCTTCAACGTAAGGTTTTCTGTAAACACCCTCCGTAGCAAACATCATACAGATTTTTTGAGATGCAGCTTTGAACTTCTCAACGAGTAAGGCCACATCTTGCTGGCGAACTTCAACAACTTCAATAGACATTTCTAACCCCTGCATACACTCACCTTATGTGAGTAGTTCAAAGATAGCCAGCAATTTGCCTTTTGTCCAATCAGACGGCTCAGCAAGTTAAATCTTACTGAGTTGCAACGATTGCGGACACCAGGGAAAAATTAACGGGGTTTTGACATAAAAAAACCCCGCTTTTTTACAAGCAGGGTTTTTGTTTACTTCGCTCTGTCGAGGGAAATTATACGTTCTTGTTCAAGAAATCCAAGATCGCATCTTTCGGGTGGTTACCAACAAGTTGACCCACTTCGCTGCCACCTTTGAATAGCAACATTGCTGGAATTCCGCGGATACCATATTTACCTGGAGTTCCTGGGTTCTCATCAACATTCACCTTTACGATCTTCACTTTTTGACCCAACTCTTGAGCGACTTCTTCAAGCTTAGGAGCTAGCGCGCGACAAGGTCCGCACCACTCAGCCCAGAAATCCACTAGGACGGGAGTTGAAGAGTTAAGTACTTCTGTTTCAAATGAACTGTCAGTGACAGGTTTCGTAAATGTGCCCATGAATGGCCTCCGTAATATTCTCTTACTAATTTGAACATCAAAAGGTCTATCGTCAAGGTATGCGCGGAGCAATTACTTTTTAAACAGCGCTTTGGCGAACTCTTGGCGTAACTTATCGAGATCGCTGAGGTTTTGACCATCCCAATGAGCGGCAAGCTCTCTTTGGCGTCGACGCGCCTCAACTCGGGTCACGGTGCTTTTCGGAGAGACCTTCACATCTGCGACGATATTGCTGTATTTAGAGACACGGTCCTTAAGACCTTCTTCCGCCTTTTCAAGATCGGCCTTGGCCTTCGCCTGAATTTCCGGGGCCACATCCGAAGAGCCCGTTACAGCAAGACTCTCGTCTTCGGCCGCCGTATTATCAAGAACATCCACGCGCTCCACTTCAGGAGCACCGCCACCTAAAAGTTCGCGCTCCAAAGCCTTCAAATCAACATCCGGGAACGCCGACTCTTCACTGTTCGTCGATGCTTTTTCCGACGTGGCTTCAGACATGCGATCGCCAAACTTAAAAGAGAATTTTTTCGTCTCTTCTTCAGGGTTTAGCGTGAACTGTTGAGATTCTTCGTGAATTCTTTCTGACTGCAAAGAAGCATCGCCAGTGCCTTCTTCAGCACCCTCGGGAACGACACCTTTAACGTAAATAGCTTCGTTTTCAGTTCCGGCCTTACCACCGACAATGCTGTTACCGCCCGCCTTCTGCGGACTTTCCACATGCATGGCTTTATTCAAGCGCTCTAAAAGAACCGCTTCATCATGTCCTAAGATTTTTCCAATCACTTGAACAAGTCTTAAAGGAGCTACAGGGGCTTCAAGAATCATATCTACGCGAATGCGGATCAACTCTTGTGGATTGGGTTTGAAGTTTGCGGGAAAAATAAGCACAGACTTTCCCTGCCAGCGCGTCATCTCTTTCAAACGTTTGCCAACGCCCAACGAACTGACTTTACCACCCTTCCCATTACCAACAACAAGATCCGGATTGAATGCGAGCATCTGTTCTGCGATGGAATACTCGCTGGAAAGACCAATGACATCGAAGCCCACTTTTTTCAAAGTCGCCTCAACAGACATAAGATCTGCGTAATCCTCGTACACCAAAAGAATCTTGTTCATACATCTATTGTCGGATATGCAATGGATCGGGTCAATATCGCAGAGACAAACTGTCTGTACTAGACGATGGACGCGATGACTCCTTTAATTCGGCGGACTACAATGGGACTTCACAACGGAGACTGCTTTTGAGTATCTTTCACGGGAAAAAAGCTGCGCAGTACATTTTTTTTGAAATGCTTCCCAGCTTCATTTTGGGACTGATGGTCTTTATTTCGATCATCCTCATGTTTCAGGTTTTGCGCCTGACCGAATTTGCTCTGGTCCACGGCGTGACTCTTAAAACCATCGCCGAGATTATCGGTTATGTTGTCATTTCTCTTTTGCCAGTGCTCTTTCCGATGGCCTTGCTCTTTTCCGTTCTTTTAACCTACGGAAGATTGAGTCAAGACTCAGAAATCGTCGCGATGAAGGCGTCGGGACTTCCGATGGGCACACTGCTGTTGCCAGCAGTTGTGTTATCGCTTTTTGTCGGCGCGATTTCAGCTCAGATGTCCTTCAACATCGCACCTTGGGGAAATCGCCAGTTTGAAGTTTTGTACTCACGCCTGGCAAACACCAAAGCCGGCGCTGTGATCAAAGAAGGAACTTTCTCTGAAGGTTTTTTTGATATGGTCGTCTATGCAAATGAAGTGAACTCGGACAAAGGCCTACTTAAGAACGTGTTTATTTACGATGAAAAAACCGGCGACGTGCCTTTGACGATCATCTCTAAAGAAGGTGAAATCATTCCCGATAAAGAGCGCCCCGGCCACGATATACTTCTGCGCCTTAAAGACGGAGAAATCCACCGTCAGGCCAAAACTCACACGAAGATCAGCTTTGATACATACGATGTCAGATTCTCTGAACCTGTGAACATTGAAGAGAAAAAAAAATCTCCCCAGTCTTTAACTTTGAACGAAGTGCGCAGCCGCCTCAAAGAAGATCTTAAAGACGAGGAACTGGAGCGCACCTTACGCACGGAATATCACAAACGCTTGGCGATCACTTTTTTATGTGTGGTCTTTGCGATGATTGGCGTGGGGCTAGGAACGACCACAAACCGTCGTGCCGCGAAGGCTGGCGGTATGATCCTATGTATTGGCCTTATCATTCTGTATTGGACGTTGTACGTCGCTGCTGAAGGTATGGCGCGCTCAGGAAGCTTGCCTGTGCCTGTAGCGATCTGGGCTCCGAATTTTATTTTTGCTCTTTTAGGTATGGAATCTTTAAGAAGGAATTGGAACTAAGACTGCGGTCGAAAATTAGAGCGATGCAGTAGCATCCATACTACCACGGTCATCCTTGACCACATCGCCCCTCCCTTAAATCAAATGGTAGGGGCATTCCCTCGACCTTGCAAAAGATTTTTTTAGATCATTTCATTTTTTTCTGAACAATTTTGGCAACTTAGATAACACACTACCGGTAGTGGTGAGCGATTTCAGAGTCTCCTATTGGTGCCGCCAGCGACTTTGAATTTTCCATTTCTACGCCAAAGTGCATGGATAAATCGTGAGCATCGCGGACCAACAATGCACCGTCCACTAACAATTCTAAGCTCCCTGTAAAGTGTGGATCTAAAGGGTGCCCCGGCACCACCCATACCGGACGTCCCAGCTGCAAAGACTGCTGTGCCGTAATCAGTGTTCCACTGCGCTTTTTGGCCTCAACCAACAAAGTCGCGCGACCCAATGCCGCGATCAAACGATTCCGATGATGGAAAAGATGCTTATGCATTTTCTGTTCGTAGGCGTACTCGCTGATGAAACAACCTCCGCGATTTAAAATCGGCGCAACCCACTCCTGTAAGTTCGCAGGATACAGATTTCCCAAGCCAGATGGCAAAACTACAACGGTTGTCGTGTCTTTGCGCAAAGCTGTCGAGTGAGATTTTTGATCGATACCGCGCGCACCTCCACTAATCACGCACGGCTTTTCTTTATCACAGAACGGAGCAAATTCTTTTTCCATCCACTGCATTGATTCAAATGTCGGCTCGCGACTGCCGACGACGGCTAGCGTGCGTTCGTTGAGCCATGCAGGTGACCCTAGAAAACTTAACGTCAAAGGAGGCTCCTCCATCCAATAGCACGAAGAAGGATAAAGCGCTTCGCCATAGCAAACCATCTGCACCCCTTGAAGTTTTAGCTTCACGGTTTCTTCGCAGTGATTTTTAAAAAGCGTGTGATTCTTTTGTAAGGCCGTAAAAAGATCCGGCGATAGGATTTTTAATTCATCCATCAATGTTTCTGCATCCAGACGGCCCGTGCCCCCGAGTGTACGATACAAATGCAAAAGAGAATCTTTTTGAAGAGTGTATAATGGATGAGACTTAATAATTTGCGATAAAGAATAAAGATCGTTCATAAGCAAAAAGCCCCTGCAATTCGCAGAGGCTTTTAAGCTTCATTATAATTCAAGGTCTAAGTCGTCGCTTCCGGATTCCGGTGAGCTTTCAGGAGTCGCAGTCGGTGCATCTTCAAAATCTTTTTCGAAATCTTGATCCACCGCAGGTTCCGTCTGACTAGGAGCTGCGACAGGCTCCGTATAGTTCGTCGCATGCGACGTTGCACTTCCCACATAGTCGCCTAGCAAAATATCTTCAGAAGCTTTCGTGATATAGGCCGTCGCAAAGTTTCCAGAGACTTTCACAATTTTTGCTGTGCCAATCATACGGTCATTCGTCAAAGCATTATTCTTTCTATTACGAACACGCTCATCCGCGAAGATGGCTAAAGTTTGACCTTCTTGCAATCCTTGATTTGTTCCCGCATCTAGGAACACCAATGAGTTCGAACCAAATAGTTTTCTTTTTGCTTCAAAGTGTCCACCCATGATTTTAGCGCCCACTCCCGAACTCACTGCTCCTGGAGAAGGATCAATTACAGGCAGCTTTCCTGGCGTTAAAACCGCACCCACTTGAACGGGCTGCAGAGATCTTTTAACAATCGCGCGATAGATGTTTTTTTGATCATTCACACGCTCTAAAATTTCAATCTCGCCTTGGATTTCAACCATATGACCCATGCGACCTTTTTGCGCAGGATCTGGCACCGTTCCGACGTTTCTTTGCGCCACGTATTCTTTAGAGCCACCGCCATTTTCAAGCTGCACGAAAACATACTGGTGCTCACCGGCTGTTTTCATATCGAGCTCTGCTGCAGTCACTACACCTGCTCCATACGCCGGAGTATCTTGGATGTAATATTCTAGATTTTCTAAAGCTGTCGGGAACTGAGTTTTCGGCAGCTCTACTTGCAGTTGCACTTTAGCTGCTCCCAATGCCCCCATGCGGTACTGAGGCAAACTTGGTGGCAACGATTTTAAAAGGGGCGTTTTTTTGCGAGCCCGTGGAATTGTTCCCCCAACGGCAGCATTTCCCGCAGCGGCGGCCTCTTCGTTGCCATTACTTGCTTTTTGGTCAATGACTGCAGTTTCACCGACATCCAAAGTCGGCGCATCATCCATGCTGCCCGGGAAGAATTGCACACTCATCCCTGGATCAATTTCATGCGGATTTAAAATCTGTCCTTTATTCAAAGACCAAATTTTTGGCCAGAATAAAGGATCCCCGAAGAAAGTTGTGGAGATACCGGAAAGTGTATCTCCTTTTTGAACTTGGTAAGTTTCTGATTCACGAGCACCTACGGCTTTTTCCCACGCTTCGACAGAAGTTGGCTGCTCGTTGTAGGTTTTGTAAATGCGGTGAAATTCGGCTTCGCGAGAATAATCCGGTTCACTTGTTCCAAAAGTTGTTGGAGCAGCATCTGGCGTCGTCGGTGGCAAATCTGTAGCGGCTGGCGTAGAAATGTCTTCAGCAGGAATATCCGGCGCAGGAGTTTCCGCAGATTGTCCAGACTCATCAATTTCTTTGAACTCAGGAACTGTCGGTTCCACTGTTTCTTGAGGTTGCTGAGGTTCTAACACATCCAAAGGATCTGACTCCCAAGTGGTATCAGGAGGTGTGTCTTGCGCCTGCGCAACAAGTGCACAAAAAATCATTGCTAAAAGAACCGAGAACTTTTTTTTCATCACTTATGCGTCCTTGCGAAGTGAATTTCTTATTTCGTCATTCTGATTTCAGCGTCAGCACGGAAGGATTCCGGGCTGCCAGGATATTTTGTGCGCACTTCTTTCAAAGTCATGAGCGCATATTCCGGCAAGTTCATGCGTTTGTACGTCATGGCTTTTGCGAATTTTGCCGCCGCCACTTTGTTGCTGCGAGGATATTCTTTTTCAATACGAGCAAAGTATTTTACGGCTTCTGCGAAGTTGTTGTGATCCACGGCCATGCGACCGGCAAGAAAAAGTGCGTTGTCCGCGTAAGAACTTTGCGGAAATCTTGAAAGCAAGCTTTGCAGACGACTCTTAAATGCAATTTCATCGTCATTCTGATAAGCGCTTACCATTTCAGCATAGAGTGTGATGTCATTTTCTTTAGAAATGTCTTTTCCTGTCAGCTCCACCAGCAAAGACTCTTGCTGAAGTTCTTTCGCTGAAAGCTTTTGGGAAGATGCTCCAGGCTTCGCTAATACTGTCAAAGGAAGGGTCGCAAGGACCGTTGCTGCTAATAGTCTAAGTTGCTTCATCTCTCGACACCTCGTGATCTTTCTCCAGTATGACACGCATTGAGAAGTGCAAACAAGCAGGAGTTATCCACATAAAATGTTGAGTTATTGTAATGCTAGACCTTGGACCTGTTCATTTTCAAGGGTTTCAGCGAAATGCACACTCCTTAGGCATGGTATAAGCATTTGAAAACACTCAATAAAGTGCGATTACAGCGGCGTAATTAAGCTTGCAAATTTCAGATCTTAAAATCCGACCTCAGGAGACGCGCGGACCCAATGACAGAACATTTTAGAAATTAGGTGCGTCATTAAATTTGCTAACTAGTTGTAACCATGATTGTTCTTCTTCTTCTTGCTTTGAGCTTAAGCACACCACTTCCCAGCACTTTGCTAACGAACACATCAATATTCAGTGAAGAAATTCAGAGAAAATGTTCACAGACTCTCCCAAAAGATTCGCAACACTTCAATGCACTGAACTCTCTTGTTTGTGGCGAAAAAATCACAGACAAAGATTTGCGCGAAAATTTGCGTAAGACATCGCTCATTCATATCTTTGTGGTCTCGGGTTCTCACCTGCTTTTACTTGATGAACTCTTAAGCATTTTGCGAATTCCATTCTGTGTAAGATTTTTCTTTATGAGTTTTTACTCCATCGTCGTTGGCTGGCAAGCTCCGGCCGTGCGTGCGCTTTTAGGCATGTGCAGTCGGCGTCTTCTTCATCGCTCTCGCATCTTTCTTCCTAAAGACCTGTGCGTGCTCGTAGCGGGGTTTCTGGCGCTGATGCTATTCCCCGCTTGGTGGAACTCATTGTCTTTCCTAATGAGCTGGTGCGCCGCTTTGGCGCTGACGGCTCCTGATGTGCTGCGCATTAGGAATTCTTGGGCGCGCGGATTTTTAACACAGTTTTCGATTTTCTTTTTTATGAGTGCGCCACTCTGGGGAATCGGAAGTCTGCATCCTTTAAGCATTCTTTATAATTTATTTTTAGCGCCTGTCGTCTCCTACATTCTTCTGCCTCTGAGTTTTCTGGTTTCGGTGTTTTCGTCTTTGGTATTTCTGTTTGATTTTTTTATGGATCACTTCCATCACATTCTTTTTGTGCTATCAGAGCCGATTGAGTTCGCAGCTCGCCAGACCCCAGATATTCGTCTTCTTTGGTGCTGGATTTTATTTTGGCATGTCGCCTTTCATTTTCTGCGTCTGCATCTTTGGCAGGGAAAGGATCTAACATGAAGGGCTTCATCTTCTTTTTAATTTTAGGAAGTGCCAGTCTTACCCAAGATTTTCCCGCGCGATCGTATTTCATTGTTTGGAATGTGGGACAGGGGCAATGGTTAACGGCCGTAACGCCCAGTGAGTGTCATCACTTTGATATGGGTGGAGAGTTCTTCCCTTGGGAGAAAGTTCTTCACCAGTGCGCGAATAAAGACAATCGGGCTTACTTAAGCCATTGGGACTGGGATCATGTCGGAGCTTTAAGTAAAACCGCAAAGATCGCGCGCTTTGAGAAATTCTGCATTCAATTGAAGCCACAAGGAAAAAGTTCGCGCGGAAAAATGAAGATGTTGAAAAAATATTCGGAGTGCCCTTCCCGCCCAGAGTTTTCTTTATGGTCCCCGAAAGCCGCAAAGAATTCAAACGAACTGAGCCATGTCGTTGCCTTCAAAGAATATTTGATTCCCGGAGATTCGACCTCGAGGCAGGAAAAAGTCTGGAGTTCTTTAAAAGCGTTTCGAAACAGCCATGTCTTGATCCTTGGACATCACGGCAGTCATACTTCCACTTCAGAAAAACTTTTAAGCTCATTACCTGAATTGCGTATGGGAGTAGCATCCGCGCGATGGTCCCGCTATCGCCATCCCCACAGCGAAGTTCAATGGCGGCTGCTGAAAAGAAAAATCCCCCTTCTTCGCACGGAAGATTGGGGGAATATTTGGTTTGAATGATTTTGAACTATTAAGGCGCGATGGTTTGAAGCATTTTCTTCAAAGCTTGCATTTGCTTTCCGGATTTAGTCATGTAGTCAGCTCCGGTGAAACCAAACCAATCCCAGCACGCATACGGATTGTCTTTTGAAACTTTTGCGGACTGGGGATAAAGAACGATGATGTTATTAGTTTCGGCCCAGTCGTTGTATCCGGCTAATGTGGCGAACTTATCTTGAATAAAATCCGGATTCATTTGGCAGCCGTGAAGTGCGATATGCAGACGACACTTTTCACCTTGTTGGCAGTTTGACGGAACATAGACCCAGCCCTCTCTATATAAAGGCGTAGTTTCATCGCCGAAATCTTTTTGCGAAAATTTGTGCAAATGTTTTACGTCGGCGACTCCCCGCTCTTGCAAAGTACCGTAGGCCGATTTTAGAATTTCTCCTGCTAAGTCAAAATTGCATTTTAAAAGCCATGGAAGAAATCCCATTTGGCAGGGATTACCCGCAGTCAAAGTGGGAAAACCGTGAGCCGCCTCGACACTTTTTTCGACGAGGATTTGCGATGTCGGTATAAAAGCACGATAAAACTCTTCTAACTTTTCTCCATTACCTGGATGAATAACGGCATCTTTGGGACTAGCAAAAATGTAAACTTTTTGGCGCTGCATATTTGCGACGGGATCAACAACTCCCGTCTGCGCCAGTTTTCGCACTTCATTCACTTGCACTTCGGATTGAATATTGTTCGGTTGCTTCATGCACCAGGTTTGTGCTTTTTGAGAATCCCCTTCGGCACACCAATATATTCCACCGGCCACACTCGCGACAGAGGCAAAGTCTTTTGAAAAGGCTACACCGAGTTGCACTGCCATAAAACCACCGGAAGAAACTCCGGAAACAGAAATCGCACTCTTATCGATATTGTAGGCTTTCAATGAGTCGGCTTGTGGTGTCGGTGGCTCCGCTTGGAGGGCCTTCGCCAAAGACAATTGAACAAGCATTACCAGAAAAAATAGAGATACTTTCATAGGAATCTCCTTACCGCTTCGAGTGTTCGTGTTCCGCGAGTTCCTGTCAATGAGGACAACTCGGGTTGACGGATGTTTGCTCACAAGATTTGTCACTTTTATTTTAGCTTTAGACGAATTCGTGGTGAAAATGCGCTTTAAAAGGATTTGAGTAAGGACTCAAGTTTGCACCAACACTCACGGCACTTCAGATTTGGAGGAAGAATGAAAGCTCTAGTTACGTTTTTAGCAATGACCCTGCCGTTCTCTGCGGCCTTTGCGGATGGGACTATTTACTGTACAGCCATCGATCAGGACAATGGGCAAAGACAAGACGTGCTTTTGTTAGAGCCTGAAGACATGTATCTTTTAACAGTCGCCAAGGCGGATCAGTATCTTACTTCACGCAAGGAAACTAACGACGAGTGGATTTTTGGAAACTCTAAGTATCTGGTGACGCTGAATCACCCGAATAAAACGCTGACTCAGCAGGAAAAAGCCTCGGGGGCCTCGAAGGTCTACACCGAAGTGAAATGCCGCTATAACGGCGAACCGGATGAAGGATGGTAGAAATAAAAAAGCCCAGCACAAAGCTGGGCTTTTTAGTTTTAGGCTAAGCCTTGAAATTAACCTTTGTAAGGTCTGTATTCCATGTGAAGATCTTTTGCCACCGGCTCGTAACATACGTAACCGCCGTAAGTATTAAGACCTTTCATCAATGCTGGAGATTTCGCAACAGCATCTTCTACACCCATCGCTGCTAGCATTGAACCGTAACGAGAAGTCACGTTCGTTAGAGCGTAAGTAGAAGTTCTTGGCACCACGCCTGGCATGTTAGGTACGCAGTAATGGATAACGCCATCAACTTCGTAAGTTGGGTTTTGGTGAGACGTTGGACGGCAAGTTTCGATACAACCACCTTGGTCAACCGCAACGTCAACAACCACAGAACCTTTAGCCATTGAAGAGATCATGTCTTTAGAAACTAGAGTTGGAGCTTTGTGACCTGTGATCAAAACGCCACCAATAACTAGATCAGAATCTTTCACTGAATCTTCGATGTTTTTCGCGTTCGAGAACAAAGTCATGCAACGACCTTGGAAGATATCATCAAGGTACTCAAGACGAGCTGTGTTCACGTCAAGGATCGTGACAGAAGCGCCAAGACCGACAGCCATTTTCGCTGCGTTCGTACCGACAACACCACCACCGATGATTGTGACTTTACCTGGTTTAACACCTGTCACACCACCAAGAAGGATCCCTTTACCTGCATGGTCTTTTTGAAGATAGAAAGCACCGATTTGAGTCGCCATACGACCTGCAACTTCAGACATAGGAGTCAAAAGAGGCAAGGAACCGTTATCCAATTGGATAGTTTCGTAAGCGATCGCTTTCACTTTGCGTTCACAAAGAACTTTCGTCAATTTAGCTTCCGCAGCCAAGTGAAGGTAAGTGTAAAGGATTTGATTTTCCTTCATCAATTCGTATTCGTCTGGAAGTGGCTCTTTCACTTTTTGGATCATGTCCGCTTTCGCGTACACTTCTTTTTTAGTGTCGATGATTTTCGCGCCGGCTTTTTCGTATTGTTCGTTTGAAATACCAGAACCAACACCCGCATCTTTTTCAACGATAACTGTGTGGCCTTCTTTCACGTACTGGCGTACGCCTGCTTCTGTGATACCAACACGGTTCTCAGAAATTTTAATTTCCTTCGGAATACCGATAATCATATTTGCTCCTGTGGGGTGACATTGAAATCCCCCTCATTTTTGTCTTTTATGATGACCCCGGAACTATGCCAGAACGGTAATAAAATGCAAGCGAGCTAGGGGAAGGTTTGGGTGTCACATTGCGTAAAGAACTTCGACATCTTAGACTGTCATTTTGCGGCTTTTTCCCAGCGAAATTACAGCCAGATCGAAATAAATCGAACTCCACGCCTAAAAAAGTGGCAAAGGAGTTGCTCTAGTACTTTTTGGACCAAAACCGTATTGGAGTGTTTTATGAAATTTCTCGGGGCTTTCTCATTGGTAGTTCTCGCCTCTTTGACTGGACATGCTCAGTCAAACACAACCCCGTGGCGCATTACGCAGCCGACGTGGACTGAAAACCATGAGCGCCAATTCGGTGAATTTGTCACTCGCATCGGTGAAGCCGTCGAAAAACGCCAGTGCTGGAAAGTCGATACCTGCTTACAAAGTACGGCGAATCCCTATTTTGGTTCTGATCCAGCAGGCTTGAAATATTACGCGGACTGTGCGGATCTTCCCTATTACCTTCGCGCTTACTTCTCTTGGAAAAACGGTCTTCCTTTTTCAATCGCCAGCGAAGTGAAACCCAACATCGGCCCTCAAGATGATCCTACCAAAAAAGTGGATGCTCGTTACTCTACCATGGGTAACTACATCACAAAACGTTATGACGTCGTCACCAAGAATGGCGTTTTCAAAAACACTTACGTCAACGCATTTGATGTTTTGAACAATATCGTTCCGGGTCTAACTTTCTCTGGTTCTTTCCGCATGCAAGGAAATGAAGATGCGGAACTTTTCACTGATTTTTATCCGGTGAAAATCAATCGCGATGCCATTCGCCCCGGCACGGTGATCTATGATCCTAACGGTCACGTCGCCATTGTCTATAAAGTGGCTGATGACGGCCGTATTTTCTACATCGATGCTCACCCTGACAACTCATTGACGATGGGTATGTACACGCCTAAGTTCGTACGCAGCAACCCTGCTCAAGGCGCGGGTTTTAAAAATTTCCGCCCTTTAGCTTTGGTTGACGCCAAAGTTGATTCTTCAGGTTCTTATGCTGGTGGCAAAATTGTCGCGGCAATGAACTACCAATTACCGCAATATGGTTTGGAACAATTCTACGGAACCGAACCTGACTCTGCAGGCTGGAGCAAAGGTAAATTTTCGATCCGTGGTCAACAAGTGCCTTACTATGACTATGTTCGTATGAGCTTAATGCAAGGTGAAGTACACATTGATCCATTGAAAGACATGGCTCAGTTGACGGATGATATTTGCGTCAGCTTAAATGACCGTGTTGAAGCTGTGGAAGCAGCTCGCACATCAGGTGTTTATTTGAAAGCTCATCCTGAAAGATTGCCGGTCAATATCTATGGCGCTGAAGGCGAATGGGAAAACTATGCGACACCGTCACGCGACGCTCGTTTGAAAGTGGCCTTTGCCGATCTTCTTATGTCGACGAAAGCCAATATCGAACGCTATAGAAAACGCGATCCTGCTATCAAGTACAATGGCGGAAATTTAGCGGCGGATTTATTTGCGGTGTACGCCCAGAAAGCTCAGGCGTGTCAGTTCACTTACACGACGACAAACGGTTTGACCGTGAAAATGAACCTAGAGGCCGCTCGACAAAGACTTTTCAATATGAGCTTTGACCCTTATCACTGCATCGAGCTTCGTTGGGGCGCGCGACTAGAACAAGAACTTGCCGCGTGTACGGATGACGCCAACAAACGCGCTTGGTATGAAGCAGAAAAATGGCTTCGTTATCAGTCTGAGCGTCGCTATGACGCCCGCATGGACTTTACCTTGGATCAGTTAACCGGTCCACTTCCCGGCGCCGGAGTCTCAGCACCCGCAGATGTGGATATTGTTGGCTATTTAAAATCTCAGAGGTAATTCTTAAAAGCGCCGAGGCAGAACTTCTGCTCGGCGCTTTTAATTTCAAAACCATCACAATCTATCAAGCTTTGCGCAGAGCCACTCGTTATATAAATGAGGAAGAACTTCGGAACAGACGATTTTTCCTTCACTCCCACCTTTTTCAAAAGTCATCGGGGCAAGTCCCAACTTTTCTGCCATGGCGCTATAGTAGTTTTCTTTTGTTGGATGAAAAGGAGTCACTGCATTTACTAAAGGCGCGACAGACCTGTCTTCACCTAACTCATAAATGATGCGAATCAGATCTTCTCGATGAATCAGGTTTACGGGTGCTAAACCATGGCTGATTACGTTCCGGCCGACAAGGTGGAAAACAGGATGTCTGCTTCCTCCCATCAAGCCCCCTGCCCGAACGATCACTCCGTTTTTGGAAAATCTTTTTTGCAACGCTTGTTCAACCTCGTAAAGCCATTGTCCGGAATCGGAATTGGGATGAGGTTCTGTCCCTTCCGTGACTTCACCTGTAACATCTCCGTAAACCGAGATCGAACTTACAAAAATGATCCTTTTAAAAGAGTTCTCTGGAATCTTAGCCACAAAAGAGGAAGCCGACATCGTCTTTAACGGAGGAACGTTGACTAAAAGAATATCGCAGAATTCGCCAGGAAACAGATCTTTTTCCCAACTAAAAGAAGACCTGTGCGTGCCCCAGAACTTTTGATTTTTCGCTTTAAGATAGCTGGCGAATTCCGCCCCCAACCATCCTAGACCGATAATTCCCCAAACTTGACTCATAGATCCGCCAATAACCACTTTCGTGGCGCCCCGTTATTTTGTCATACGGGCTGTTTTCAAAACCTGGAACTCTTATAGGTTTGCAGTTCCACATAGTCTACTAAAATGCGTTGTTCTGATTTTTGCTTACTTGGAAAATAGGGTTAGGACTTTTTTTGAAAGGGGTTTTTCCATGTTGAAGGTGATCGCGGAGAATTCTCAACACAAGTACATCGAAATTCTGGTGGATGGCGACATTAATAAAGATTCTGTGGCTGCGCTTTTAAGCCTGATGCAACAAAGAATTTCCGAATGGGGTGAGGTCAATGTCCTTGAAGATGTTCGCGACATTGGCAAAGTGGAACTGGCGGCCTTCTGGAAAGATCTCCGCTTTGGAATTAAAAACATGGATAAGTTTCCGCGCGCCGCCATTGTAACGGACATTCATTGGGTAAAAAATATTTCTAACTTTTTAGATCCTATTGTTTCGATGGATATTGAAGTTTTTGCGCGTAAGGATATCGAGCGCGCCCGCAATTGGCTGTCAGGAATTGAACCAGCGACACCTTCACCGACTCCAGAAGATCTTCCCCCTTCACCATAAATGAAAGCTCAATGGGGAAAGCAAGCTTTCCCCATTGTTCCCTCAGGCGGATTGATCCTTGATAAGCCGGCGGATCGCGTTCACAAGTTTTTTGGTTTCTATAGGCTTAGGAACGTACATCTCAAAACCAGCATCCAGAGCCCTCGATTCGGTTTGTTTTGAAGTAAAGGCCGTTAAGGCCAAAGCGGGAATATGATTTTCGGCAGATTCAAGACCGCGCACGGTGCGTATGAACTCGATACCGTTTTTACCCGGAAGACCAATGTCACTCACGATAGCGTCCGGCTTCATCTGTTTTAAGAGCTCTTGCGCTTGATCCGCATTTTCGGCAGCGACAACTTCAACACCGTACTTTTTTAAAATGAGCTTAATCATGCGCAAGGCATCGGGTTCATCTTCGACGACCAAAATGCGACGGCCCCGCAATTCTCGCACATCAAAGTTTTCAATTGCAGCCTCGGGCTTGGCGTCCTGACCGTGATACAGGGGAAATTGCAAAAGAACTTTAGTGCCTTTCCCTTCTCCCTCACTTTCAATTTTCACTTCGCCACCGTGAAGATCAACCAGGTGCTTGACAATGGAAAGTCCCAGACCCAATCCTCCGTATTTACGCGTAAAGCTGCCGTCTTGCTGTCGGAAACGATCAAAAATATAAGGCAAGAATTCAGGCGTTATGCCGACACCACTATCCGTTATCTCGACATAAAGATGCTGGTCATCTTTGCGAGAATGCACCTCAATGCGCCCGTGTTCTGGCGTGAATTTCACGGCATTAGAAAGAATATTCCATAGAATTTGAGTGAGTCGCACCGAGTCCGCCCACAGCGGCGCCTCGGTCAACTGAGCCGACACCTGAATTTCTTTCGCTCGCGCCATATTTTCGATGGATTCTAAAGCATCACTAAGGATCTCTGAAAATTCAAGTTTGTGGGGATCAAGAGCGATTTTACCGGTGATGCTTTTAGAAAGATTCACCAAGTCCTCGACCAAACGAAGTTGAATCGCTGCATTTCTTTGAATGGCCGAAAGGGCCTGAAGAGCGGTCTCGTTCTTACGATCAACTTCTTCAGATAAAATTTCGGCGTATCCAAATATTATACTAATCGGAGTTCGCAATTCGTGGGACAGTGTCGCTAAAAACTCATCCTTCAAACGACTGAGCTCTTGCAGTTCCGTATTTTTATCCGCTAAAAGACGCGCCATTTTTTCAAGGTCATCCCCTTTTATTTCAAGTGCCTGTTCAATCACTTGTCGAGCGCGATAAGCTTTGGCGTGATTGCGCACGCGTGCCAGTAGCTCTACAGCTTGAAAAGGTTTTGTGACATAGTCTTGCACGCCTTTATTCAAAAGCTTCGCGCGAAGAGCATCATCAGCTTTGGCTGTCAAAATTACGACAGGAATAGACTGCAGAGTCGCGTCAGCCATGACTTGGTCGACAAGAAATTCGCCGCTGTAGTTCGGCATCATCAAATCACTTAAAATCAAATCAGGCTTTACAGCCCGTGCTTTTTCATAACCTTCTTTACCATCCGAGGCCGTCATACAGCGAAACTCTTCAGACAGAACTTCGACTATAAATTTCTGCAAGTCCGGGCTGTCTTCCACGACCAATACCAAAGGAGCTTCAGCACCCGCCTTAACAGGTTCAGATGTGGGCTGGGCGCTGACTGAGTGCGCTTCCTTCAACTGGTCTACCAATCCCTGCTCCACCAGTCGGATGTTTTTATTTTCGCCCATGGCAGGACTGACTTGCACATCTTCGCTGGCAAACTGAGGTAGCAGAACTTCGAAAAGGGCGCCGCCTTCGGGAGCTTTTTTTACTTCAACCTTCCCATGCATAAGCTCCACAAAGTCTTTTACGATGGAAAGACCTAATCCCGTCCCGCCTTTTTCGCGGTTCATACTATCTTGAATCTGAAAAAAGCGTTCAAAAATATTTTTTCGCATGTTTTCAGGAATACCAGGCCCGCTGTCGGCCACTTGCAATTTGATCTGGGGCTCTTTTGTATTCTGCATTAAGGAAAGACTGCAACGGACCTCTCCATTTTGTGGAGTGAACTTAAAAGCATTACTTAAAAGATTTAATAGAATTCGCAGAAACTTTTCAGGATCGGTGTCCATATTAAGACGATCCGGAGTTTCAATTTTAAAGCGATACCCTTTTTCTTCGGCTAAAACAGAAAAGTTATCTGCACTTTGTTTGACCAAAGAGGACGCATCGATTGAAACATAGTGAGCCGTCATTTCTTGCGCATCAAATTTTGCAACGTCTAAAAGATCATTCACTTGACGCAAAAGAATCTGACTGTTTCTTTTAACGAGTTCTAAGTAATTCCTTTGCGATGCCGTCAGGCTGTTATCGCCCAAAAGCTTCTCTACGGGTCCTAAGATTAATGAAACCGGGGTTCGCAGTTCGTGACTGACGTTGGCGAAAAAGTGCGTGCGCTGCTTATCTAAGATCGCCAATTGTTCGTTGGCTTCTCGCAGCTCTTTTTCACGAAGCTCTAAGGATTTATTTAAGGCTTCCAGTTTTTTATTCGTGACCTGAATTTCTTGAGCCCGTTCTAGAACGTCAGACTCCATCAACCCGACTTGATTTTTAAGCTCTTCATTGATTTTACTTTGTTCTTGCTCATGCTTGCGCATTTTTACGAACTCTGTAACGTCTTCCACCTTGTGAATGATATAAATCAGCTCGCCTTCTTTATTAAAAAAAGGAAGATTGATGGGGCTCCAGTAACGCTCTTCATAGGTACCATCAGGACGACGGATATCATATTTTTGTACGGCCATGGTGGAGGCTTGTTTTGTATCCACGACTTGTTGAAACGAAGCCCGAACATTATTCTTTCCCGTCGCTGCTGCTTCAGAGGGGTTTTCTGGAAACACATCAAACATGTATTTTCCGATGACTTCTTCGCGTTTAAGGAATGTGGATTTCGCGTAGGCGTCGCTCATCGCGACCATGTGAAAATCAGGTGTCAGCACTAAGTAGAGGCCAGGAATGCCTTCAAAGAGCGCACGATAATCTGGTTCATTCTGTCTTGCCATCTTGGACTCCATCGCAACAAGAACAAAAATCTGTTTGCTCTTTGAGTCTAATGCGAGGCCAATATGGAATGCTGGAAATTAAATTTGATTTTGCAATCTTACATTAGAGAGGAACAGTCCATCCCGAATAACGCTGAACTTCTTCTGAAATGTCCGCGCCCAATTCGACGTGGCGATAGCTTGTTGGAGAGTCCCATACCTTTTTAACAAGCTTATTCATAATATCGTGACCGGCTTTATAGAGCACGACGTGGCCCATTAAAGGCATCTCTAAGGTCACGAGATCGCCGAGGGCATCTAAAGCCTTGTGACGAACAAATTCATCCGCCCAGCGCAAGCCCTCAGGATTGATGATTTCAGCGTGATCTAATACGATGCAGTTGTCTAAGCTTCCGCCCTTCGCCAATCCGCGGGCCTTTAAGGCCTCAACGTCTTTCATGAAACCAAAGGTGCGGGCGTTGGCAACATCACGTCCAAAAGACTGTTCATTGATGTCGATGTCAATTGTCTGTTTACCAATTTTGGGATGAGGAAAGTCAATAGTCACGGTCAGACGAAGACCATGATAAGGCACAACGTAGGCGTGCTTTTCGCCCTCACTAAAGTAAATCGGCTCTGTGATGTAGCAATATTTACGAGGCTGATCTTGCTCCACAATTCCTACCGCAAGCAAAGCTTGTAAGAAGTCGCGAGCACTGCCATCACCAATAGGAATTTCAGGGCCGTCTAATTCAATGAACAAGTTATCGATGCGTAAAGCAGACAAAGCGGAAAGACAATGCTCAATCGTCGCCACTGAAAAAGCCGCACCACCGATAGTCGTCTGATGCGAGGTCGCCTGAACATTGCGTGCAGTGACTTTCAAAGAAGGATTTCCAGGAAGATCTGTGCGAATGAAATAAACGCCCGTATCCGGAGGTGCCGGCCTGAAAGTCAAAGTGCAGGAATCACCAGAGTGAATCCCGATACCATTTACCACCGTCTTTTTACGAATCGTTTTTTGTAAGAACATACTAGTTAGACATTACTCTAACTAGCCAACCTTCGCAATGCGGATTTGGCCAACGACATCACCCTTCCAGTTTGTGACCGAAGGGAGGGTGTGTTTTGCTAACGCTTTAAACTCGGCCTCATTAAGACCACCCAGTTGCAACAACAAGGAGGCTGTTGCCGCCTGAGCTGCACGTGAGGCGCCATCCGAGGCTTTCACAGCGAAAGCGAGGCGTTTTTCAGGAAGAACTCCACAGAAAACTCCCTCTGCTCCCCCCTTCACAATCGCGCGACCTTGTGACTTTTCAATCACAGCTGTAGCGAAATTGTCACTACCTGAGAGATAGAAAGGGAAATTCTTAACCGCTCGCAAAATGCGTTCTGCCGCGGCTTTGCGGGCCGGAGTTTCCTTGGGATTAATCAAAGCCGACATGCCCGTCGCCATGGATTGCAATGGCACTGCATACGTCGGTATACCACAACCATCCACGCCGTGCGGAACTTTGGAATGATCAATCTTCATTGTTTCCGTCAGAACCTTGCGCAAACGTTTCTGCGCATTGTGTTCGTACTTTTCATAACCTGTCGGGTCTTCACCCAAATGCAGACAGGTTGTGATGATGGCCGAATGTTTTCCGGCACAGTTATTACAAAGCACCGTAGGCTTCTGTCCGCGACGGGCAAAATCATTTGCTGAAGCTTCGTCATAAGGCATGTGGGGGGCGCACACGTAAGCGCCCTCTTTGATCTGAACTTTTTCCATCCACTGACTTAAAGCCGCAAGATGGTCTTTTTCTCCACGATGAGAAGCACAGGCCAGCGCAATATGTTTGTCTTCAAGTTCGTATTTGTCGGCGGCACCCGACTCGATGAGAGGCAAAGCTTGAAGCATTTTTATCGCACTACGGGGCATCGTCAAAAATTGCGGATTCCCCCAATAGTTCGTTATACTGCCAACCTCGTTTGTCACAACGATCATCACCTGGTGCAAGCTTTCCACGACGGGACCTCTTAACACCTCAACCACTAATGGTTGTCTCAATGCCATAGCTACTTCTCCGATAGTACCGAATTTTTTGCATACTCTGTGATCACGCGACCACGAGGTGTTTTTTGAATGAATCCTTCTTGGATCAAGAAAGGCTCATAGACCTCTTCTAGAGTGTCTCGCTCTTCACTGAGCGCAGCAGCCATTGTATCAATTCCTACGGGCCCCCCGTTATATTTTTCTTGGATCAGGCTCAAAATACGACGGTCCATAAGGTCCAGTCCAAATTGATCCACTCCAAGCTGGTTCAACGCATAGACGGCGATGTCCTTAGAGATAGTTCCATTACCTTTGACCTGGGCATAATCACGAACACGCTTTAAAAGGCGATTCGCCACACGCGGAGTCCCGCGCGAACGGCGCGCGATTTCGTCGGCCCCTTCCTCATCGATTTTCACTTTGAGAATTTCTGCCGAACGAATCAGGATTTTTTGAAGAGCGTTTTTATCATAAAACTGCAAGCGTTCGACAATTCCGAAACGATCTCGGAATGGTGGATTTAAAAGACCGGCTCGCGTTGTCGCCCCGACAAGAGTGAAGGGCGCTAACTGAAACTTCATCGAGCGCGCGCCCAGGCCTTCACCCGTCACGATGTCGATGTAGTAGTCTTCCATCGCTGTGTAAAGATACTCTTCCACATGACGGCTCAAACGATGAATCTCGTCGATAAATAAAACGGAATGCGGCTTTAGCGAGGTTAACACCGCCGCCAGATCGCCTTTTTTATCAATCGCGGGGGCCGAAGTCATTTTGATTTCAGCACCCATGTCGTTCGCGATAATTTTTGAAAGAGTTGTTTTACCCAACCCCGGAGGCCCGCATAACAAGACGTGATCCAAAGATTCTCCACGGTGCTTTGCCGCCGCGACGAAAACCTTGAGTTTTTCTTTCACGTCTTCCTGGCCCGGGAAATCTTCAAAGTGCTGGGGACGCAGTTCGTTTTCCCAGCTCTTTTCACCTTCTACCGGATCTCCTTCTAAAATGCGACTCATGACAAGCTCCCAGACAACGTCTGAAGACCTTTACGAACGCCATCTTCCAAAGAAATATCTGTCGGAAGAGAAGATACGAATTGATCTACCAACTGTGATTTGTAACCCAGGTTCAAAAGGGCTGATGTGATTTGCGTATGGCTTTCTGATTTGCCTTTGATCGTCTCTTCGATAGAGACGAGTTTGCCTTTTAACGTTAGAATAATTTGTTCTGCCGTTTTCTTGCCCACTTTAGGAAGACCGGAAAGAGCTTTGGCATTACCTGCTTCGATCATTTCTTGAATTTGCGCAGGTCGGCCGCCAGATAAGATACTGAGAGCCATCTTCGGACCAACGCCGTTCACCTTCAAAAGCGACAAGAAAAGATTTTTTTCGTCTTTAGAGTGAAAACCAAAAAGTTGCAAAGCATCTTCTCGTACGTGCGTGTGCACCCAAATGATGATGTCTTTACCCAAGAGTGTTTGCAAATCGCCTAAAGTGTTCGCAGAGGCGTGAACTTCATAGCCCACCCCTTGCACATCAATCAAAGCGGAGTCATTTAAGACTTCAATAATTTTTCCACGTAAATAACCAATCATAAACTCACCGCTCTTTGCAGGATGGATTTCTTTTTAATTTCAAAAGCATGGTGGCAAGCCATAGCCAACGCATCGGAAGCGTCAATACGATTGATCACTTTGATGTTTAAGATGGCTTTCAGAATCGCCTGCACATCTTCTTTGCTGGCACCACCGGTTCCGGTGACACCTTTTTTTACAACACGCGTGGCGTATTCAAACACATCAGATCCACCCAAACCGGCTTCATACATCACCACGCCGCGAGCATGTCCCAATTTGAAAGCGCTGTCCGCGTTTTTTCCCAGAAAGATTTTTTCGATGACAACCTGATCCGGCTGATACTTCGTCATGACTTCGCGGAAAGCAGAACCCAATTCTTTCATGCGATAAGGAAAGGCCTGATCCGCATCCAATAAAATCACGCCGTGATTGATATGTTCAATCCGTCCGTTTTCCACTCGGATGACTCCGAATCCTGTTATGCGAGATCCCGGATCCACCCCGAGGATTGTCACTGACATTTCCACCACCAATAAAAGTGTGCCGTCATATTCTTTGAGCAATAGAATTGTGCACTTGTTTTCGATTTTAGTGAGAAGTATTGCTTAGTCAATAAATCTGAAATACTATTTCCTAGAGAGCACTCACAAAACGGTCACGACCGCGGCGCGAAGGGATCAAGCATTGATGAAAATAGATGCAAGCACCATTGAAAAGTACCAGCAGATTCTTGAGAAAGATCCCAATTCTCAGGTTTTCGCTCCGCTGGCCGAAGCCTATCGCGAAATGGGTTTACTTCCTGAAGCCAAAAAAACCGTGACTGCAGGCGTTCAACGCCACCCGCAATTTGTGGGCGGACTTGTCACGTATACAAAAGTGATGCGCGATCTTGGAGAGCTGAATAAGGCCCTGGACGCGGCTAAGCGAGCGACGTCTCTTTCTCCCGAAAATATTTTGGCGCATCAACTTCTGGCGGAAGTTCAATTAGCCAGCAAGAATCCGAAGGAAGCTCTTAAAGCTTTCAAGATGGTTTTATTCTTAAATCCGAACTCCAAGTCAGCACAAAAAGCCGTTCAAAAACTAGAATCTTTGACTGCGGACGAATACGATGAAGAAGTTTTTGCGATGACGAAGCTTCCGGAAGTTCGTTTGAACGAAACTCCACCACCCGTCGCAAAAAAAGAAGAGGCTCTGGTCGCAAAGCCTCTGACACCGGCCTCTCCTAGCAAAGCCATGGAACGCATGCTTTCTTTGATTGATGCTTTTATTGTGCGCAATGATCTAGAAAAAGCGCATGCTCTTTTGAAAGACACACGTGTGGAGTTTGGGGATCATCCCGAAATTCAGCGACGTATGAAGACTCTCCAAGTTCGCTATAATGATTCTGACGAAGCCACACCCTTAAGACCTTTGATGCCGAGAGAACAACTGGTTCGCGAACGTAAGCTTGAAGTTCTGCAAATGATGCTTCGCAAAATTGAAGAGTATCGCCTGCAAACTTAACCCTTAGAAGCAGAAACATTCCTTTCTCTTCTGCTCCCATTGCCCATGACGCATAAAGACCTTTGCGCCGGAAAATGGCGATAGAGCCTTTTTCCAAAGGAGTGACTGTTGACCAAATACAGCCACTTAGGAGAATATGGCTCCTCTGCATTTACAATTTAAAAGGATCAAACATGTACGAAACGTCCGATTTTAAAAAAGGTCTTAAAATCATGATCGAGGGCAAGCCCTACGTAGTCGTTGATTTCCAACACGTTAAACCAGGAAAAGGAAATCAGTTCACACGCACAAAACTGCGTAACATGCTGACAGGCCAAAACTTGGAATCCACTTTCAAGTCCGGTGAAAAGTTCGAAGTTCCTAACGTTGAAAACAAAGAGATGACTTTCCTTTACAAAGACGACTCTGGTTACAACTTCATGTCTCCTGAATCTTACGAACAAATCGCGATGTCTGAAGACGATTTGGGCGAATCTAAGTACTATCTTACTGAAAACTTAAAAGTCGTTATCTTGTTCTACAACGAAAAAGCTGTTGCTTGTGACGTACCAAAAGCCGTGAACTTGATGGTTGCAAAAGCAGATCCGGGCATTAAAGGTGACCGTGTTACTGGCGCAACGAAGCCCGCAATCATGGAAACAGGCCTTTCTGTGAACGTTCCATTGCACATCAACGAAGGCGATGTTCTTCGTATTGATACCGCTTCTGGCGAATACGTTGAGCGCGTAACTCAAAAATAACTAACGCCTAGTATTAAGTCTCCGCAACCACTCGTTTTTATCGCAAAATAAGAGGGATTTGGTCGCGGAGGCTATTCTTGTCCACATTTGTTGAACTAGAAATTCAAAATTTGCTCAATGAAGGAACTGACCTTCAACAAGCTTCCGAACGTCTGATTCAAAATTTAGAGTCTTCTTCTGAAGGCCTCACACTTGATAACGTCACTGCCTTAGCGAAATTTTTAATTCAAGCTGAACAGCCGCATCTGCTGATCGAATTTATTTTGCGTTACATCGACAATGAATCTTTTCCGATCCCTTGGCCTTATTTCTTGGAAGCCTTAGGCGCCGTCAGTGCGGAGCTGGATGAAAAGACCGTCAAAGCTTTGTTAGAGGGAATCGCAGAAGACAACTCTGAATCTGAAGCTGGCCGTTCTTTAGCGCTGAAAGATTTGATTCCAGAGTTGGGTGAATGGCGTGGCAATCGTAAATATAAAATTCACAAAGACTATCTGAACAATAAACGTCAGTTGTTAGATCAGCTTATCACTTTGCGCACGCAACAGCTTTACGAACAAGAAAAACATCTGTTACAACGCCTGCAAAAACTTTATCCCGGCGACGCTGATATTCGCAGCGAAGTGAATGAACACAAGCAGCGTTATGCACTTGAAATTCTGCAACGTCGTACGCCGAAAGCACGCACGGTAAAGCCCGAAGATTTTTCTCCCAAGGATCCTGAAGTTGAAAAGGCCATGAGTGCGCTTATGCAAAGCCTGCACGAACACGCGGCCGAAAATCCCGACATGGCTTTTGATTTTGCCGTAGCCGCTTTCATGATGGAAAACTACGAAGCGTCCCTATCGCTTTTAGCTTTGAGTGAAGAGACTGACTCCCTTCTTTGGTTCCGTCTGGAAGTCTTGTTGAAGTGTCGTCGCTTCGTTGAACTTTTAAACGAACTTTCACAAACAGAGATTATTTTCGCCCACGAACCGGAAACTTTTTTTGCAACGGCTTACTTGCGTGCACAGGCCCTTTGGGGCTTAGGACAGAAACACACAGCCATTGAAGTGATGGAAGGTTTGTTGGCTTCTCGCCCCCACTATCGGGCAGCCAGTGCTTTGCTTAGCATTTGGAGTGGTCAGTGAAAAGAGCGTTTTGGATTTTAATCACGCCCCTGGCGGGCTTTTTAGTTTTGTGGCTGATCGGCTCGATGCTGATTGCGCCCAAACTGGAAGCTTGGGCGTTGAATAAGATTCAGACGTATTCAGACTCTTCGTTACCCGTCAAAATTCGTGCGGAAAAATTGCAGCTAAAACTTTTCAAACCTTCTTTAGCATTAGAAGGCATTGATGTTGAAGCCAAGGGCGAATTGGCTGAAGCCTTAAAACCAGTGCGGGTTGGCAGCGTGCGTGTTTTTATCGACTTCTTTCACCTGCTCAGTGGCCGTGTCACATTGTCGGCTGTGGTGGTCGACTCGCCGGACGTGGAAATCAACATCGATCCTTTTTTGAAAAGTGATGCTCCTCCCAAAGAGTTGCCGCTGAATGCCTTATTCAATCAGCTGGACCAATTGCCACTGCATCGCCTTTTCATTCAGAATTTGCATTTGAAGGTCACCTCGAAAGACTTAAAACTTCAAGGTGAAATTCAAAGTGGCGACCTTCTTGCCACTAACATGGGAAAACACCTGACCGCCAAGGCCAATGTTCCCCAATTAAATTTAGACCTAGAAAAAATCGGAAGCTTTCAAGGCTCTTTAGACACGCATCTTTATCTGACAAGACAAAGTCTGCGCATCATCCAAATGGGCGTACGTTTGGATGAGTCCGAAGTGCTGGTTCGTGGAGAGCTGACGCAATTTCATCGTGTGACCATCAAACCCTCAGGCCTTCTGGATGTGTCTGCCCGCCTTCACCTCAGCGATCTTTATACGGAACTAAAAAAGATCCGTCCCGATTTAAAGCTGCCAACATTCAGTGGCGAAGTGAATTTAGATGCGGAGGCTCGCTTCAACGGTTTAGATCAGTTGCGCGGCAAAGCGGACATAAAAACACGCGCCTTGATGGTGGATAAATTTGAATTGGGCGATGCGCGTATTCAAGGTGAATACCGCGATAAAAAAATCAGCCTTTCAGAGATTCGCGTTCAACATCCCGCAGGCGAAGCCGTCATGACGAAAACGCAAATGTCGATAGGTCAAAACTTTGACTTCAAGACGCATGTTTCTGTTCACGACTTGGATTTGCAAAAGTTATTTATTAGTTTGAATTTGAACAATGTTCCTGTGGGTGTAGACCTTCAAGGAGAACTTCCTTGTGAAGGCCATCTTCACCCTAGCTTTGAGTTCACCTGTTCAAAAGCTTCATTGAAAGCACAAAACCTTTGGGTGAAGTCTTCTTTAGAACCAAAAGCCACGGCGATCTTGGATATCAATTCGATGAGCGCCGAAGGTCAGGTCAAGGTCACAACAGAAGCCGTGACCTATGCCGCCGGAGTTTCTATTGGTGATAGTACAGGTCATAGTGACGGCGTCATAGATTTCGCTAAAGGCTTTAAGATCAATTTCAAAACCGACAAACTTGAATTTAAAAATGTTAAGAACCTGTCGAACCTGAAGCTGGAAGGTTCAGCAAGCATGGAAGGCTCTACATCGGGAGATTCCAACGCCGCGATCTTCGACATGAAGGTTAACGCACGCGAATTCACTTTCGAAGATTTCTATTTGGGAAATTTGATTTCGAACTTGAAGTACCGCAGTGGCCGTCTGATTTTTGAAGATGTGGCCGGAGCGATTCGAAAAACGCAATACTTGGGAGATCTTGAAGTCAATCTGGATAAGAATACATTAACCGGCGACTTCAGCATCCCAACCGCCGAACTCCCCGATGTTGCCTCGGTCTTCACGCGTATTTATAAATTTCCGGTCGATGTTCAAGGACAAGGATCGGCAAAAGCCTCTGTGCGTGGCCCTTTGAACTTCTGGAAAATGAACTACGAGCTTCAGTCGGCGTTTAAAAATGTCAGTATCGGTCCTGAAACCTTTGATACTTTGAATTTTAATGTCACGGCTCGCGACGGCAACATCCATGCGGATAAAGTCACTTTGCAGCGGGCGGGCTCCATCGTCTTAGTACAAGGCGGAATCAGCTCTTCTCAAATTCTAAATCTAAACGCGGATGGTAAGAACTTTAAACTGGAAGAGTCAGATACAATCAGCAAAATCAATTCGAGCATTGCCGGGAATCTAAACTTTGCGGCAGAACTCACCGGCCCGGTGAAGAATCCGCAAGTCTTAGTCAAAGGCGCCGTTACCGATTCCTTCTTTGAGGATCAAGAGATTCCAAACTCCAACTTCATCGTTCGATTGAATTTGGATACGGTCTTCACGCAGCTCAGCCTTTTCGGCGGTAAGGTTCAGGGTGAATTCCAACTGCCATTTGAAAAAGGGCGCGCGCCCCTGATGGTAAAAATGCAAACGCGGGAGTGGAACTATTCAACACTGCTCGGGCTGGTGGGCGGAGCCAATCTTGCCAGTGAATACACTTCATCACTGACGTCCACGGTGGATTTGCGCTCGGAAAGTGGCGATATCTTTAAGTCCAGCGGTAAAGTTCACATCGACGCTTTAGAACTGCGCCGTGGCACTTTAAGTCTTAAAAATCCCCAAGCTATCGATATCGTGACTGACAACGGTGTGGCCTCAATCCGAAACTTCCGCCTTGAAGGGCCGAATACGGAATTGGCGATTCGCGGAGAAAACTTCACCGCACAAAATATGAATATCGCCGTCAATATGAACTCAGATCTTCGCCTGTTGCATATCTTCATGCCCTTCCTTGAAGATTTAGGGGGACCGATCAAAGTTTCCACAAACATGACCGGCTCAGTGACAAAGCCACAAATCATGGGAACTCTAAATGCCAATAACACTTACATCAAAATCAAGGGCTTCCCTCACCCGCTGGAGCGCTTGAATGTGGATGTCGTGTTTTCACAAAGCCGTGTGATGGTGAATTCCATCCGTGGAAATATCGCGGGCGGCACGCTGACTGGCGACGGCGGTATTTTAATCAATGAGATCAAAGACATTCCAACGACAATTCGCCTGCGCTTAGATAACGTCACTCTGAACGTTCCTGAAAAAGTTCGCACCAATGGAAATGCCGATCTGGTTTTCTCGGGCCGTTGGTTCCCCTTCACTTTATCTGGAACTTACGCGGTGAACAGCGCCCTGGTTGAAAAAGAATTCACCGAAGATTCTGGCGGCGTAGCGGGGGTCAAACAAAGCCTTTATCTTCCGAAAGTCATCCGTGAAAGCCGCTTTGAACCGGTGTTGTTGGACATTAACATACTTATGAATCGCAACATCATCGTGAAAAACTCGCTTTTAGATGGCGCCGTCAGTGGGAACTTGCAAGTCAAGGGTCCTCCGACAAATCCGGTTCTTTTAGGTCGTATCAACGCGGAAAAAAATTCGAAGTTGATCTTTAAAGACAAGATCTTTCTAATTCAAAGCGGAACTATTGATTTCACTGATCCGGATGAAATCAATCCAAGTCTTTATATCTCGGCAGAGTCACGCATCAATGAGTATGACATCTCTTTGCTGGCTCAGGGGACGGCAAAAAATTTAACAATTCACCTCAACAGTATTCCTCCCCTTCAAGAACAAGATATTATTTCTCTGATCGCTTTAGGGGTGACGACTTCCGCCATGGATCAAAACGTTCAGTCCCGTGAGCAAGCTCAGCAATTGGGTGCAGAAATTGGCGGCGCCGTGCTGGCAAAGCCGATCAATAAAACTATTGAAGCCACGGGCTTTAGCTTAGCGGTGACTTCAGAGTACGACTCAACCCGCAATATCAGTGTGCCTAAGATCACCTTAAGCCGCAGTCTATCGACACGCGTGAAGGTGTCAGGCAGCCGTCCTGTCGGTGATTCACAATCCTATGACTTAAAACTGGAATACCTCATCAACAGCAACTTCACCGCCGTCGGCTCTTTTGAAAGCCGCGGGAATGAGGACGACACGACCTTGCAAACCACGCAACCAGCAAGCCAAAGTATTTTCGGTCTGGATCTTGAGTTCAAAAGGGAGTTTAAATAATGCTTCCTGCAAAGACTCTGTTGTCCCTATTCGTATTTATTCTTCTGTGTGCATCGCAGGCGCAGGCTAAAAAAAACCTTCGCTATGAGACACTGCCTGCGGAGGTACAAGAAGATCTGGTTAAAAGATTTCCGCAGATTGAAAAAGAGGCGCTAAGTCTGGAACAACTGGATGAAGTCATTCGCTATCTGCAGCTTAAGCCCGAGTTTGAAAATGTGCGCATCTTGGATGACGGCAATGGCTCCCCTTACCGTTTGGATTTTCAGCGCACGCGGATTATTTCCAAAGTCTCCATCGACGGAATTTCAAATATTTCTGAAAGTGAAGCCGGAAGCACTTTTGGTGTGAAGGCCGGCGACGTCTTTGATCAACAGAACCTGATCGAAGGGGCCGAAAAAATCCGTCAGCTTTATGCCGAGCGTGGTTACCTGAATGCCATTGTCGATATTGCGATGCCACCTGAAGGAGCCGATCAAGTCGGTGTCGAGATCAAAGTCACTGAAAACAAACAAACCCGCGTGCGTAATATCGTGCTGCAAAGCCCGAACGACGCTTTAAATCGTGAACTTACAAAACATCTTAAAGGGTTTCTCAAAGATCCTTTTACCGATGCGACTTTGAATGAACTTCAAAAAGACGCCCGAGAATACTTAAAAGAAAAGCGTTACGTGCGAGCCGATCTAACGGGACCGACCACAGAGTTCAGCTCTGACGAATCTGAAGTTTCACTCATCTATCGTGTGGATAAAACCGAGCGCTACACTTTTGAGTATGAAGGCATTCGTCTTTTAGGCGCCCGAGAAATCGAAAAGGCTTTGGATCTGGATAATTATTATTCGGCAAGTCCCACAATCGGTTCAGAGCTTGCGCAAAAGATTCGTAATTATTATCTATCTAAAGGTCATGCCCGCGCCGAAGTGCGTGCCGAAGAACACGAGGGCCGTGATCCCCTCCATCGCCGTATTGTTTTTAAAATTGAAGAAGGGCCTCAGATCAAAATCCAAGCGGTGAATATCACCGGGCGTATCAGCAAGCGCCAAAGATATTATGTGAACTTTATCGAAGAGCACAGTTCCAAAGTCGTCGATAAGGGTCTTTATAATAAAGAGGACTTCGACACCGGTGTGCAGAATCTAATTTTGGAACTGCAAAACAATGGTTACTTGCAAGCCAAATTGATTTCCACTCGCACTCAGTACAATCGAGAGCGTGACGCCGTCACTTTACATGTGAATTTGGATGAAGGACCCTTGACCCAAATTGAAGAAGTCGATTTCAGCGGGAACAAAGATTTTTCAGACGAAGAACTTATTGGTGTGACGGGCTTAAAACCCGGAGCCCTGCGCTTAGGACAAATTGAATTGGCCATCGCTCGTCTTAAAGAGTTCTATCATGATCGCGGTTACATCGAAATGCTGCTGTTAAACGAAAAGCAGGATTTAGTGACCTATGATGAAACGAACACCAAGGCCTCTTTGCACTTTAAGATTTTAGAAGGTCCGCAGGTGCGTGTAGCTTCTATCGTCCTTGAAGGAAACACCTTCACCAAGGATTACGTCCTTTTAAAAGAGCTGGAGTTCACAGAAGGCGATCTAGTCACGCCTTATAAGGTTCAAGAATCTGTCGCACGTTTACAAAGAACCGGTTTCTTTGGCACTGTCGACATTCGCACCCTGGAAGAAAAAACCAATGTCGCCAACCGCACCGTGGTTGTGAAAGTGACAGAACGTGATCCGGGCCTTTTGACTTTCGGTGCAGGTGCCACGAATGAAAGAAAGCTGACCTTGCGTGGATACGCGGGTGTCGCTTATCGCAATATCATGGGAACTGGCCGCGGAGCTTCTTTGCGCTTAGAGGGCAACTACAACATCGCAGACCTTAAGTACCTTGAGCACAAAGTGGTCTTCGGATATCTAGAGCCTTATCTTTTCGGAACACGTTTACGCGGTCGTATCAATATCACTCGTTCCACGACCGTGACGGATTACGAGATTCACCAGGCCTCTGAAGTAAACTCGACGACTTATTCCGTAGAAAAAGATTTCACGTCGCACGTTCTTGGAGTGTGGGATATCTGGTCTTTAGCGACAATCCGCGACTTCGGTATCGACGATGTCTATCCGTTCCCCGAAGATGAACAAAACATTGCGACGACGGGGCCGACACTGGATTTAGATTTCCGTGACAACCCTTTCAATCCGACCAAGGGAAACTTCACGCGCTGGAACGCCGAATACTCTGCGCCTTTCTTGGGTAGCACGGGCACGATTGAATACTGGAAGACGACCCTCAGCTTTACTCATTATGCTTCTGTTTTTGAGCTGCAAAAGCAGCCTGTTGTGTGGGCGAATCAAGTTCGTGGCGGTTACATTAAGAATCTCAGCACACGCGATGATGGCGGCGTACCTTGGGATAAAAAAGGTTTCACTCTTGGAGGCCAATCCACCATTCGTGGTTACGAAGCAGGAACTCAAGAAGTTTTCCCTAATCGTGATGACTTGGGATTATCTGAAAACGAAAAGACGTATTACCTAAAAACCGAAGCCGTGATGTATCTTGTGAAATCGGAAGTGCGCTTTCCTGTTTACGGGAATTTAGGCGGAGCTGTTTTTTATGACGGCGGTTACGTGAAGATTCAGGATTTGAGTTTTGAAGATTACTACCGTGACTCTGCAGGCTTTGGGATTCGCTATAACACGCCAGTGGGACCTTTAAGTCTGGAGTGGGCATGGAAATTAGATGCCCGCCCTAGTGAAGAGCCTTGGCGCTTCCACCTTTCAATTGGGACGTTCTAATTTAGGATCGGCTTACAACGGGCGACAACCAGATACGCGTCGGGTTTGCCCTCTTTCAAAAGCGGCAGCGCATACATCACGCGAACGCTGACCGCCAATCTTTCTAAAGACGCTTTCTCAATCAAAAGATGTTCTTCTACGTCAATGTCCATGCTGGTTTTTTCGCCCGTAATAATCGACGTTAATGTCGTGACAAGCTTCGCCGTCACTTGAGGATCACGTTCATACAGATGGATCCAAGGGCGCGTGTAAATATCTTCCACCGTATAGCTGGCATATTGGAAATAACTGAAAGTTCTAAAAAGTTGGATGTTCGCTAGATTATAAATTTCTGTCAGGTGTTCGTCCTGGATCAGTTCTAAGACTTTGGCGTCATACTGATAGCCATAAAACTCTAAAGCCTTTTTTACAAATAGTGAGGCATCCTTGATTTTGCCACCCGCTTCGTGAACGGAGTCGCAGATCTTGATGTAGTTCTCAAGATTTTCTACGGTGCTTTGCTGCTCAGCTTCAGAAAGTTGACGGAAGTAAGGCAAAGAATCTTGGCTGTAAGGGCGAATTACAAAACCCTCTTGCTCAATAAGCTCACATAATTCTTCACTAAGAACTTTGAATTTGGCGATGGTAGAAGCTTGTAATGAATCCATACAGAACGAACCAGAATCTATCGTAAACGACTTTAAAAGAAAAGACCCCTACTACGGGGTCTTTTAATACTAACAAAACTTTAAAATAAAAGAATTCTTAGCGTGCTTTGCTGCCCGCGAATTTGCGGCGTAGATCTTGAGTAACTTCTTGAATAGTCGCATTCAAAGTCACTTCGAAAAGATCGTCAGCAGATACTTTGTAAAGCTCGCCCAATTTTTTTAGAGCGTTGATTGGTGGGTGAGAAACACCACGTTCCCAGTTAGAGATAAATTGAGGTGTAGAGTAGCCCAATTTATCAGCCACATCTCTTTGAGAAAGCCCTGCCGATACACGTTTTTGTTTTAGAAAGTCTGCAAGCATATTTTTTTGTCTCATGTGATTTCCACCTAGCGATAGGATTAGCTTAAACACAAAGGATATACTGTGACAAGTATATTTAGTCCGTAAACAAATACAGTATACATTGTTTGGAGTAAATTACTTGGTGTTTTTTTACAAAATCTTCCTTTGAGATCAAAGTAATTTCATGTTTTCATTTCCATCGACGAACAAGGATTTAGCCGTGACAGAAAAGACGCAACATAGCCTCTGGACAGAAAAATATCACATTACAAGTTTGCTAGTGAACCCTCTGGGGCGACTAGGACTGTATGGAGCCCTCAATTTGCTGCAAGAGACCGCATGGATGCACGCCGAAAACTTAGGCTTCGGCATGAAGGACATGGATAAAGAAGGGATGTTTTGGGTTTTAACCCGCCAATGTTTGCGGATGAAAAGGTGGCCTCACTTCGGCGAAAATATCCGCGTACAGACGTGGCTGCGCCCACCGGAAGGGGCCTTTGTTTCCCGTGAGTTCGCATTTATTAACGAACAGGACGAGGAAATTGGCCTGTGCACCACCAGTTGGCTGGCGTTGGATCGCCAGACGAAAAAAATCCTGCCCTCTCAAAATCTACGAGATTGGAACACTCTTACCCACGGGCGCGCCACGGGTCTGACCGCCGAAAAGATTCCCGTGTCTGGCGAATACCAGAAGCTGGCAAAATACCGCGTGCGTAATTCTGACTTGGATATCAATCAACACGTCAATAACACCAAGTATGCCCAATGGATTTTAGATGCGATCCCCTATGACTTGCACAAAACTCTTTTACTGAAATCCTATTCCGTCAATTTCCTGGCAGAAACGCATTTAGGTGACGAGGTTCAGGTCGACATGAGCTGCAGCTCCCCGACGGTGGAAACGGCGTCGCAAGGTAGCACTGCGTATCGCGGTGTCCGCGTCGGCGATGGGAAAATCCTGTTTACCGCCCTTTTAGATTGGGAGAAACGCGCGTGAAAAAACTGATTCCTTTTACCAACACGGCGCAGACAAACCTTTTTAAGGTCGCAGCCGAAATTGAAGCCATCAGCCATGACACTCACCTTCTAAACTTTGAGATTCAGGGACCGGTTGAAAGAATTCTTTGGCCAGCCCCCGCCGTCATTGAATCGCGACAAGATGAGTTGTGGAAGACCACGTGCCTTGAAGCCTTTCTTTCTTCAGGCAACGCGGCAACCGACAGCTACTTAGAGATCAACTGTTCCCCCAATGGCAACTGGAATGCTTATAAGTTTAGCAGCTATCGCCAAGGCATGGTGCCAGCAGCGGATGTATCGGTACGCCTTCAAGAGCGTACTGGAGAGACTCAGCGCGTACGATTTCAAATCGAAATTAAGGGATTTAACGCTTCCGAGGCGGTCTTTCACGGCCTGACCGCAGTGATTGAGTTTACGAACGGAGAAAAAAGCTACTGGTCGCTCAAGCATGCTGACGCAAACCCGAATTTCCACGACAAAGAAGGTTGGGAAAGCGCCACGACGCGCTGAATGAATCCTCTGTCCCCAGTCTGATTCTTGACCCTTTCTGACGGCCAAGTTAGCTTGAACCGTTTTGATTTTCTAATCCAGAAAGGGACTTTATGAAAAAACATTCCGTACGTGTTTATCCGTCTAAAGAAAAGTTAGATCGCAAAGATCAACTTGCTTGGAAAATTGCAGAAATCGCTTCTGACAATGCTCCCATCAAAGCTGACGTTGTAGACATGGTTATCAACCGTATCATCGACAATGCCTCTGTAGCTATTGCTGCTGCGAACCGCCGCCCTGTTGCATCTGCACGTGCGATGGCGATTGCGCATCCTCGCAATGGTGGTGCGACTGTATTCGGTATGCCGAATGATCAAAAATTTGACTGTGAATGGGCGGCATGGGCGAACGGCACGGCGGTTCGTGAGTTGGATTTCCATGACACTTATTTGGCGGCTGACTACTCTCACCCCGGTGACAACATTCCGGCTATTTTGGCGGTAGCTCAACAAATGGGTAAAAACGGTAAAGAGCTTTTGAAAGGTATCGTGACTGGTTATGAAGTTCACGTTGATCTAGTAAAAGCAATCTGCCTTCACAAACACAAAAAAGACCATATTGCTCACTTGTGCCCGGCTCAAGCTGCAGGTATCGGTACTTTGTTGTCTCTTCCAACAGAAACTATTTTCCAAGCGGTTCAACAAGCGGTTCACGTGTCTTTCACGACTCGTCAATCTCGTAAAGGTGAAATCTCTTCTTGGAAAGCTTACGCTCCAGCACATGCGGGTAAATTGGCTGTTGAAGCCGTAGACCGTGTAATGCGTGGCGAAGGCGCTCCGTCTCCAATCTATGAAGGTGAAGACTCTGTGATCGCTTACATGCTTGATGGTAAAGATGGAAAATACGAAGTTCCACTTCCAGAACCAGGCGAAGAAAAACGCGCGATCCTTGAGACGTACACAAAAGAACACTCTGCGGAATACCAATCTCAAGCATTGATCGACTTGGCTCGCAAAATGAAACCAATGATCAAAAACTTCGACGACATCCAGTCCATCGTGATCCACACGTCGCACCACACGCACTACGTGATCGGTACGGGCGCGAACGATCCACAAAAAATGGATCCAAATGCATCTCGCGAAACTCTTGATCACTCGATCATGTACATCTTCGCTGTGGCTCTTCAAGACGGTACTTGGCACCACGTTAATTCGTACGCTCCAGAGCGCGCGAAACGTGCTGACACTGTGGCTTTGTGGCACAAAATTTCTACTGTCGAAGACAAACAATGGACTGCTTGGTACCACGAGACAGATCCAGATAAAAAACGCTTCGGTGGCCGCGTAGAAATCACAATGAAAGATGGTTCTAAAGTTGTTGATGAATTGGGTGTGGCTGATGCGCATCCGGCGGGTGCTCGTCCATTCAAACGCGCGGACTACATCCGTAAGTTTGACACTTTGACTGAAGGAATCATCACTAAAGCTGAGAGAGATCGCTTCATCGGTCTTTGTGAGCGTCTTGAGTCTTTGACTGCTGACGAAGTTCAACAGTTGAATGTTCAGATTCCTATCGACAAATTGGTTAACAATAAACGTGATAATAAAGGGATCTTCTAAACGAAGACCGCCTACGGTGAGGAGGAGCCAAGTCTTAANNTTAAGACTTGGCTCCTCCTCCCCGCAGGCTCATTGTTTAGATGATGCTCTTTATCTTGTCTTTGAAAGCACATTCGTGTTTGGAAATGTTAGAATCACCAGTGAATTTTCAAAGGCAAAGCTTTACTGTTCACAATAACTAGTAGCTTTGATCTTATTTATCTTTGGAGGAACGATGTTATTTCCTGAAATTACTCCCGCTCAAAAACGTAAGAATTTTCGTGAGGCTTTGAAATCGGGGAAACTTTTGCAGTTTCCGGGGTCTTGGTCGCCGCTTGTGAGTATGGCTATTGAAAAAGAAGGCTTTGATGGGGTTTATATCTCGGGGTCGGTTCTTTCTAATGATCTTGGGTATCCTGACATTGGTTTGACTTCTTTGACTGAGGTGGCTCAACGTGGGCGTCAGATTGCTCGTACGACGAAGCTTCCAACTATTATTGATATTGATACGGGCTTTGGTGAACCGATGAGTGCGACTCGCACGGTGCAAGAGATGATTGAGATGGGACTTGCGGGTTGCCATATTGAAGATCAGATCAATCCGAAGCGTTGTGGTCACTTGGATGGCAAGGGTCTTGTGACTCGTGATGAAGCGACTCGCAAGGTGGCGGCGGCCGCTCGTGGTAAGAAATTGGATGAAAACTTCCTTTTGATTGCTCGTACGGATGCTCGTGCCGTGGAAGGCTTAGATAAAGCTATTGATCGTGCGAAGGCTTACATCGATGCCGGTGCTGACTGTATTTTCACTGAGGCTTTAGAGACTGAAAAAGAATTTGAAACTTTCCGTAAGGCGGTTTCTGTTCCTCTTCTTGCGAACATGACAGAATTTGGTAAAGGTCGTTTGTACACTTACCAAGAGCTTTCAAATCTTGGTTACAACATCGTGATTTATCCTGTAACGACGTTCCGTCTGGCAATGGGTGCCACAGTAGCCGGTCTTTCTGAAATCAAAGCTAAAGGAACTCAAGAAGGTCTTTTGGACAAAATGCAAACTCGCAAAGACTTGTATGCGCTTTCTCGTTACGACGAATACAATTCTTTTGACACAAGCATCTTTAATTTCACGTTGAAATAGGTACCTGCTTCCGATTGTTCATAAAAGAACAGGGTTTGAGGGGAAAAAGGCGTTGTCCTTTTTCCCTTTTTTTATTTTTTACTGCTGGAAAAAAGCAGCGCACTGTTAAGTAACGGAGTCGTGCATTTCTCGTTCACATCCAATACACTCTCTTTACCAACAGGAGCTCTTTATGAAAAAAATCTGTGTGTTCTGCGGTTCTAGTTCGGGGGTTCGTCCTGAATATTTAGAAATGGCTCGTGAGTTAGGGAAGACGTTTGCGATGAACGGCATCACTTTGGTTTATGGCGGCGCTAAGATCGGATTGATGGGCGCCATGGCGGACTCTTGCCTGGCTCATGGTGGTAAGGTTATTGGCGTGATTCCTCAAGTGATTATGCAAAAAGAAGTGGCGCATACGGGACTCACCGATTTGCAGGTTGTGGACTCTATGCATACTCGCAAGGCGCGCATGGCGGAACTGGCTGATGCCTTTATCGCATTGCCGGGTGGCTTTGGAACTTTTGAAGAGCTGTGCGAGATTGTCACTTGGGCGCAATTGGGTCTTCATCAAAAGCCGATTGGAGTTTTGGACGTCCATGAATTCTATAAACCTTTAAAGGAACTTATAGAGTCCGGAATGCGTGAAGGATTTATTCGCGATGAGTACAAAGGCCTGGTCGTGTTTGCGAACTCCCCCGACGACATTTTGAATAAGTTTGCGAGCTACACACCCGTCCCGACGCCTCAATGGATTAAGTCGACGGCACAAACTTAAAATAAAAAAGCCAGTGGATCACACTGGCTTTTTTATTTATGGAACCTCAAAGCATTAGCAGCCTGAACCTTCCATGTCGATTTGATGAATCTTTCCATTTTCAGTGTCGATGATTAACAAAGATGAGAAAGTCACTCCACACTGGACGGCGCCGATAGGAGCCACACCATATTTAACTGATCTGATCGAACGAAGAATGAACTCGGCACGATTTACTTTCAAAGTGTCGTCAGCGAATTTGATTTTGTCTTCCTGAGTTTGTTCACTCTCTTCCAGTCTGAATTCCAATTGACCTCGGATATAGCCAAAGCCTCCTGCTAAAGTCTCAGGACCCCAAGTCATGCCATCTGTTTCCCACGCAGAACCGTCTTCCGCCCAACGCTGTTCAAATTCCTCTACGGACTCGAAGTAATCCGTTTGCATTGCCAGCTCGCGAATCATGACTTTTGGATCTTTGTTCGGAGCTACCGTGTGTGTTTGCGAACCTTCAGCAACTTCAGCAAGTAAAGTCACCGCATAGTTGATACGCTCCTCAAGGCTTTTAGATTTCGCGTTAGCAGTGAAAGAAAAAACAAGTGAGGCAATAAGAATTAAATTTTTCATCGGGCCATCCTTTAAAAAAGTGATTGGAATGGCCCGGATATATGCCGAATCCAGATGAAAACAAAATCAATGCTTCACCTGAATATATTCATGAATTGAATAGTAAATATTACTCAGCCCCAGAGGTCATTTTTAGACCAATGATGGACACAAGCAAAAGAGCTAAGAAAAAGATCCTTGCTGGCGTCACAGCTTCTTTAAATAAGACGATACCCAATATAGCCGCTCCTAGGGCGCCGATTCCGACCCACACTCCATAAGCGGTTCCGATAGGAAGGACGTTTGCGGCTTTGGCTAAAAGGAACATACTCCCCGCCAAAGTCAGCAGTGTGAAAACACTGGGGCCTAATTTCGTAAAACCGGCTGTGTATTTAAGTCCGATCGACCAGCCTACTTCAAGAAGGCCTGCAACCAATAAAAGAATCCATGCTGTTGTGTTAGACATACCAACACTCCTTTCGTTAGAAAAAAGCGTCGTCTTGTCTTGACCGGGTACGTCGCACATCGTCCGGGTAAAGGCTCAAATGAAAATGAACCGAAATACAGCCTTATTTAAATCGTTCTCAGTGAAAATGTCAACTTTCCAGGCCCGACTTGAGACCTTGCTCTCTTGACGACAAAGGGCGCAAGGAATAGGTTACGCCCTATGCAAAAACTCAAAGTTTTCCTGTCTGACAGTTTGAATCCTCATCTTAATCTTGCGACGGAAGAGTGGATCTTTCACAACCTAGATCCTTCTCAACAAATTCTGTTTTTGTGGCGCAACGAAGAGACTGTGGTCATCGGCCGCAACCAGAACCCTTGGACTGAGTGCAATCTTGCGCAAATGAAATCAGACAATGTTCACTTAGCACGCAGAACAACCGGCGGTGGCGCTGTCTTTCACGATTTAGGAAATACCAACTTCACATTCCTATCTCCAAAAGAATCTTATAAGCGTGAAAACAATGTGCAGATCATTTTTGATGCTTTGAAAACTTTCGGCATTCAGGGTGAAGCTTCCGGCCGGAATGATTTGCTGATCCCCTTCCATGATGGACCTCGCAAGTTCAGCGGCAGCGCATATCGTGAAAAGAAAGATCGTGCCTTCCATCACGGAACTCTTCTTTTGCACACCGATCTGACTCGCCTTGGAAATTATCTAACTCCAAATCCAAAAAAATTACAGGCGAAGGGGAAAGAATCTGTTCGCGCACGTGTGGCAAATTTGAATGAAGTGGCATCAGAAATCCGCCACGAACAGATTGTTGAAACCATGGTGGCTTCTTTTGAAAAATTCTATGGCGCCAAGGCCGAGATCGAGTCTTTGACGATGGCAAGCTTAAAAGAAATGCCAGAGCTTAAGACTCAGTACGACTCATTAAGTTCTTGGGATTGGTTGTATGGAAATACTTTAGAGTTCAGTCACAAGATGGATGAGTATTTGTCTTTGGGCTTTTTTGATTTCCACTTCAAGGTGGAAGACGGTGTGATCAAGGAACTTCGTATTTTCACGGATTGTTTGTACCCGCAATTGATCGAAGACCTCACGAATGAACTTCGTGGGTCCCCTTACCGCGGCGACGTGATCAAACACGCGCTTGGAAAAATCCAAAGCAAGTACCCGGATCTTTCCGCGGGACTGACAGAGCTTGAACAATGGCTCTGCCGCCAAATCGAAATTTAAATTATCTTACGCGTTTCAAGTTGCGGCATTCGTATTGTTTATAAGTGCGAGTGCCATCAGCTTGGAATACGTGATCGAAATAAAGATTCGCAGCTAAAACGCGACCAGTACCATCGCTGGCAATCTTCACTTCCGCTGAAGAAACTTTGTCTAAGTTAAAGCTATAAGCATGAAAGCCATCTTTATATAGATAAGGTCCTTTCACAGAGGTCTTGTATTGCGCTTTACGAGCATCGCCTTTATTTACGGCTTCAGGAGCTTCTACTTCGATGCTTTTCACTTCGCCTTGGCCGTTAATGTTTAAAGCCACAGCGCAAGCTCTTTCAGAAATCGCAAGCTTCTTACAGCCCAGATCTTTCGCAAAAAAACCACTGCCCGTATCCGCACACTGTTTGCGAGCTGCCAAAGTGCCGTGGAATACCAATGATTCCCCTGCTTGAGCTCCGATGGAGAACATCATTACGATCGCTTGTACCAGAAACGCTCTTTTCGTCATAAGAAAACCTCCGTTAATATTCGTGAGGCTTAGGAGCAACATGTGTTCCAATATGAGATCAAAGACAACGAATCCTCGCCTTTATTCGAGTGCTCATGCCTTTACCAGGTGACGAATTTGGGCGCCTCTTCAAGATCTCCAGGATTGTCCAGTATGTCCCGTGACTGGGATTGTCTGCCATTCAAAGAATAGACAGGCGCTCTTGTCTGCGAAGGAAATAAACAGGTTATAACCTAGGCATAATCGTCGCTAGAAAGATTCCTGACTTTAGAAACCAGTTTTGCAACGTTATAGAAAAAAGGGAGAACCCATGTTCGCTAAGAAATCTATTTCAATCACAGCAGCAGCACTTCTGTTAAGCTTGGGCAGCCAGGCAATGGCCGCCTCCATGGAGTGCTCTATCAGTTTGACAACAGCGACTGCCGGAGGACTGATGCCGATGGAGCGAGCCATCACTTTAAAAGCGAGCGAGGTCCGTCCCGAAGCCAAGATGGAACTGAGTGAGTGTACGGACTCTGATATTTTAGGAATGACGGTCACGCTTTGTGCGATTGAAGACGGTGATGCTTTGGGTGTGTTTCACGCCGAATTGTTTATCAATCGCGACGGCGGTGAAGAGCTTGAGTTCACTTCGGCGAAAGATATCTTTGCCTACTCTAAAAAACGTGCCGGTGCCTTAGTGTCGCTATTTTCGGAAGGAACTTTGACTCCGCAATTCATGAAGAAGATGGATGATGCGAATCTGACTTATCCAGAGTACAAAGGTGGCGATTCATTGGCGATTGATGACGCCGTCTCTGCAGCCTTCAAAAAAGGTGTTCTGAACAAAAACGATATCGTTTCTTTGAGCATTGAAAGCTGCCGACTTAAATAACTATAAAGAAGGAGTTCTGCCGCCGTCGACGGGTAAGTTGATACCTGTAATATAAGAGGCGGCGGGACTTGCTAAAAACGCGATGGCTTCAGCCATCTCTTGGGGCTCTCCGATTCTTCCCATCGGCACTGACTTTTTCCAATTTTCTTCGATCTGATCCAATGTGGTTTGCGATGATTTGGCTGACGAATCCATTAAAGACGTCAAACGATCCGTCAGAATATAACCTGGTAAAACATTGTTCACCGTGATTCCAAATGGTGCGAGTTCACCGGCTAAAGTTTTTGACCAACTGGCCATCGCTCCCCTCACCGTATTAGAAACTCCCAAATTCGGCAGAGGATTTTTCACTGACGTCGAAATCACATTGAGGATGCGTCCATAGCGAGATTGCTTCATAGAAGGAAGAAGTGTTTGCACCAGCAGATGTGCGGCATGCAAGTGCGACTTAAACGGAGCTTCGAACTCTTCAATACTAGCGGCATGAAGAGGACCGCCTTTAGGTCCTCCTGAATTGTTAATTAGAATTTGTATGGATTCTTTTTGAAGCGAGGGTAAAAGCTTCTTCAAACTTTCCGTTTCCCCAAGATCAACCGTGAAATACTTATGACCACTTCCCGAAAGTTCGTTCATTAAAGTTTTAAGTTTTTCCTCTGTGCGGGCTAGAGCAATCACTTTGGCTCCGCGCTCAGCGAATAACAGAGCCGTCGCTTTCCCAATACCACCTGAGGCTCCGCAGACAAGAGCTGTTTTTCCTTCAAGACTCCACGAATTCATTTTTCCCTCGCGAAATTTGGGTTAGAAGTTCGACTTAAGCCATTCGCTTATATCGTCTCTCATTTCTGGAGAGATTTCATGACCCGCATTGTAAGTCTTAAAGTTAAACGCAAATCCGGCTTTTTTCAAAGTTTCTGCGGTGGCTTCGGCGTGAAACAAAGGCAGTTTGTTATCGTGCAGACCATGCATTAGTAAAACTCGAGGCGTGGACGTCACCGTGCCATCAGGCACCACTCCTTGAGAGACTTCTTGCAAAGTGCGCCCGCCTATCGCAACCATGCCGCGAATAAGTTCAGGTTCGGTAAATCCTAAAGAAAGACTCATGATCGTGCCTTGACTGAAACCCAAAAGAACAATTTTACGGGAATCAACTTCAGGATGCGATTTTAACTGATGAATAAAATCTTTTAAAAGAAGGCGGGAGCTTTCCGCCTCTTCGCGATTGTGCAGAGGTCCCTCCGCCGTGAAGCGAACTTGGAACCAGGCAAAGCTCTCAGGCCCCATCACTAAAGGCGCGCGCAAACTAAGGACGGCGAATCTTGGATCCAGCGAAGAAGCCAACTCCGCAAGATCCTTTTCGTTGGAACCGACACCATGAAGAGCGATGATCACAGGCGACTTACCCTGGCTTTTTTCTTTTGCCGGAATGTAAATCGCCTGCAGCTTGCTATCTGTTTTCATATCATCCTTTTTTACCCAAGCTAAACCCACGCATAGAAATAGAACCCATGTCATAACCTTCAAACTGGAACGCCAGTTCATCTTTCTCATCTGCGGCTCCTAAAACATACAGCATTGGTAAATAGTGATCGGGCGTAGGAACGCTTAAGCGTCCTGCTGTGGATTTCATAAATTCTTCAGTAAGTGCTTTAAAGTCGCGATCGACCAGTTTTTCTTTGGCCCATTCGTCAAATTCGATCGCCCAATCTTCACCTTGCAATGGCTTATCCCAGTTCGCTCGGCGTAGGTTGTGAACGATGTTGCCGCTTCCCACGATCAAGACGCCTTGCTCTCTTAATTTTTTAAGAGTGCGGCCTAACTCAAAGTGAAATGCGGGAGGTTCGGACATATCGATACTCAATTGTAGAACCGGGATATCGGCCTGCGGATACATCTTACGAAGCACCGCCCAGGTTCCATGATCCAATCCCCACGAGCTGTCGTCGCCATGAATTTGCGGTTTATTAGACAGGCTTTGAATTTGTTTTGCCAACTCAGGATCACCGGGCGCGGGATATTGCACGTTGAATAACTCCTGCGGAAATCCATAGAAGTCATGTATAGTGCGCGGCTTTTCCATACGAGTCACCCATGTGCCTGCACTCAACCAGTGAGCGGAAATCACTAAGATGGCTTTCGGTGTCGCGATTTCATTTCCTAAATTAGCTAAACTTTGCGTGAACGGATTGTCTTGGATCGCGTTCATAGGATTGCCGTGCCCCACAAAAAGCACGGGCATCTTCGCACCGTCTTGTTTTGAAGTCAGATTTAAAAGAGTTTTTAATTGATCAGGCATATGCAATCTCCATAGGCCCCAAGCCGTCAGCGCACTGCCTGCGCCAATCAGCAAAGACCTTCGACTTAAGGAACGTGTTCCCTTGCTCATGCCTCCATTATTATGGAAAAAGCACTGTTCCAAAAGACGTCAAATTTGCATAACACTGTTCTATTTTTGTATATTTACCCTCTAGGCCGGGCTTATTTAGCTTTTCAGATAGGGCACTAAGGCAATTGCTGCCGGCACAAATTGAATCACAGCACCTCTCCACATCTTACGTGGATTTGACAAGAGCAGGACTAAGCCCGCACCACAAATTGAAAGAAGGGCGTAAATAATAAGCGTCGTTCCCATGGAATAGGTCATCTCTCCCGTTCTAAAATGCAGGCCCGCAAAAATCGCGATCGCCAGGAAGAGATTGTAAAAGCCCTGATTGAACGCAAGCGGTTTTGTCGCGGCGACATCTTGAGGCTTTACGCCGAAGATGCGATTGATGCGCGGGCGTCCCCAAAGAAGACTTTCTAAAATGAAGAAGTAAACATGCAAGAATGCCGGAAGAAGAGCGAACGATATTTCCATACATTCAGTCTTTAGATCATGAGCTTTAAGGTCAAGGGGTCTTCATGCGGGCCCTCTCCCCTCGCCGCGGCTGGCAAAGGGAGGGTTCATTGTTTCGGAGAGGTTGACCCACGCAGAACCCCGAGCTAGCTTGAGCCATTACTTTAACGACACATTGTGCGCCGCATTTTAAAGCAAATGCCGACGCCTTCTTGCGGAGGAAAAATGGCTGAATATATCAATCCAGATTACGTTCCAGAACCGGATAAAATGAACGTGAAAAAGGGCCTTGAGGGCGTGGTTATGGATACTTCAAAAGTATCTAAAGTAAACCCTCACACAAACTCTTTGATCTACCGTGGTTACCCAGTTCAAGACTTGGCTGAAAACTGCTCTTTTGAAGAGGTGGCTTACCTTCTTTACAACAACGAGTTGCCAACAGCTTCTCAACTTGCAGACTTCACGAAAAAAGAGCGCGGCTACCGTGAGATCTCTACAACTTTGTTGAACGTGATCAAAGCTCTTCCACAAAAATGTCACCCGATGGATTCAATCCGCACAGCGGTTTCTTTCTTGGGAACTGAAGACGCTCGTATTTGGGATGCGACTCCAGCGACAAATATGGATAAAGCAATCCAGTTGTTGGCAAAAATCCCAACAATGGTTGCTGCTGACTACCGCTTCAAAAAAGGTTTGGATTTCATTCCTCCTAAAGCGGATCTTTCTATCTCTGAAAACTTCTTCCACATGTGCTTTGGTAAAGTGCCTCAAAAAGAAGTTGTAAAGGCTTTCGACGTTTCTTTGATCCTTTACGCTGAACACAGCTTCAACGCTTCGACTTTCACAGCACGTGTTGTGACTTCAACTCAATCTGATATTTATTCTGCAACTGTTGCGGGTATCGGTGCGTTGAAAGGTCCTTTGCACGGTGGTGCAAACGAAATGGTTATGCACATGATGAAAGAGATCGCAGACCCTGCGAAAGCCGAACAATGGATGTTGGATGCTCTAGCTCAGAAGAAAAAAGTCATGGGCTTCGGTCACCGCGTTTACCGTTCTGGCGACTCTCGCGTTCCAACAATGAAAAAATACGCGCAAGTTATGGCAGACGTGACTGGCGAACAAAAATGGATGCAGATGTACACGTCGCTTGAAAAAGTGATGGTAGAGAAAAAGAAAATCTACCCTAACTTGGATTTCCCAGCGGGTCCTGCTTACTACATGATGGGCTTTGAGATCGACTTCTTTACGCCGATCTTCGTGATGGCTCGTACAACGGGCTGGTCTGCTCACATTATGGAGCAAGCTGCAGACAACCGTATCATCCGTCCTCTTTCTGAGTACGTGGGTCACGAACAACGCAAAGTTGTTCCTTTGTCTGAAAGAAAATAATTTAGAGAAATCTAAAATGAAAAAGGGAGCGGTATCGCTCCCTTTTTTTTGGCTCTAGTGAATTGAGAGCTGCTGGCGCTCGTGGCTGTAGGCCACTAAAATGCGCTCGATTTCTGGATCTTCCGTATTCAAGCTCTCTTTGGTCGTTGGTAACGCCATCAAGTAGTCGCTTTTACGAACCATGTTTTGAAAATCAAATTCTTTTAAATCCTTAAAACGGCCCATTTGACGACGAACTTTGAAAAGAGACGTCATGGATTTAAGATGCGCCAAAGTCCCCTCGGCGTATTGAGTCCTCATCGTTGTTAGATCAATGTTTTGACGCCATCTTTGAAGTGTTCCCATAGACGAAGCTTTTAAAATTTCACTGGATTGAGTATCTAGGACCTCGGCCCAACGCTTCGCCGTCTGCATATGCAATGAAATGTCGTGACGGCGCTTGGATAGTGGCTGAACAGCGACGCCATTTGTGGGCTGTCTCACTGTGGGACTGGTGCTTTTGGCTCCAACCAATGCGAGTTCAGAGGCCATGATGGCAAGTCCTACGAAACAAAGCGCGGCAGTTCTTAAAAATATAAGCATCTTCTTGTTCATACTTCTTAGGATATCCAAGAGTTGTGCCGTGTTCTAATTTGAGACGAAAGAATTTGACCGCACGAACGTCCTCGCATGAAATGAAGGCGCGTTTTTTATGAAAAGGACCGTATGAAAAAGATCTTACTGCTTTCGTTATTTCTTCTTGGCTGTGCTCAGACGGCGAAACATGATTCGGGTTCGTCAACTTCGGCAACGTATATTTCCTCTCTGCCGTCACAGGAAATCGTGTACGAAAAGCCGGTGCATAAAATCGCCTTTGGTTCTTGCGCCAATCAAGATCAGCCCGAACCTTTGTGGAAGGATGTTCTTCAAGCCAAGCCCGATCTTTTTCTGTTCATGGGTGATAACGTCTATGCTAGCCACCCGACTCAACAACCTATCGCCGAACAGTATCGCAAGATGGATCAAATTCCTGAATACATCGCTATCCGCAAAGAAGTTCCTTTTATGGCGACGTGGGACGATCATGATTTCGGCGAGCGCGATGGCGGATCTGACTTTAAAGGTAAAGACAATGCCCGTCGTGATTTCTTAAACTATTGGGGTTATGTTAAAAATAGCATTCCTTTAGAACAAAAGGGCATCTATCACGCGAAGATGATCGGACCTAAAAAGAAATCTGTGCAAGTGATCATGCTAGATACTCGTTATTTCCGCAGTCCTTTAAAAGAAAGCCCGGGGAATGAAGGCAAAGCGCAGGATTATATCCCGCAAGAGGAAGGAACGATCTTAGGGGAAGCTCAGTGGGAATGGCTTGAAGGACAATTGAAGCGCCCTGCAGACGTGCGCTTCATCGTTTCTAGTATTCAGTTGATCGCCAATGATCCGAAATACGAAAAATGGGGCAACTTCCCGAAAGAGCGTCAGCGCTTCTTTGATTTACTCAAGTCCACGCGGGCGAAGAATGTGATTTTATTAAGTGGCGATCGTCATATTGCTTCGATCTCTAAAATGGACCTAAAGAATTACGGTTCTCTCTATGAGATCACTTCAAGCTCAATCAATCGTGCAAATAAGTACGGCGACGCCGACTCTCACTACGTCGGACCGGTGTACAGCAAGGAAAACTTTGGTTTGGCTGACATCGATTGGAAAAAGAAGCTCGTCACCGTCGATATTCGCGGCTTCAATAACGAAGTTGTTAACTCCGTGAAAATCAAACTTCGTTAATTATTTGTCCGCGCGACTCCAATCCACTAACGGTGGATTGGGGTTTTCGGCGAACTTGCCGTTAAACAGAGTTCTTGCCCACATCACGGTTTCATCGATCGCTGAATCCAAGTGAGTTTCATCCACGACGACTGTCGGAATGTCCAAATCTTGCGCTTTGTTCTGAGCATCATCGTAAGGCCCTTGAATCATCACTAAGCCTTTACAGACATTGGATTCGCGACAGACTTGCGCCATGTATTCAGCCCCGACGCTGACCCCGACGCCGATGATTTTTTCTGGATTGATCGTGCCATGAGTTTGCATAAATCTTAAAGCCGCATGAATGTCTTCGGTGCGCTTGGATGGGGACTCCCAGGATTGCGCGGCACCTTCGTCTTCAGAGTAGTAGCTATGATCCATCACCAGGCAGGCGAAACCTTCTTCGCTCACTTCGCGTGCGATATAATGCGTGATTTGGTTCGTGGCTCCTGTCATTGAACCTTCAAATAACAATCCCACTAAATGCTCGGATGAATTTTTTGGTAGATAAAGACAGCCTTCCAACAAACGTCCTTGCGAAGCATAGGTGATGGTGAGTTTCATAGCGGACCTCCCCCGTTTCTATAAGGATAGAAAATCCTGTCCTTATTCGGAAATGAGGGTTTGTTTGGTTGAGGAAAAACAAAGGTTGTTGTGTTGCAAGACAATCGGGTCGCGTACAACAGGGACGATTTCACTGCCACGGTGGCAGTAAGCGATTGCGTCAAGAACAACTTTCAGATCAATCCGGAAGAATTACTTTAAGACATTTATTTTTGGGTCATTTTTTGGGCACTGATAACTAATAACTAAATTCTTAATGGCTTACGAAGTAACTTAAAAAATTCAGTGAATTAAATTCGATCAATCAACTCGACACCAACTCAATTAAATTTCTAGTTGTCCATCAAACTCAGATTAATCATAAAATTTCGCGCAATCCGCAATGCCCGCGACTTCGCCTCTGACGCTTTCAAGCCCACGAAGTTTTCATCCACAGTTTGCGTGAATAGGCGCAGCCATTGTTCAAAGTGTCCCTGTTGCAAATTCAACTTCATATGTGGAGGAAAAGGTCTGCCGCGATAGGTGTCTTCTCCCAATAACAAGTCCGCCCAGAAGTTGTAAAGCTTCGGCAGATGTTCTTCCCAATCTACTTTTGCTACGTCGGTGAATATCGGGCCGATATAAGGGTCTTGACGCACCTTTGAGTAAAACTCGTCGACTAACAACTTGATGTCTTCACGGTTCTCGATGGGTTTTCTTGTTTTCATAATATCTTTCTTTTGCTTTCGTGAAATTACTTCTCCACGAACTCTTCAAGTGCTTTGTCGCCAGCTCATTTCAACGACCTCAGCTACATTGTCGCGAACTTTATCACTATAAAAATATTCCAACCCCTCAACCGCCTCCGAGAAGAAGAATCTGGTACCTTAAGCGATGGGAAGGACGTCGAGATCTTTTTGGCGGATCTTGCGCAACTCTTCCGGAATACTTTTTAGAATTGCTTCGCCTAAAGCTTCAATCAATTCATTTTTGTAGTGCTCGCGGCGATACACCAAGCCGATTTCGCGGGCTGGGATCGGTCGTTCAAATTGCACTAAGTGACTTCGATCGCCAATGTGTTCGGCGGCTAGGTACGGAAGCAAAGTGTAGCCTCCATACAGATCGACGAGGTTCTTCAGCGTTTCTAAACTTCCGCTTTCGAATTTATAACGTCGACCCCCGCCTTTATTTTTTCTGACTGAACATAGATCCAATACTTGATTGCGCAAGCAATGACCCTCTTCGAGTAACCAAATATCTTCCATGCTGAGACTTTGATATTTGATCTTTTTCATCTGCGCATACTCGTGATTCTTTTCGCACAAGACAGAAAAAGGCTCATAGTACAAAGGGTACTCAAACATCTTTGCCATCTTCGTCGGTGTTGCCAAAATTCCCACATCAATTTCATCAGCATTCAAGGCTTCTAAAATCTGATCGGTTTGCAGTTCTTTGATGTTCAGCTCTACCTCGGGAAAAAGCTCTTCGCAAACCGGCAGCAGGCGCGGCAATAAATATGGAGCCACGGTGGGTATGACACCGACCACCAAACTTCCCTGCTTCGCCCCTTTTTTTTCGTGCTGAATCAGACTTTCGATTTTACGCGCCTCAAACAGGACTGTTTGCATTTGAGATATTAGCTTTTTTCCCATCTGTGTCAGAAGAACTGGTTTCTTCGAGCGATCGAAGATAACGACGCCCAAATCCTCTTCTAATTTCTGGATCTGCATACTCAACGTTGGTTGAGTCACAAAACAAGCCTCTGCCGCCTTCGCAAAATGCCCGTATTTATGCACGGCCATGACGTATTCGAGCTGCGTCAAAGAAAAGTTCGTTTTTGGCGTCATAAACTGCTCCTTTATGAGGCAATTCTATCAAGATAGAGAAAATCTATCAATGGATATTTATAATCGATTTCACCAAAAGGGGTTGATCCTCTATTCTGATCGACGAAAGATGTTCACTAACAGAAAGCTGCTAGTGGACCTCATAATTTTTTAGGCTCACGAGCCAATATAAAACAACCATTTTATTCGAAGGAGAATAAATGCTTACTCTAATCAACACGCAAGTGCCTGAATTCAAAGTTCAAGCTTATCATCACAATGATTTCAAAACTGTGACTCACAACGACCTTAAAGGTAAATGGTCTATCTTCTTCTTCTATCCAGCAGACTTCACATTCGTGTGCCCAACTGAATTGGGTGACATGGCTGATAAATATGCTGATTTCCAAAAATTGGGCGTAGAAGTTTACGGTGTTTCTACAGACACTCACTTCACACACAAAGCATGGCATGATGCTTCTGACACAATCAAAAAAATCAAATACCCAATGTTGGCAGACCCGACATTCCAATTGACTCGCGCTTTTGGTGTACACATTGAAGAAGAAGGTCTTGCTTACCGCGGTACTTTCCTTGTGAACCCTGCTGGTAAAATCGTACTAGCTGAAGTTCAAGACAACGGTATCGGCCGTAATGCTGATGAGTTGTTCCGTAAAGTACAAGCAGCTCAATACATCGCTGCAAACCCAGGCGAAGTATGCCCAGCTAAATGGACTCCAGGTAAATCTACTTTGAAACCAGGTCTAGACCTAGTTGGTAAAATCTAATTTAGGTTTTCGTTTTCTTCCCCGCTGGCAACGGCGGGGACACTTTTCCACCGGAACTTCTTGCACGGAAAAGTGTTTTTATAAGTGCCAAATTCAAGGCGCAAGAAGGAAGCTGTACGCCCGTACAGCGACGACGCGGCAACGAAGAAGTTGGCATTTATAAAAACACTTTTGGAGGTTTGAAATGTTGGATTCTTCCCTTTTAGAACAACTCAAATCAGTCTTCGCATCTCTCGAAAATACAGTCGAACTTGTCGTTGAAAACAGCACTCACGACGACAATAAAGATCTTCTTGAAATGTTGAATGAAGTCGCGAGCACTTCAGATAAAATCACAGTTCGCAATAGCGGCGGTATTTCGCCGATGCCTCAGTTTCATATTGCTTACAAAGACAAACCGACGGGCATCGTGTTTAAAGGCATTCCTGGTGGTCACGAATTCACTTCGTTAATCCTGGCAATCCTAAACACCGATGGAAAAGGAAAAGCCCTAGACAGCTTGATCGCGAGCCGTGTGAAACGCTTGAAAAAGAACATCACGATTCAGTCTTACATCTCTTTGACTTGTGAGAACTGTCCGGACGTGGTTCAAGCCTTGAATCAGTTCGCGCTTGTTCACGGAAGCATGCGCCACGAAATCATTGATGGCGGCTACGTTCAAGACGACGTTCAAGCTTTGGGCATTCAAGGTGTCCCAAGTCTGGTTGCGAATTCAAAGATGTTCCACTCAGGCCGTATTCAACTTTTGGATCTATTAACGAAACTTGAAAGCACATTCGGCGTGGACGATTCAGCTCCCGTTGAAGAGCCTGTGAACAAAAACTTAGGTCACTTCGATACTTTGGTTATCGGCGGTGGACCTGCGGGCGCATCGGCGGCGATTTACACAGTTCGTAAGGGCTTAAGTGTCGCCATGATCACGGAAAAAATCGGCGGTCAGGTGCAAGAGACCAAAGGCATTGAGAATTTGATCTCTGTGGTTTACACGGAAGGTCCTCAATTGGCAGCGCAGTTGAATCAACACGTTGCTAGCTACCCAATTAAACTTTTTGAAAACCGTCGAGTTAAGAAAATTCACACGAAAGACGGCATCAAAGCTATCGAACTTGAAAGTGGCGAACACCTGACAGCAGACGCGGTGATCGTGACAACTGGTGCGAAGTGGCGTGAACTGAACGTCGAAGGTGAAAAAGACTATCTGGGTCGTGGCGTTGCTTACTGCCCTCACTGTGATGGTCCTTTCTACAAAGGCAAAAAGGTGGCCGTTATCGGCGGTGGAAACTCTGGTGTCGAAGCGGCAATTGACCTTGCGGGGATCGTTCGTGAAGTCGTGGTCTTTGAATACAATGATCAATTGAAAGCGGATAAGATCTTGGTGGATAAACTTAAATCTTTGCCAAATGCTTCGATCATCACAAGCGCAAAAACTCAGAAAGTGATTGGCGACGGCCAAAAGGTCACGCAACTGGAGTACGTCGATCGCAGTTTAGATAAAACTGAAAAGATTGATCTTGATGGTGTCTTCGTTCAAATCGGTTTAGTTCCCAACAGTCAGTTCTTGAAGGACACGGTGAACTTAAGCAAGTTCGGTGAAATCATCGTCGATGAAAAAGGTCGCACCTCAGAAGCAGGCATCTATGCTGCCGGAGACGTGACAACAACTCCGTACAAGCAGATCGTGATCGCTATGGGTGAAGGTGCTAAAGCTGCCCTTGCCGCTTTCGAAGATCGTATGTACAAACACAATTAATCGAAATAAAAAAGGGACCTCGAAGGTCCCTTTTTTATTTAATTTGAAGCTGGTTTATATCTCACAAAGTTCGATCGAATGACCATCGGGATCCAAGACAATCGCCTTCTTTCCGTCCGGCATCTCTGTTGGGTCCAAAATACACATGCTGCCTGGAATTTTCATCAGCTCACCGACGGTGCGTTCTAAATCTGTAATTCGAAAACCTAATTGCAGGCTTGGAATTTGAGCTTTTTGAGCGTTTCTGATGGAATACAAAGAAAATTCGACTCCATTGTGAAGGGCGCGATGAACTTCACTTCCCTTATCAACTTTTGACGCTGTAAATTGAAAGCCGATTATTCCATAGAATCCCAGCATGTCTTGTAGATGCGGGGTGTTTATTGTGATAGAAGTGATTAACAAACTCATCGTCTCTATTATCTGAATCGAGGGCTTATGAAACAAGAAAAAATTTATCTTAAAGACTATAAAGGACCCGCTTTTTCTGTGGATTCAATAAACCTCGACTTCGTCATCAATGAAGACTTTTGTCGAGTTATCGCCAAAAGCAAGATGAACAGAACCGAAGAAGGCGCGGAGCTGCGTTTAAACGGCGTTGAGCTGAAACTGGTTTCCGTAAAAATTGACGGAACACCTCTTAAGGCCGATCAATACCAAATCACGGAAGAAGAACTGATCATCCCTTCGACTCCGAAAAAATTTGAACTTGAAATTGAGACTGAGTTGCAACCACAGCACAACACGTCTTTGGAAGGCCTCTATAAATCCAACGGCATTTTCTGCACTCAGTGTGAAGCTCAAGGCTTTAGAAAAATCACTTACTTCTTAGACCGTCCGGATGTCATGACTTCGTACTCTGTAACTATCGAAGCGGATAAAAAGAAATACCCTGTTTTACTTTCAAACGGCGATCGCATCAAAATTGAAGACTTAGGAAACGGTCGTCACAAAGCTTTCTGGCGTGATCCACATAAAAAGCCTTGTTACTTGTTTGCTTTAGTCGCTGGAGATCTTGGTGTTATTCGTGACACCTTCACGACGTCTTCCGGTCGTAAAGTGAATTTAGAAGTCTATGCCGTGCATGGAAAACAAGAACGCTGCTGGCATGCTATGGAGTCTTTGAAAAAATCCATGAAATGGGACGAAGAGACCTTCGGTCTTGAATATGATCTTAATGACTACATGATCGTCGCAATTGATGATTTCAATGCCGGCGCGATGGAAAACAAAGGTCTTAATATCTTTAACTCTCGCTTAGTTCTGGCCGATTCCAATTCAGCAACAGACGTGGATTTCCACAGCATTGAATCGGTTGTCGCGCATGAATACTTCCACAACTGGACAGGCAATCGTGTGACTTTGCGTGACTGGTTCCAACTTTCTTTAAAAGAAGGTTTGACGGTTTTCCGTGACCAAGAATTTTCTGCCGACATGACGGATCGCGGAGTGCAAAGAATCGAAGACGTCGATGCTCTTCGCACGGGTCAATTCGCTGAAGATGCGGGCCCTAATGCCCACCCCGTCCGTCCTGAATCTTGTATGGCGGTCGATAATTTCTTCACCATGACGATCTATGAAAAAGGATCTGAAGTGATCCGTATGATGCAAACGATTGTGGGAAGAAAAGGTTTCCGTAAAGGCATGGATGAATACTTCAAACGTCATGACGGTCAAGCCGTGACGACGGAAGACTTCGCCGCCGCCATTGCAGAGCCGAATGGTAAAGACTTCACACAGTTTAAGCGTTGGTACAATCAATCTGGGACACCAGTGGTTCACGTGACCGAAGCCTATGACCAAAACAAAGGTGAATACACGCTGTCATTGGAGCAATCGTGCCCGCCGACTCCAAATCAACCGCATAAAGAGCCTTTCCACATACCATTGATGATGGGCCTTTTAGACAAAAACGGTAAAGAGCTTGCTTTAAACTGCGACAAAATCCAGGTCAATACAGATGGAAAAAATCTGATTGAACTTAAAGAGCGCAAAGAAACTTTCGTGTTTAAAGGTCTGAAAGAACGCCCTGTTCTTTCTATCCTTCGTGAGTTCTCTGCACCGATCAATTTGCGTTGGGAAGCCAGCGAAGATGATTTGTACTTCCTTATGGAAAAAGACACGGACTCTTTCAACCGTCGCGAGATGGCGCAGAAATTGGGCTTGAATCTTCTTCACAACTTGATTGCTCGTCACCGTGAAGGCGCTCCGTTAACTATCGACAATCGATATTTAAAAGCTCTCAGTGCGACGATTCGTGATGCCGATATGGATCCAAGCTTCAAGGCAAAGATGCTTCAAATCCCAAGCCATGCTATCTTGGCGCAAGAAGAGGAAGTTTTAGACTCTGAAGCCTTCCACAACGCGCGCACGACCTTGCGCACGGCGATTGCGCGTGAAAACCGCACGCAGCTTTTGGATATCTATCACAAATACCACGGTGCCGATCCGAAAAGCCATGACCCGAAAGTCTTCGGCCATCGTGCTTTGAAAAATCAAGCCCTGCACTATTTAGCTGAGCTTCACGATCCAGAAATTTTGACGATCGCGAATAAGCAGTACTGGGAAGCACAAAACATGACGGACCGTATGACGGCGTTGATGATTCTTGCGGATACAGAATCTGAATTCCGCGATAAGGCTTTGAGTGACTTCTATAACAACTGGAAAAATGACTCTGTTGTTATCAATAAGTGGTTCACAGCCCAAGCTACGACCACAAGGAAGCAGACTTTGGAAGATGTGAAGGCTTTGACGAAACATCCGGCTTTCAATATCACAAATCCCAACAACGTGTATTCGTTGCTAAGAGCTTTCGGTGCGAACATCGTGCGTTTCAATGACCCTAAAACGGACGCTTACGAATTCTACGCGGATAAGATTCTTGAAATCGACGCGAAGAACCCGCAAGTCGCCGCTCGCTTGTGCGCGGCTTTCAACTTTGTCAAAAAGTTAGATCCGGTGATGAAAGAAAAAGCTATCAAGCAAATCAAACGCATGGTGGCGGTTGAAACTCTTTCGAAAAACTCTCGCGAGCTTTTACAGTCTTCCATCTAAGAAACAGGCGGCCTTGGGCCGCTGAGGTCTTTAAAATAAAAAAGCAGAAAGGAACCCTTTCTGCTTTTTTATTTCCAATATTATTATTCAATTATTTCGTACGACAGTGCTGCAAGAACTCTTCACGCGTTTCCATACGGGTCTTAAAGTGACCACGCAGATCCGCTGTGGCAGTGGCACTACCTGTGTCTTCAATACCTCTCATCACCACACAGTAGTGCTTGGCATTGATGTGCACCGCTACGTGCTCCGTTCCCAAGATGTATTGCAGACAGTCCGTGATTTGCTTCGTCAGGCGCTCTTGCACCTGCGGGCGGCGGCCGAAGTACTGAACGATGCGATTGATCTTAGAAAGACCGATCACTTTTTTATTTGGAATATACGCGACAGTAGCAAAGCCATCGATCGGCAAAAAGTGATGCTCACAGAAAGAAAGACAGCTGATGTTTTGAACCACGATCATCTGATCGTAATTCATTTTGTTTTCAATAACCGTCATCTTCGGAAACTTTTTAGGGTCTAAACCACTAAAAACCTCGTTCACGTACATTTTAGCCACACGACGTGGTGTCTCGCGAAGACTGTCGTCGGAAAGATCCAGTCCCAAAGTTTCCATGATATCGACGAATTTTTCGGTGATCTTTTCAATCTTTTCTTCGTTTGAAAGACCATTATGGATCATCGGCGTCGGACGCACATTATCCAGGATCTGCTTTACGGCGATCGCAACCTCATGCGGTGAAGCGGGGTCTACGGGAGGCAGTTTCTTAGAGATTTTTGCCGACTTTTTCTTTGTTGTTTTAGACATGATTCTACCCTTAGATGAAAACGCCTTTATGCCCTAAAAAACTGGGGTGAGAAAGCTTAAAGCTAAACTTTCTGTAAATTTTGACTGTTTAACCACTGACGAAGCATCTCTTTATCTGAAGACGAGGTGCCTTCAAAGTGAACGCGGACATGATCGGCTTTCACATCAATGACTTTTGCAGAGCATTGAATATCGTTGATATCGGTGAACTGCAACGCGAGCTTGTCTCCGGCCTTGTAAGAAACCCCACCAGGTACCGCGATACGCGCCCCCGTATAAGAAAGATCTAAAGTTTGCGTCTCGATTCCATTCAACATCACGGGCGTCGTAATAGAAAAGCGCTCGCCTGTAGGTGCGAACCAATTTTGACGTCGATCCAGGTAAGGATAGCGGAAAAAATACGATACGGTTCCCACAATAAAAAGAACCAATAAACAATCTAGAAGCTTCGCTGTGCTGATCAAAGGATCCACATGCTCCATGTCACGAATCAGACCGTAACCCGTGTTTAAGACGAAAAGAGCGCAAAGAACGATCCCTAGAAGCCACGAGGATTTGTGACGAATCATCAAACTGACACCGGCACCGAAGATCAACAACCATCCCACCCAGCTAAAAATCTGAGTTCCTGTTCGCTGATACATGAGGATGTCCAACACGGGTGTGAGAATTAAGACGGCCGCAGCCATCTGCACTGTTCGAGGACGTTCTAAGGTGGTTGCTTTTGTTTCCATACAGGGTTTCTTATCGGAAAACAGAGCTTGAAGTTAAATCAATGTACCAAATTGAGACGGAACACACAGTGCGTTCAGAGGCAGATTTTTATTGATTCCCTCGACGCGTCCAATAGAATTTTCCCATCGTGATACATTATAAAATTACCTCCGCATTGATCGTATTGGCTTCCTTATTCACCTTTAAACAGGCCCAGGCTTATCCTGACTTTATTGGATATGCCTACTCTTCGTGCATTACCTGCCATTACAACGGCCTTGGTGGAGGCGCCCTGAATGACTATGGTCGCGCTTTGTATGCCACAGAGATCACGGCTCGTGATATTTACCCTAAGAACGTCGATGAGGAAGAAATTGCAGCTCAATCAGGATTCTTAGGAAAAAAATCACTTCCTTGGTGGGTGCGTCCCGGAATTAAATACCGCGGCCTGTGGTTGAAGATGGATCCAGGATCGCAAGCGACTTCCGAGCGATTCATCAACATGCAAAATGATGTGAATCTGACTTTCTTCTTCGACAAGAAACAGAAATACACTTTGGTAACAACACCTTCTTATACGGGCATCGAACCCTACTACGGGAAAACCAACACGTGGTTCATGAAGGAATACTATCTTCGCTACAAACAAAGCAACAACCTGTGGTGGTACGTCGGACAAATGGATAAAGCCTTCGGTCTGCGTAACGTGGATCACACCGCCGTCAATCGTCGCGTAATTACTTTAGGTCAATTCGACCAATCCCAAGGTGTTATCGCTCACTTTACCTACCCCGATTGGGACATCGCTGCGAACGTGTTCTTCGGAAACGGCGCTCAGGAAGAACCTGAAAAGCAAAAAGGTTACTCAATCACCGGCGAATACCAGGTTTTTGAAAAATTCAAAATCGGCGGCTCTTTCTTGAGTTCCGAAAGTGAACAGAGCAAATGGAATCTTTTGGCCTTCACCACGCGCATGGGTCTTTCCAAAGGTTCGGCGATCATGGCCGAAGCTGGATTTAAAGAGCGGACGAATAAACTATCTGGCGCCGATGCGATGTTAGGAACTTATGCTCTGGTTGAAACGCTTGTGAATGTGCGCCGTGGATACAATATTTTGTCGGTCGTAGAGCACAGCAAAGAGGACATCAAAAAATCCTCGCCGGAAGTGATGAAGTGGAGCTTAGGCGCGTTGATGTTCCCATTACCTCGCCTTGAACTTCGCGCCATGGCCACAAATGCCAAAGTCTACGCAGATCAAACAGGTTCGCAAGATGCCTGGGCTCTGCAAGGTCAAGTTCACGTTTCTTATTAGGAGAGGTCATGAAAAAGTTTATTTTATTTTTCTTAGTAAGCTCGTTGTTGTCGACCTCTTTTGCTCAAGAAGAAGCGTCATCTGACGAAGAGGCCGCTGCGACTACGGAAGAGACTGCAGAAGCGGCCCCCGCCCCCTCAAGCACCGTGAAGGCGAAAAAAGTGACTTCGCGTGAAACTTGGGGTGTTAACGTCGCAGCCTTGCAGTGGAATGAAAAATTAAAACTGCAGCAAGGGCTCACGAGCGAAAGTGATAATGCCAATTACAACGGTATGATCGTCACGATTCAAAAAGAAGTGACCTACTACCGCTGGGGTTGGAACTTTGGCGCGTTCATCGGAGCCGGTCGTGCCAATGGTGGCGGAGACAACTCTTTGGATTACTCTGAAGGCAAAGTGGCGTTCACAGTTTACGGTGTCTCCCCTCGCGCGTTTTATCGTTTCTCGGGCAGAATCAATGCAGGGATTTCAGTGCTCGCTTTTATGAAGAACGCGGATTGGCCGGCAGCTTCCGGTCAAACTATTGACTCTGGTCGCAATATGAACGTGATGCCGATGGCGGATCTTAACATTCGTTTGTTTCAAAAGTGGGATTTCTATCAAGGCTTAGGGCCTTTGGCGGAAGGATCCACAATGTGGAAAGTCGGAGCCACATACCGATTCTAAAAAGGCTTTAAGAGAATTAAAAAAGGCGCAGTCGATAAACTGCGCCTTTTTATTTTGTGATGTCGAAAATCTATTTCACAGGAACAGCGACATGAAGAGTCACTTCATCTTCAACGCCAACACCCATGTAGTTGATATCGCTGATTCCAAAGTCAGACAAAGTCAGTTTGAAATTCGCTTTCAAAGTTTTGCCTTCTACTTTGTATGTGCCTTCAACGTCTTTTTCTACGCCCTTGATTTTGATTTTGCCTTTACCTTTACCGCCTTTACCCGTTGCTGACACTAGAACAGCCTCTGGGAAAGCTTTTGTATCCAGGTGCTTTTGCGTGTGCTTGTCACGAAGCTCAACACCGGTTTTTAGCGTGCGAAGATCAACGATGATATTTTCCGCAGAAACTTCGTCACCCTTCACTGTCGCTTGGCCTTTTACAGAGCCGGTCTTCGCTTTGAAATCCCCCATCGGATTTAGAATCACATCTACAGTGACACTTTGAGCAAAAGCTGCGCATGATAAACTTGTTGTTAAAAACAAAGTTGCTAAAAACTTCATTAGAAAAATCCCCCTAAGTTCAGTGATTGTTTTAGTTCAATTAAATTATTTAATGCTATTGATCCAGTCAGCGATGGCCTGCACTTCCGCCGCAGAAATGCTTCCGCCTGAAGGCATGCTTTTCGCCCCACCGCCCGAAGATCCTTTAAGTACGTTGTACAACGTCGAGCCCTCGGCATTGCCTTTGACTACCCAACCATTAGAAAGCGCTTTATTCTCGGTAAGGTTCACCAGGTTCGGAGCATTACCGCCCGACTTATGACAGCTCACGCACTTCGCATCGTAAATTGCTTTTGCGATGATAAACTTAGGATTCACTTCGTCTTCACCCGTTGAAGATCCCGGAGCTGTCAGACTTGGATCCCAAATCACATTCGCAATCATATTGTTGTTCGCGACATAGCGAGACATGACGTTGAGTTCTTGATTCGTCAACTTACCTTCTTTGTAATAGCTATCGCCACCAAAGACCATGTACTCATAAACCTGTCCGCCTACTGGAGCAGCGGACACACTCTTAGCGACCACCGAAAAGTCTCCGGGTGCGATCGAGGATTTCTGCACAGTTCCCGTTTGCAAAATACCGTTAATCATTAAAGAAATTTCTCCGGCCTTCATACCGAAATTGGCACCAAGGACCATTTGATCCCCACTCGCCGGAAGATTTGATTCAATGTATTCCGTCCACGTGCCCGCACCACCGCTGCTGGAACGAACCGCACGAACTTTGCCGCTGGCAACGTTGATATAAGTCTCTTCGTTCGCGGCACCCGATGACACGGTGATAATTTTTCCTGTGGCTTTTCGGTCTACGGCGACGATCACAGACCATTGATCTGCAACCCAGAAACCTTTATTCACGAAATTAGGATTGCCCGGCTTCGACCAAGCATTCAAAGATTCGGAATCCAAAAGAGCAGGGATCGTCTTTGAGTCGAGCTCAAAGATACCTTGTTCATAGATCACTTGATCCTGCAAAGCAAAGTCACTGCAATTCTGAAATGCCACTACCAAACCGGTCATGGCCCCGACTGCAATAATGCTTTTTTTAACCCCCACGAACATTCTTCCCCCGAAAACCTATTGTAATTGCCAACCTGGCGATTCGCAAACTTGAAGAGCCAAAGCTCGCCATCTTTCAAGTGGCGTCTCGTTCTTGGCCAACAAAGCCCGGTCCAAATCTAATAAAGAGTTCACAATCAGCTCCGAAGCTTCATCTCCCCGATAAAACAAAGCGTAGACCTGACGTATCGTATCGGCTGTTGGCGCCGTCGCTCGATTGGTTAGCTTTTCTAAAATCGCATTCACACCTTGGTCCATACCGAGCACGTTCTCGCAGAACTGCACACGGAAAGACTCCCGAACGGTGTTGTCATCGGTCGTGATCGGAAGATTGGAGTTAGAGATATCTCCACCACAATCGCGACCTGAATAAGAACCATAAGGATTACAACCTAAGCCGTACTGAGCTCCGCGATTGATGATCCATTGATTGATCAGGGCTTCTAAATTGGGAACTGGAGTCGCTGAACTCGTGAATATTTCGCGCATTAAATCGGCGACGTATTCCCGATTCACTACCAAAGTTTTTTGTGTAGGCAACAGGACTTCTTTTTGCGCCGGATGCGATTGATCCGTTGAACCTTCCATACCCATGGAAAGATTCATCGAAGCCATATCCAAAGTTTCAAAACCACCCATGCCCATCTGCCCACAGTTTTGATACATCTGAGTCAGGACTAAACCGGTGATCGCTAAAGTAAAGATTTTTGTTTTTTGCGACTTCAACATCTTTACCCCACAATCTTTGCTGTTTTCATAACACGCAGGCTGTTGCCTGAAAGTTCAACCAAGGGCGCTGCCAAGTTTTCGTAAGGATTTTTTGGCACACGTAAAAGAGCTGCCACCGTTGAAGCTGCCATCGTCGGTGTGGGGCGACCCGCTTGATTGTAACCATCAATTGCGGCTCCAATACCTTGAGTCCCCGTGTAACCGCCGCCATGACCACCTTTAATGATGTTGCCGACGACATAAGGACCATTCGAGAAAGCGCCCGTGTAGACACTGGTGACCATTTGATTGAAACCATGGTCACTGCCCGTTCCATTAGCGCGGGCACTGCGATTGAATTCAGAAATAATTTGCACAACAGTTTCAGACCATAGATCTGTGTTGTTCACTTTTGTTTTCTTCAATTGATCAATCAACTCTAAAAGACCTGCCGCCAACGCGCGATAGTAAGCCGTCGTCAAAAGCACGGCCGGGATAGCGCCAGTTTCATGCATGTCTTTAATACCCGTATGCGCCATCGTGACACCGTTTGCGGCATCACGCAAAGTCACGTTGTTCAAGTCACCGACTTGAATGTTGAGTGAACTGACCAGACCTTCTTTTAAAACATACTCCGCTAAGGCCAAACCTTCGCTCAAACCACCTGATTCAGTCATTGTTGAAACGGCACTTCTCATATCAAAATCGGGATGCACTGTAAGACCACGATTTCCGTCAGCCACGTGCACACGCCAGAAATTTCCTTGGTCCGAAATCAAAGGAATATCACTGATACCGACAAGACCTGATTGGCGCATGCTGGATTCAATGATGCTTTTGTATCTATTCACGGCACTTGTCCAATATCCATCGATATTGCCGATGCCTTTTTTCATAAGGTCTGAAGCATTAGAAAGATTTTTTGCGAGAACTGTCGAGCCCGCGAAATCGGACTGAGCATAAGCACGTAAGCGCGCTTGCGCTAAATCGAAGGCATCACGGTTGCGAGTCTTTAAGTCACGACCTTTTACACGGCCCCCTTGAGGACCACCAAAGCCTTCAAGCAAGGAATGCAAAGGACTGCCGGTAAGTTTATTGAGCGCCTTACCTTTAAGAGACATGTAGTTCCCGTAAGCTCCACGGTTCGGCCACTCCACCGCCTCAAAAGTTTTTGAAGAATAGTCGGCCGCTAGACCCATCACTGAAGAAACACCACCCACAGGTGCTTGCTGAACCGTCGCATTGAACGGATGGCCGTCAAAGCCCGTACCGAAGCCGCGAATTACCAGCATGTGTTTAAGAAGATCTGTTAAAGGACGTTGTCCCGCACTGCTATTCACCGTGTGCGAAAACATGTGAGGAACTAAAACACCATTATAATTAAACGAACTGTATTCAACACCCGTGACTCTGCCACCCGAGCTCACGTATTTCGTCGCCACCATCGGATTAAAATCCAATTGTGTGTCGGAAGGATTGGTTCTCATCCAAGCGTCAAAAGTATAACGAAGAGGTCCCCCTGCCATCAAAATATTGATGTAGTTACGAGCTCCCGCTGTGCCGTTGGCCTCAGCTTGGGCTTCATGAATAAAGCCTGTGCTTAACACATTCAGCAGACGCTCAAGCGGAGTCGGAATTAAAGCTGTCGCACCGATAACGGCGCCACCAGCCATAAAACCCCTGCGTGAAAAATTATTATCGTCCCCCATTGTGTCCCCCGGTTTACTGCTCTCGGAAATTCGCTTCTTTATAGTACTTCGACGACATGATTCGTTTGATCATGCGACGAACGGATTGAGAATCGCGAAGCTCTGCCCCCAAAGCTTCCACGAACTCGCGGTCTGCTATAGATTCGCTGGATAATTTTCTGTTCAATTCTGCGTTGGCAGGATTTGAACGGTCGTAAAGAGCGACTTGGATACCTGTGAAATACTCGAAGTATCTTTTTGCCGCACAATTATAATAGTCCGGCGTATTTGCCATCGCCTCGCCCAACTGCGCAACTCCATTCACAGGTTTATCAATCAAAGTTCCTGTCATTGATCTAAAGAACAAGCGACCCGTTGGTTGTTGACGATGGAAGTTCGCCACAGGCTCTGAAGGCCAACCAGCGACGGAAGACAAATCAGGTTTATAAGTCACCATGTGCAATGCGGTTTTAGAATGTGTGCGAGATCCTTCACTCATGACGAAGTAATCAGAACCTGCCATCACCACATTGCGAGTCGTGTAGGCCATAGGATCTAAAGTCGCATGGCACATCACACAGCTTGCAGAGTTTCTAAATGGTGCAGAAGAATTTCCAACCACCATTGTGCGAATATCCGATTCACGCAGCGCCGGCAACTCTTGGCAAAGGAAAGAGTTCATATTGGTTTGCGACCAGCGACGAGCAACTTTCGTTGTTCCATTCGCCTCAAGACCACGGCCATGCCCATAGTTCAAAAGAATATAAATGGGTGTTCCTAAAACACCACCGCCCAATGTGGCGTTTAGATTGAACGAGTGATTCAATCCTTGCTGCTCATTTCCACGACGATCGGCACCAAGTGGCTGCAAGCTGACGTTTGGAATCATCACGCTCTCGCTTTTAATACGAATCCCCACTAATTCACCGACTTCAATTTTAGGTAAATGCAGGAACATGGAATTTGTCGTATCCGAATTTCCGTTAAAACCACCCGTCAATGCACGGAAGTTAAAAAGGTTTTCGTTAAAGCCCGCGTGATTGCCGTAAAGGCGACGCGCTGGAAAATTCACATTCCAGCCGATTTGACTGCGAACAGCCGCGTTTTCCTCTCGTTGAGCGTGCACACCCCAACCCAAAGTCAGAACGTCTTTGTACTCAGCCCCACGAGCAAACATGGCGCGAGTCAAAGCTAGACCTGGCTCTGTGGAGTCATAGATATCCATAGTCCCACGAGCCAACTCCTCGTTGTATTCTTGGATTTGTTCCACGGAGTTTGCAGAGAACCATGTACGATGAAAATTATAGAAGTTATTAAGAACGGCTCTAGCTTCTTTATCGTTGCGATTGATCAATGGACCCGAAGCATCTAGCTCGGCCTTATCCAAAAGACTGTTGCAGGCATCCAAGGCTTTCACCTTCCCTGCTTTGATCTGGATCATCGTAGCGTGTTTAAGAGGTACGGGCTTACCCGTTAGCTGAGTATAGCAACGATTAAAGAGCGCCGCCTCAGACAAAGTCTGAGCCGATGACGAAACTGACGCCAACAGCACCATAACTGTACCAGTAATAAAATGTGTCACGGTCATTCCCCCGAATTCTTCCGCTCCCTAATAGTATCGGATGGTTAAGGTAAAAGACGACCTCGCTTCTTAAATTGAGACATAAATAATTTGAATACGTGTTCCGCGGAGGAAACCTAAGTAAATTTATCCGGATTTTAGAGGTAACAGAGGGTCCGGTTTTCCTTTAGTTTCATTTTGATTCTGACGATAGTATCACTATGAAAATCATCATTACAGCACTGCTATTATCAGCCCTTGTTTCACCAGCTTATGCGATTCGCACCCTCAGTGTAAAAAAAGACCGCGTCCTTCTAGATCTTGAAGGAGAATCTGTTCAAGCCGGTGAAAAATTGGGAGTTCGTGATGGTGATGGTAAAGCGCGCGCCCTTCTTGAAATCAAACAAGTCAAAAACAACCGAGCAGTCGCCGCGATCCTTAAAGGTTCAATGAGTCCTGACTTTTCCATCGAAAAGCTTTCTCGTGGCGCAAAGTCTTCGCAAACTGCGAGCCGTGCGCCAAAATCTCAATCTGCTTGGGGATTGACTGCGGGTTACGCCATGAATACGATGACTGTAAAACCAACGGGCACTTCAAGCATCTCTCTTTCTGGAAATAGCTTTAATCTTTCGGGCTTCTATCAAATGCAACTAGACGGCAATATCAGTGCGCGCATTTTGGGTGGTTATGAATCCTTGCAAGCTTCTGGAACTTCCTCTGCGGCTTCATGTACGGGCAGCTCAGACTGTAAGGTCGAAATTGGCTACTTGGGTGTTGAAGCCTTGGTTCGTTATACTTTCTTAAAAACGAAGACTATGGAATTCAACGCCGCCGCGGGTTTAGGATTCCTTTTTGCCATGAATAAAAGCAGTAACGTTCTAGACACCAGCAAAATTTCCACAAATCAAACCATCGTGGTGTCTGCAGGAATGGACTATCATCTTAACCGCAACAATTTTATTCCGGTTCAACTTGATTACGCTATGTACCCGGACAACAACACATCTTCCGCAAAACAAATCATCCTTCGCGCGGGATATGGATTTAACTTTTAGTTAGGTTGATAATGAAAAAACTGGTTTGTGCAGCGCTTGCTCTGACAGCGATGGTGGTTTCTTTTAAACTGCTTCGCCCCAGTTCGTCCCTTGAAGGCTCGGGCTCTTTTTCATCTTTGAATAAAAACAAATATGCTCCCTTAAAGCTTCCTGCTTTTCCTAAAACCGGATTGAATCAATTCAATTCTCCCGCGGAAGTCGCGAATTTTTTAGAAAGTTATCACGAGCGCAAAGTTTTTGCCTGGGAGCCAGGTTATCCCATTTACATCCCCGCCTTTGACAGTTTCAATCGACCTTATTTTCGAAGTCACGAGCGCAGCCAGACGGCACCACTCGCCAGCGGATTTAAAAAATATCAACACGGCGTTTGGATGGACTTGCCCTTTGATATTTCCGCAGTGAAAAAACATTTTCCGAATTCCACCGTGGATGAGATCGCTTCCATGAACCGACAAGATCTGATCTGGGATCCGAAGATGGCGGTCTTTGATAAAGACGACATTCTTTACAGCGTCGTCCGTATCAAAACCAAAGACTCAGCGAACAAACACTATGTTCTGATGTACTCAAAGGATCACGGGAGCACTTGGAAAAGTCAGGTTCTTCTAAGCTCTTCAACACTACCTGAATGGTACGACCTTGAAAGACCTTACACTTCAAAACCTCTGCCGGGTCCGCCGGCTTTCTTGTACTTTCAAGCTAGCGGCAAAGTCTCTGGTTACGAAAGTGGATTTGAATACTGGCAAGGAACTGTTGGAACCTTGACGCTGCAAACGACTTCATTTGATAAAAACGGAGAGCTGGTCGCTGACACTCCCCTCACCCTAAGCACAACAGCACAGCCCATCGGTTATCGCAGTGGCAGTGCCGTTAAACTTCTGCGCGCCGGAGATAAATATTTTGTCGTCTGGCTAGAAGCCACTTTGGATCACAAGTTAGAAAAAAATCAAAGAGGTCGCCCTACGAATACGGTGCCCGATAAAAATGGCAATCCCTATTCAGGAATTTGGGTTGCAGAGTATGACGTCAAATCCGGATTGATCAGGAAAAAAGAAATTCTTAAAACCTGGCCTTTGAATGACAACCACAATCAGCCCGGCATTGTGCGCTCAAGCCAAGGAATCTTGCACGTTATTGGCGGATCGCATGGTGGCCACTTCACATATACCTCGTCGACAAAATCGGACTCTATCGATACCTGGTCCGCACCGCAATTTGTGAACACGACGGACAGTGGGTATAGCGCGAACTTCAATATTCCTGGTGTTTCTGGCGGTAGCCAAACTTATGTCTCTTTCATCATCGACAGCAAAGACAAGCTTCATGTGGCCTATCGCCTGTGGGCTTACGATAAGTCCCTTTTTGACTTTGAATATTTCGGAGCACTGGCCTACCAAACGGCGGAGCTTACAAGCGAATCGAATCTTTACAAATGGAGTGCTCCAAAGATTTTGGTCTACCCGAATGCGCAAGAATACACGCATTTCTATCAAGTGATGACCATTGATCGTCGCGATCATCTTTACTTAGAGTACAGTCAGATGCGTCCCTATGCGCCTTACTATTTCAAGACTCCATCCGGAGAGGCTATTAACACCTCGGCCATGCAGAACTCCGCCTTACTGAAAACCAGTGACGGCGGACACTCTTGGCATTTGGTGGAGGACGAGGATTTTCGCTAATTAATTTCTAGCGCACATTTCGACAGTTGCGAAGTTCGACGGATCTGTATCCGATCTTTTGCTGACACTTTCTTTGCACTTGAGCGTGTGCGCGCACAGCACTTACGGCTTCTGCCGCAAGATTCGTGAAGTAATTTACTTGGTACGCGTTCGCGCGTCCCCAGCATTCACACTCGACCATCACAAAGTTCTGAGGTGGTGTTACCTGTGACATCGTCACCTCATCAAAGCCATTCAAACCACAGCGGTGCGAGTAATCACATCGCACTTGCACTAGAAATTTATCTTTGATTTTCGAAACACTCACCGACAAAGAAAGCGTTGCTAAGTCGGTTAAAAATGGCGGAAGCATTGGATACTCCACTGTGGATCCCAATGGCACAATAACTTCATGAGGGAAACCGGCAAATGAAGAAGAGCAATTCACGGTGCCAACCGCCGACACCGGCACCTTAACTTGGTCGCCCATCACCTCTAGGGAAATAGTCCGCGACGATTTTGGATAGATATAGTTCTGAGTTCCTTCATAGGTGCAAGCGGCCCCATACTGCGGGTACTCACTGCGTGCCACTACTTCCATATTTCCCTGAACCACTTCAGCAAAGGTGACTGTTGGTAACAAAAATAGAATCGTTAGAATCGCTTTCATAAAACCCCCGGGGCCGATCACTATCCCAAATCCTGAGGACTTTTCAACCAAGATGCCCAGGGTCATTGCGAGGCACATGAAATTTGCTCCCTCTAACACCGCTAGGTTCGAGTTGAGGGACAAAGAAGTGTCAATTTTTTGTCCTACGAGAGAATGTTTTCACCTCACACGAAAGAACTTACCACCACGTCAAAATTTGATAAATGTGGGCGGTTCTTTTCGAATCAAGGAGTCTTTATGTTTAAAAAGCTATCTCTTACTTTGGCCGTCGCATTAACATTAAGCGCCTGTGCCGAGACCGCTCAGCAAGCGCAAGTGGAATTAAGTGGCCAACAAAAAGGTGTCATTGGTGGCGATAAAGTAGAAGCAAATAGCCGCATCAGCCGTTCGACCGTCGGTCTTTATGACGAAAATGCTAAAGCCCTTTGCACTGGAACTTTGATTGCACCAAATCTTGTTTTAACAGCTGCACACTGTATCGATCCCACATCGGATAAAATGGTGGTTTTATTCGGTCAGGAATTTAAAAATGCTGACGCTTCTCAACTTCGTCGCGTCGTTAAAAAAGTTCAGCACAAATTCTATGGTGAGATGAAGGCAGAAGACATGTACGACATCGCCATGCTTCGTTTTGAAGGTACGGCTCCCGCGGGTTATGCTCCGGCTCCCCTTCTTTCGGACTTCTCTGGCATCAGAAAAAACACAGAAGTCGTTGTTGCAGGCTTTGGTTTGAACTGGGCTTGGGGAGTTAAAAAAGGGGCTGGCACTCTGCGCACAACCACTTTGAAAGTGAAGTCTCCCATGAACGGCTCTACCGAAATCATGTTGGATCAATCACTTCGCCGTGGTATTTGCAGCGGTGACTCTGGTGGCCCTGCTTATCTTGATGTGAACGGTCAGTTGTATCTCTTGGGTGTTGCAAGTCGCGGCGATTCTTTGCCGATTCCGTTGACTCCGGATTGTTTTATTCTTTCCGTTTTCACTCGTGTTGATGCCCATGCCGACTGGATCAATGAAACAGCTCTTGAGTTGTTGAAATAATCTTTCTTTAAGTTCCTAAATCTAAGTAAAAACCCCGAAAGCAATTTCGGGGTTTTTTATTGTGATCTCGCTAGTATATACCTCTCGGAACAGACTGCCCTTTTGGGGCCCCTGTCTCAATTTTAGACAGGTGTCGAAAAGCTCTCCTCCATCGTATTGGAGCTAAGGCCTATAAAGCATTGGAACTTTCATTGCACCAGGCCCCTTTGGATCATAGCCCCTACACGAACGAGGTTTAACTATATGGTACGTCGGCTTCAAACATCGCGCATGTTGATTCCCCTGCTACTGTCGTTGCAAGGCTTTAATGCCTTGGCTGCGGACTTGAGTCCTCAGATTGCGAACAAGCACCTCTTGCCTAAAGCAGTGCAAGTGCAAGTCACGCAACGTGGAATGAAGTACTTTGATAACCGTTTGAGCGATCTATTAGGAAACCTCGGTGTGAAGCTCGATGAAGGTTATTTCCCGGCGATGAGCTATACTTTTGAAAAGCCCATCAACCCTGATGATTTTAAAGACTCCAATCCTGAAATGGTAAAAATGTATGCACAAGTTCGCGACCTTCTGACTCAATGGTTGGTTGGCTTTTCAATGGACGAACACCGCCCTACGATTGAGATCGGCGAGTCCGGCTATATCGCCAACTTTTCTCGTTTCGGCTTGGTGACCGATGAAGCCCTGATGAAAGCACTGGGAAAGCGCGACGGCGCGGTTTTGGCTATCGAACTTGAAGTCAAAAAGCTTTCTATTGCCACTCACTCTGTGAAAGCTTGGGATATGAACAATGAATTTCTGGGTCAAGTGGGCCTGGAAGATGTTTCCATCACTGCAGGTGACGACACGACTCCTTTGAAAATTCGTCTTCCCTTCTACATTCGCTCCAACGCCAATGGAGGGTTGGATTTTGAAGCCTTAGAGATTGACAACAATCTTTCCGAAGCTCCCATTGCTTACCAATACAAAAAATTAATCGTCCCGCAAATCGCGGTTGAAATTAACGGAAAAAAGTTTCAGCTCAACACCGCTCAACTTGATGCGATGTTGATGGAGCAGGCGCCGGTCATCCTTCAAAAAGTCCGTGAAAGCCTGGGTGACTTTGCTCGTAAGCAATTGCCCGAACTTTTGAATCAAAAAGCCAAAGAATTTTTAAGTGGCTCTTTGGAGCAGGTTCAAGACATGGTTCCACCTGGAACCGAAGAATACGACCGCCGCCCTAACTTTAAATGGGGTTTAAAACTTCAGAATATCAATTTGAAAAAATCTTTGAATATTGAGCTGACGGCTTACGTTGAGGATCCAATCAATCCTCAAAGTCGCCCGGTGGCATCCAACGGCCCTCGCGGTCTTCCCCAAGTCAATTTGCTGCCGCAGGAAAACTACGACCTTGCTTTGACGCTGGATCGCGCTTTGATCAACCGTGTTTTGCAGTTAAGTTACGAACGTAAAAACTTTGAGACCATCCGCCAATCCAACGGCACCGTATTGAAGCTAAAGGCGGCGCCAACGATTGACTATGTAAAAACTCCAGCCGGCGCGGTCTTAAAGCCACAGGAGGCTTTCGTAAAACTGCATGTTTCAGTTGAAAATGAACCGGGTCATATCGCTCTTAAAGATAAAATCGTGATTGATTTCGACATCATTGCAAAATTACGCCAGTTGAGCGATAAGTCCGGCATGCAGCTGCAGTTGCATTCCATCGATGTGGACTCTTTGGTTATGGACAACAAATACCTTTCACTTGTGGGTAAGTTGATGCCAGGCAAAGTGCGCGAAGGTGTGAAAGAACGACTGCGTGAGCAAAGTGCAGGCTGGAAAACTGTGGATGAAGTCATCCCGGGAAGTTTGCCTCTTCCACCTGTGATTTTAGGAATTAAATTGGATATCAATCGCGTTGCTGTCGATCCAAACGGTCACATCGTCATGTATCTAGACTACGCGAAAACAGGAGCTAAAAAATGAGATCTCTAAAACTCATCGTCATCAATGCGCTAACTCTGATCATCGGTCTGGGTTTGATGAGTGGTTCTGTTTCCCAAAGAAGTGCGGAAGCCGCTCGTTTTGAAAACATCCCTTCACTTCAAGTCAATCGCTTGGGGAATTTGCGTGGGCAGTACCTGACAGTTCTTTACGCTGTCGGTTCCCGTCCGTTTATTTCTACGGACTCTTCGCAAATCACGATCTCTCAAGTGAAAGAGTCACGCACGGTTTATATCTCTGCGGACTCGATGTCTTTGCCTTCGGTGCAAGTTGAAAAAGAAGGTTTCCGTCCTTCTTACAACATCATCGTCTTTGTTGTTTCTCCTCAGCCGAACTATAGCTGGGTGAACGCGGATGGTTCAGCACCTCAAGGTATGAGTATCACAAACAACCGCATGAGCTCTTTGATCAATGCGATCAACAAAACAGATGTTGATAGTTTTGTCGCCGCTCAAGGCGAAGCGGGAACTCTGCAAGTAAATCTTGTGAAATAAAATTTCCGAAAAACACAGGGCGATGGTGAAAACCATCGCCCTTTTTTATTTGGAATACTGATTCTTAAACTTGAATTTCCGAGGCAGCACGAATGCCGCTGTCCAGGGCTCCGTGCAAAGTTCCCGCAAATCGAACGCTCGTGTGCTCGCCAGCAAACTGAAACCTTCCACCATACTCGGGTTCAGCGGCCACACCTTTAAATCGCATATACTGACCAGGTTTAAAGACCGCCATGGATCCTAAAGCCCATTTACGTTGCTGCCAGTTAGCAACTTCTGAAGCACCTTCTGAAATCACTGGAAGATCATTATAGAAAATATCCAGATCCTTCAACGCTTCCCCGGTCGCGGCGGCCCCGGCTTTGGCTCCGGAAGCTCCGGCACGCTGGAAAGTTAACAGACCTTGAGTCCCCTTCTGCGCTCGTCCCGAGTCCCATATTTTTTGAGTTACAAAATCTCCCGTAAAGTTTCCGACATTGGCAGGCACATTCCCACGACGATCACGCCAGAACGGAGAAGCAAACCCCAACGTGCCTTTCGCGTGTGTCGCATAGGCCTGCGACATGATGTTTTCTTTTTTCGCTTGAGAGAAATTTAAATTCTGAACGCCGTTGACCTCGCGCAGTTTTGAAAAAGGCAAAGTGCAGATCACATGTCTTGTCGTGAAAGTTTCTTTTCCTTCCGGCGTTTGGAAAGTAAGTTCAAAGGCTCCATCATCTTCCACGATTTCCGTTAAAGGACTGTTCAGCTTCACCACGTAATCGGGTATCACACCAGCAACCCGCGCTGACAGTGTTTGCATCAGATTTGAGAGTCCCCCATCCATGCGATACACCGCTCGCCCCGCTAAAAGCGAACTTCCTTCCGCATCGAGAGTCGACAAGAAATGAAGAGCCGACTGGTCTTTCGCATCGACACCGAAACGGCTGACCGCTTGAGCTTCGATCAGTTGGAGCACCAACGGATCCACTTCACTTTTCCAACTATCCAACAGATCCGCTAAGGACAAAGAGTCATAATAGGCCGCTCGTTCAAACTGAAAAGAATTTCGATATGTCAGGATGACATCTTGTTCACGATACAATTCGCTACGAATACGACGGAAAGGATTTTGCAAAGTTTTAAGACGTGCAGCGATGTCTTTCACTTTATAAACTTTTTTGTCGAACGAAAAAAGATGAGCTTCAAGTCCCGTCGCGGCCTTCACTTCGCTTGTCGGAATATTAAGCTCTTTTGCCAAGTCAAAGACGCGAGTGTGTGAGCTATCAAAAAACTCGGCACCTAATTCCGCAACGGGCCCTCCTTGCGGAAAGACGGTCACGGACTGAACACGCCCACCGACTCGTGAGGAGGCCTCGAAAATACGGAATGGAATTTTGCGTTTTTTAAGTTCAAAGGCGGCAGAAAGTCCCGCCGCACCCGCCCCCAGGATGACGACTTCATTTTTAAAATTTCTTTTATCGCCCATAAAATAGCGATCTAAGCTTGTGCAGCTGCTAAGTGCCATAGCTGACGTGCCTAGAGCAGAAACTTTTAAAAATTCACGGCGAGTAAAAGAACTTTTTGCCATCAACCCCTCACATGCATAGAATGGCAACACTTTGGCACAGAATCAAATCAATCTCATAAATCTAGAAAGAATGTTTGATGATTTAGCACAGAATAACTGGGCGGCTTCATCCACAGTTTTCACTCGAGAATTCTGCCAAAATCTTGCCCACGAGTGTCAAAAACTTCACTCGGAAGGAGCCTTTCAAAAAGCCTCGATCGGACGCGGAGTCACAAAAACAGTTCACACAGAAATCCGTGGTGATTTCACTCTGTGGATCGAAGAGGACGCCGCGACTCCTTTGCAGAAAGCTTTTCTGTCAAATCTGCAGTTGCTTTTACAAAAGCTTAATCAGGATTTTTACTTAGGACTGAAAAGATATGAAACGCATTTTGCTCTCTACCCACCGGGGGCGGGCTATGATAAGCATATCGATAATCATCGAGGTAGCGGAGCAAGAAAGATCACTTTCATTCTGTACCTCAATGAAAGCTGGCAAAAGGGAGACGGTGGTGAATTGAGTCTCTATCAGCCTGATCAGGAAAATGTTCTGATCACTCAGATCGAGCCTCTGCTTGGCACCCTTGTTCTTTTCCGCAGTGACCTCTTCCCTCATCAAGTCGAGAAGAGCTTTCAACCACGCCTGAGTATCACAGGATGGTTTAGGGACGATGCATCATGAAGTCACTCTTTTATCAGGTCGTATTCACTCGTTTCTACGCGCGAGTTTTGATTCTTATCACGTCTCTTTTAGGCGCGGTGTTTGGATTGTTAGGTCCCTTCTTTCAAAAGGAATTCATTGATCAACTGACGGGACAACAAGGGCATTTGCACCTTGTGGATTTCTCAAATCCCCTGACCTATGTTCTAGGTGCATTCTTCTGCGTCTTGATTGCACAGGCGTTTTCGCAACTGACGAACTATCTAAGCATCCGCGAGTCTTTGCATATGCAAAAGGTTTTTGCACAAAGACTTTATGAAAAAACCTTGCACCTGCGAGTCGACACAATGAGTGGCAAACCTGTGGGTGAAATCGTTTCTTTATATGCAACGGACGTGCAAGGGGCGACGGTGTTCTTAGATCAAACCTTGCCTGCCGGAGCCTCGACTCTTTTTCCATTGATCCTGGCTCCATTTGCGATCTCGATTCTGTTTGATGTTCCTATTTGGCCGACCGTCCTTTTGATGTTCGCGATTGCAACACTGAACACCTTCATGGCGTTTCGCCAATCGAAGTTCTTTTTTAACTTTAAGCAATTAGCAGCAGAGCGTATCGGACTTGTGAATGAATGGATTCAAAATATTCGCACCATCCGCATTCTGGGATGGATTCGTCACTTTGAAGCCAACATTTTTGTAAAACGTGAAATTGAAACTCGCAATCGTGTCTTGATGGTGACCAATGGTCAGATCATGAACTCGATTTCTTCATCGATCACCTTTTTCTTAAACGTCGTCGCCTTAGGTTCCTTGGTGCTTTATACAAAACACCAAATGACAAGTGGCGAGCTTTTAGCGCTTCTTTGGATTGTCGGAGTTTTCTTAACTCGTCCTTTCCGCCAAATGCCCTGGTTCTTCACCTTCGCTTTTGATTCTTGGACATCGCTCAAACGTCTGGAAGATTTTCTTTCCACCAGAAACAATGAAACTAGTGGTGAAAAAGAACTTTCAAACCAAGAACGAAAACGCGAAGAGAAATTTGCGCTGCAAGTTCGCAATTTAAATCTGTCGATCAGTGGAAAACGCATTTTAAAGAACATCAATTTGGATGTGAAACACGGAGAGTTCGTCGCCATCGTAGGCGAAGTGGGTGCCGGAAAATCCATGCTTCTACTTTCCCTGTTGCGTGAAACCGGAGCCAGTTTTGAGACTTATCACTTCGGCGAAAAAAATGCTCTAGAGATGACCTTAGACGAAGTGCGTGCCCAATATGCGTACGTGCCTCAAGAAGGTTTCATCATGAACGCGACATTACGTGAAAACGTGGCCTTTGTTTATGACATCGAACCCGAGCGCGATCCGATGATCGAAGAGTCTTTAAAACTTGCGCAGTTTGATTTAAACACGGAACGCGTTGAAAAAGGTTTAGCGACTGAAATTGGCGAACGCGGTGTGAATCTTTCCGGAGGTCAAAGACAGCGCGTGGGACTGGCGCGCGTTCACTTTCATAAGGCCCCGGTTTTACTCTTGGATGACTGTTTGAGTGCCGTTGACGTTGACACCGAACAAAAACTTTTTGAACAACTTTTATTAGGGGCTTGGGCAGAGCGCACGCGCCTTCTGGTCACTCACCGCTTGAGTGCGCTTCACCAAGTGGACCGTATTTTATTTATGGAAGAGGGGCAGATTGTAGATTCGGGAACTTTTGAAGAACTTTTGGGAAGGAATCAGAAATTCCGTGAATACACGACAACCGTAGCCAAAGAAGCCACGCAAAAGACAGAGGTGAGTCATGTCTAAGAAAAAAGTGACAAACCCCAGCGTGAAAGCGAAATACCTTTCTGACGGTGAAGTCCGCAAGGAAGGTGGTTATAGCCAAAGCCTGTACGAGACCTTGCGTTTCTCCTACGGTCCTTTTCTTTCGCGCATCCTGGTTTGCCTTTTCATCGGCTTTATCGGGCGCGGTCTGCTTTTAGCCAACACCAACGTCATTGGTTATTGGGTAGATAATCTTGTTGGTAAAGAAACGCCTTTGAGCGGTTTCACCTCAGTGCAGTTTATTGTTCTTTTAGGGGTCATGGCGGCAAGTGGCTTTGTGATGACTTTGATATTCCGTGTGGGATTTTCAAGATTGTCAGCCAAAGCGATCTCGAGCTTTTACGATGAGGTGACTTTAAGAACGTCGCGCCTGCCGATGAGTTTTTTTGATAACACTCCCGCAGGACGTATCATCACCCGCTTTTCCAGTGATTACGGCAATATCTTCAGATTGTTCGGTGGCCCCTTGGCCGAATTTATATCCATCATTTTTGATCTTAGCATGATGGTGATTTTAATCACGGTGGCTAATCCCATTTATCTGGTGTTCGTTCTTTTCATTGGTGTGATGAACTTCTTGGTTTATAAACTCAACCAACAAAAACTGCGCACCTCGCGCCGTGAACTTTCAGCCAGCCGGTCACCAAGTATTGCGCACTTTGCTGAAACCACTCAAGGGGCAAGCACCATTCGCTCTTTCCGTCGTCAGAAATCCTTTGCTGAGCGCTTTGAGCGCCTGGACCGCTACTTCCTGACGCAAAAAATGAATACGACGAAACATCTGATCAGCTTTTCATTTCAAATGAACAGCCTGACGGCACTGCTGCTTTTAGTGACTGGTGTCTCTGCGTATTTCATGGTGGAAAAAGGTTGGGCCACCGTGGGTTCTGTCGGTGTGGCATTCAGCTTTATCGCGCTTTCAGGGAACACCGTTCAAATGTTCTTTGAGTGGTTGACACAATTTGAAGAGGCGATGATCGGTGTCGAGCGCCTGGACCAATACATGCGCATGCAGATTGAAAACGGAAGCCACCTGCCCGCCTCGGCGAAGTTTGCCACAGGACACCCGGTGTACTCCGAGTCTGTTGAAAAATATCTGCACAATCGTCGTTTAACAGAAGATCGCAGTGCCTCAGTTCAAGTGAAGGATGTCTGGTTTAGATATCGTGAGGACTTACCTTGGGTTCTTAAAGGCGTGAATTTTGAAGTTAAAGCCGGTGAACGCTTAGGTATCGTGGGTCGCACAGGCTCTGGGAAGTCCAGTTTGATTCAAGCCCTGTTCTATCTTTATCCCATCGATAAGGGCCATATCTCTATTAACGAGCATCTTCCAAAATTCAATCAAGATGCCACGGGTGTCGACCTGAATCTTTATCGTCAATCCATGGCGTTTATTGCTCAGGAGCCGATTTTATTCCAAGGGACTTTAAGGTTTAATCTCGATATCAAAGACTCTTTGCCCGATGAGCGCTTGATCCAAGTGATCGAGCAAGTGGGTCTGGGCGATTGGTTGAAGTCACACCCTGAAGGCCTGATGATGAGGATTGAAGAACGCGGTAAGAATCTATCTTTGGGTGAACGCCAATTATTATGTATGGCTCGCTGTCTTTTGCAGGAATCTCCGATCGTGATCATGGATGAGGCGACAAGTTCTGTGGATCCACAATCGGAAGAGATTTTAGTGAAAGCGACGGAAGAATTTTTCTCGGACCGAACACAATTGATCATTGCCCACCGTCTTTCGACTTTAGCGAAGTGTGATCGCATATTATGGTTGCAGAATGGCGAGATCGTCGCCCTGGGACCGACAGAAGAAGTGCTTCCTCGCTTTAAAAAAGCAGAACTGGTCTAAAAAATAAGTTTGCGGCTTCCGATGAAAAGGGGTATTTGTCGGACACAGATTTATTTTGCAACTAGCGGAGCGCGGTGATGGAAGACAACAACCAAGCACACGACGAAATCCAGGAACAAGACTCTCTGATGAGTCTGACTGACACGTGGTCAGCATTGAGCCCCGATGAACGTCGTGAAAAGTTCAAAGAACTGCCGCGCACCGAAGCTGAAGAGTTGTTTCTAAGCCTTAAGACCCATGACCAGGCCGAACTGATCATGGAAGCGGCTCCCCTTGAAAAACGGTCTTGGATTCGCTTGCTGGCTCCAGATGACGTGGCCGATTTGATCCAGGAAATGGGTTCTGATTACCGTGATGAACTTCTAGCTCTTTTAGACCCACAAACAAAACGTGAAGTGACAGCCCTTCTGGCGTATGCGGAAGATGCGGCCGGGGGTCTGATGAGCTCTCGTTTCGTCCGTCTTCGCCCCGACATGACGGTCGATGAAGCCATCACCTACATTCGTATTCAGGCAAAAACTCACGTTGAGACGATTTATTACGCGTATGTTTTGGATTCAGATCAAAAACTTTTGGGCGTGGTCTCTTTCCGCGAGTTGTTTTCAGCCACTCCAGGAAAACGCATTTCTGAAATCATGCACACCGATGTTCTTAAAGTCCCGGTCGAGATGGACCAGGAACAAATCGGTCGTATTTTCTCTCAACAAGATCTGATGGCCGTTCCGGTTGTTGATGAAAACGGCATCATGAAAGGTATCGTTACGTTCGATGACGTGGCGACAGCCATTCAAGAAGAAGCGACAGAGGATATCCATAAGCTCGGGGGGGTTGAAACCCTGGACGCGCCTTATTTAAAAATCTCGATGTTAGAGATGATTAAAAAACGCGGCGGTTGGCTTTTGATTCTCTTCTTAGGTGAAATGTTCACAGCCACAGCCATGGCTTATTACGAAGATGAGCTGGCAAAGGCCGTTGTTCTTTCGATGTTCATTCCTTTGATTATTTCCTCGGGCGGTAACTCAGGTTCCCAAGCCTCCACTCTGGTGATTCGTGCGATCGCTCTAGGCGAGGTGCGCGGTCGTGACTGGTGGCGTGTTCTAGGGCGCGAAGTGCTGACAGGTTTAACACTCGGTTTGCTTCTAGGGGCCATTGGTTTTATTCGTATTCTTCTTTGGCCAAACCGCGAAAGCCTTTACACGGCTCACTACATGCTTGTCGCTGCAACCGTAGCTGCCAGCGTCGTCGGTGTTGTTCTATGGGGCACGATCTCGGGATCCATGTTGCCATTCATTCTTAAGAAGGTCGGATTTGACCCCGCTTCCGCCTCGGCTCCGGCGGTTGCGACTCTTGTCGACGTGACGGGACTGGTGATTTACTTCACAGCGGCCAGCCTGTTCTTAACGGGCGTGCTCCTATAAAGAATTGATATTTTAAAAACAAAAAGGCTTCGTGGTTGCACGAAGCCTTTTTTGTTTCTTGAACTAAATTCTTATACTAAGTCTTGATCAGACCTGACGTCCAATCGCGGATCATAGCCAGTGTTCCCTGTTTCGCATTCGCGAATTGCACACCGTAGGCTTGGTTTTTCTCGCTCCACACGACTTGCCCTTGCACCTCGATGACCTCGTGACCATCGGGACTTTGGATTCGCATCGTGACGATACCGCCCTTGTCCAGAGCTGCATCGGCATTGAACGACAAACCACCTTCAGAGATCGTGTTCACGTTACCCACGAGTTCGCGGTCCCCGACCATCACGCGGATTTCTGAACTCATTTTAAATCGATCATACTTACGTTTATTTTTCGGATCACGAGCACGCAAGACTTGCCAGAAAGCCAGTGGCGCCATCAAAAGACCGATCACGACGGCCATCGCTCCCGCGCCACCACCTTGACCAGAGCCCGGGCCATTGTGTGTGACGGCTTTCACCAGGCCACAACCCGCACCGCCTCCACCAGGAGAAGAAGACGCTTGTTCGGTCAGATAATAAGGCTTGTAATCAGGTTGCATTGAAGAAGTAGTCGCCATTTGCTGCGACGTACGGATCATTTCATAAGCATCAATACGCGCACTCGTATAAACAAGATTATTCAAATAGCTGTTTGCCGCACTTGTTCCCAAGATCAGCTGTTTCATCTGGTAACCAGATAAAGACGGTGCTTCACGGAAAGCCAATGCTGCGACACCGGCCACAAACGGAGCCGCCATACTTGTTCCTGACATTTTCATTGTCGTGTTACCAGGAACTGTACTTTCAATATATTCACCCGGACTTGCAATATGAACCGTCGAAGCACCATAGTTTGAAAATCCAGAGAGATCATCAAAACGCGTCGAAGAGGCTATCGAGATGTTACTTGGAACATCATAGTTCGCCGGATACATCGGAGAAGCATCGTTGTTATTTCCGTAGTTACCAGCAGCCGAAACAACCAGCACACGGCGGTCGTAAGCGTATGTGATCGCATCGTGAAGCGCGCGGCTGTAGTTACCACCACCCCAAGAGTTATTGATCACACGCGCCCCATTATTAATAGCGTAATAAATGGCACGAATGGCATTAGAAGTGGAACCCGATCCGTTTGAACCTAGGAACTTCAAAGGCATGATCTGGATTTTGGATTCTTGCAATGGACGAGCAAAAATATTTTGTCCCGTACCGACGACAATCCCCGCCACGTGAGTGCCGTGATCATCGTCATCCATAAAGTTGTTGTTGTTCGTAATAAAATTCCAGCCATTGATATCGTCGACATAACCATTTTGGTCGTCGTCAACACCAGGAGTACCAGCCGCTTCCACCGGGTTCACCCACAAAGCACCTGTTCCACCTGAGTCATAAGACTTAAAGACATCATGGTATCTATCAAGACCTGTGTCCACGACAGCCACGACGACTTTGCCATTTTGAGCACTCAAAGGTGTGATGAGAGGCCACGCACTGGCGATCCCTGTTGAAGCATTGGACTGCGAATAGACATTTGAATCCGTCGCTGCAAAACTGCTATTTGCGAATTGCTCATAGGTCAAACGCTCTACAGGTTCGTTCGGAGTGATTTCTGTTTTGTCTAAAATATAGTTCGGTTCAATATACTCGACATCAGGGTCATTTTTTAGGGCCTCAAAGTTGGCTTTTTCCTCGGTACCTGACTTCATCGTGACTTGCATGATGTCGAGCCCCGGGAAACTGGCCTTCATCGAAGCCTTACCTAGAAGCTTCGTTTGGGCGATCGCAGCCCCCCCTGAAGAAGCCTTAAACTTAATAAGATACTCCCCAGGAACCACCTTAGGTTCGTTCTGCGCAAATGCCGCAGAGCTCAGAAGACTGTAAGAAATAAATAGACCGCCTAGAATCCGTTTCACCGGTTCTCCTTTGACCCTTTTCTTGTCGGTCGGAAGTCGAGGGTTGTTTAGAGAAAAAGCTGTCTCATTGTGAGAATGCGCAAGGTCTTGAAGAGCCTCGACTTAGCTGATATTTAATTTGAACCGATACGCGAACAAAGACGGGACATCCAGCTATGAAACAACTTCAGAAAATCTTCTTGCAAGGTCTTGTGACTTTCTTACCGATAGCGCTGACGATCTACATCATCTACGCCGGTATTGCTATTGTCGACAGCTTCTTAGGAGATGCTCTTCGCCAAGTTCTTCCGATTTACATTCCAGGTTTGGGTTTCCTGCTGACGGTGATTCTGATTTTCCTATTGGGATTGATGCTGAACAACCTTCTTGCTGGTGGTATCTTTTCAAAGATGGAACAGCGCCTGACGCAAGTTCCATTTATCAAAGCCATTTACTCTCCCCTGCGCGATTTGATGAATCTGTTTTCTAAAGGTGGAGGCCCCGGCGGCTTACAAAAAGTGGTCTTGGTCGATCTGGGCGACACCGGCATTCGTGCCCTAGGCTTAGTCACTCGTGAAAATTTCCGCGACGTTCCTGCTATTGAACAAAACGCCGATGATCGCATCGCCGTTTATATTCCGATGAGCTATGGTTTAGGGGGATTCACATTGATGGTTCCTCGCTCTCGCATGACTCCACTGGATATGCCGATTGAAAAAGCGATGAGCCTTGCCATCACCGGTTGGGTGAAAGCAGATAGCAAGCCCGAAGGAGAAAAGAAATAATGTCTGAAGCTCCGGCGGTAGAAACCACTTTAGGTAAAGCACTGAAGATCAATAAAGACCTGACTCGCTATGGGGCTTTTGCCGAAATCGGCGCCGGTCAAGAAGTCGCTCGTCATTTCTTTCAAGCTGGAAAAGCTTCGCAAACTATTGCCAAGACGATCTCTGCTTACGACATGATTGTCAGTGATGATATCTATGGTCGTGAAGCCAACGGACGTTACGTCTGTGAATCTCGGCTGCAAAAAATGTTGGGTCACGAGTATGATCTTCTAGTGGACCGCCTGGCCGACACTCGCGGTAAAAACACGTGCTTTTTTTCTTTCGCGAACACCGTCGCTACAGCATCTTCGGGAAGCAATAAACAGTCTCACGGCTGGATGGGCGTGCGCTTTCAAACAGAGCCCAATGGTCCATCGAACGATATCATTTTGCACGTTCGTATGTTGGATCGTCACCGACTGCAACAACAGGAAGCCTTGGGCGTCTTAGGTGTAAATCTTTTGAATTGTGCATTTTATGGTCTCGATAAAGTGACAGAGTTCATTCCTCACTTGGTCGAAGGACTTAAAGAGGGTCAGATCATCATCGATGTCATTAAATTCAATGGCCCTGCTTTAAAACACTTCGATGTGCGCTTGATGAACTTAGAGCTTGTACGTCGCAAGCTTGCGGAAGCTATTTTGTTCTCTCCGCAAAATGAGATCTTAAATGTCTCTGACGCTATTTATGGAAAGTCTTTATTGATTCAACGAGGCACATTCCGCCCCGTCACCTCCACTCATCTTGATGTCTTCCAAAAGGGCCTTACCCAGATGAAGGGCGATGTCCGCCAGAGCGAAGGCAAAGATCTGGATGTACTTCCGATGATGGAACTCACTATGCACAACTTGCAAATGGATGGCCATCTTAACGAAAAAGACTTCCTAGACCGCGTTGAAACTTTGACGAGCTTGGGCTTTCACGTTCTGATTTCGAACTTCTTCTTATTCTACAACTTAAAAAGATTCATCCGTCGCTACAATCCGCACTTCATGGCATTGGTCGTCGGCGCTTCTCACTTGGAAAAGCTTTTCACTGAAGATCACTATAAAAACCTAGAAGGTGGACTGCTAGAAGGACTTGGAAAATTGCTTGAGCAGAAAACCAAGGTCTATATTTATCCGCACAAGACATCCCAAGTGTGTTTAACGACGAAGAGTTTTTTTCCGGCTCCTCACCTGCGCCATATCTATGCTTACTTTACAGAAAACAAACAGATCGTGGATATTTCTGGCTGTGATGAAACGGCAGACTATCTGCACTCGATTGATGTTATGAAGATGATCGAAGATGGCAATGCCGCTTGGGAAAATCTTGTGCCTGCCAGCGTTCGTGACCTTATCAAAGCAAAGCAGCTTTTCGGCTATAAAAAGTAAGATGTCTTAATTGAGGCCTTTTTTACGACGGGCTTTGTGGTCATAGATCACGTAGCCCAGGATGATCATCGACGAGATGAAGACAATCCCAAAGATGATCTCAATATTGTAGATAAAATCAAGAAGCCTAAACATCAAAGAGTTGATCGGCTTATACGTATTTTAAGTAAACCTCACAAATGCTATAAAGACCAATTCCTAACAAATTGTAATCATGTGCTCCAATGAAAAAGCCCCTTCTTCAGGGGCTTTTTGGTAATTCTACTCTTGGGTCCTGTTCTGCAAAAATTCAATCAAACACTGAACAGGTTGTCCGCTTCCTCCGCTGGAGGTCAAAGCTCCTTGAGCTTTGTCAGACCAAGCGTACACATCTAAGTGAGCCCATTTTTTCCCACGCACGAATTTTTGCAGGAACAAGGCCGCTGTGATCGCACCTCCAAAACCGCCGCCCGAATTTTTGAAATCCGCAAACGGTGATGATAAATCACCAAAGTATTTATCAAACAAAGGCATGCGCCAGTTCAAATCACCCGCTCTTTGCCCGGCACGAGTGATTGCATTTGCGAGCTCGTCATCATTTGAGAAAAGACCCGCAATCTCTGCACCCAATCCAACTTTAATGGCTCCCGTCAAAGTGGCCACGTCGATCACGTATTCAGGTTCGTCAGCACCTTTCACGGTGCAAGCTACATCTAGAACATCGGCAAGAACCAAGCGCCCTTCGGCATCTGTGTTGTCGATTTCAACACGAAGTCCGTTGCGAGCGGTGATGACATCACTTGGACGGAAGGATTTTCCGTCCACCGCATTTTCAGCCAAAGCCAAATAGAAATCCACTGGACCTGGGTAAGCACTTTCTGCCACCCACAAAGCCAAACCAATCACACTCGCGGCCCCACCCATATCTTTTTTCATCAAGCGCATGGCAGAGGAAGGTTTAATATCCAAGCCCCCCGTATCGAAAGTGATTCCTTTACCGACAAAGGCGATAGGCTTTAATTTGGATTTTTTAGCCGGACGGTATTTAAGGTGAACCATGCAAGGGCCGTGTTCAGCACCTTGCCCCACACCCACATGGAGACCCATTTTTTCTTGAACCAATTTTTTCGTATCCCAGATCGCCACTTTCAAAGTGGATGGGAACGAAAGTTTTTTTGCCGCGATTTCGGCAAAAGACTCTGGATTCAAATCATTCGGTGGCAAATTCACCAAGTGTCGAGCCAAGTTCACCGCGCGTGCACGGATCATCGCCTCTTTTACGGTATTCTTATCAAAGCTTCCCAAGGTTTTTCTTAAAGAGACCTTTGGAAGATCAGCCAACTGCTTGCCGTCAACGAACTGACGGAAGTTATAAGTCGCCATATCCATACCGACTAAAGCGCCCAAATCTTGATCTTCTTCAGTTCCATGGAACTCAATTTGAACAGCGCTTAAGTGATGTGCTTTAAAGTGAGCGACTAAAGAACCAAATTGATCGCGAGCCCATGTGTAGCCAGATTCATCAATCAAACCGTCGTGGCCAACTGAGTTCTTCTTGCGAGAGCGAAGAATCCAAACCGGTCCCTGCTGCCCTACAAAATACACGAGGTCTTTCTCGTTTTGTTTCAAAGAAGACGCCTGCCAGTCCAAAGCATGCTGCTTAACCCACGAAGTAAATTTCGCCGTATCATCGACGCCCAAGAAATAGACAAAGCCTGTCAATTCATTCTTTACTTTAAGTTCTTTGCCGATGTCGAAAGTTTCAATCCAAGAACGGAATTGAAGCTTATTCGATGTTTTTGAAGGGGTGGATTTCTTAGCCACTGTATTTCCTCACTTTTAGTTTGTGATTACGACGAAAAATTCCGTAAAATCATAATATGACGTGGACTGAGACCACAAATTTAAAATTATGCTTACTCAATGCAGAGAACCTCTTTTTGATGTTCGACGGAACACCAGGGAAAGAGGTTCTGGATTTGAAAGAGACTCAGTGGCAGCGTCTTTCCACTTCGGTTTACGAAAATAAATCACTTAAGAAGACCGAAGACATCGCCAAAGCTTTGAAAGAGATCAACGCCGACATCGTTATGCTGTGCGAAGTCGGAGGTTTTGAGTCCTTAAAAAACTTCAACCTTCTCTTTATGGATGAGGCGTATTCGCCTTGTTTGATTGAAGGAAACTCGGAACGCAATATCGATGTGGGTTTTTTAATACGCAAAAACTCTCCGTTTTACTTTGATCTTCAGTCCAATAAAAACCGCCCGATCAATTATCTTTATCCGCACGAAAGACAAAGCCTGCAACACGGCTACCCGGTCAAAGGCGGAAAGGTCACCACCAGCCATCGCTTTTCTCGCGACGTTGCAGAGTTACGCCTTTTTAAAAATGATAAAGAAAAGCCGTTTTTAATTATCTTGCTCGCCCATTTAAAATCCCGTTTGGATCCCGAGCGCATCGACCCGAACGGCTTTGAACGCCGCCAAGCCGAGCTTCGCACTTTGTTAGAAATTTACCGCGAACTGGAAATCGTTCACCCCGACGTCCCTATTTTAGTGGCCGGAGATTTCAACGGGAACGCAAGCCTTATTAATACGGATGAGGAGTTCAAAGACATCTATACGCAAACTCCGCTGAAGGATATTTTTGAAGTGATGGGCTTGCCAACCGAAGCCCGCGCGACGTTTTATCAAGTTCGCAACGGCCAACGCGTGGAAGGCCGCCAGATCGATTTTGCTTTTCTTTCGCCGACCTTACAGAAGTTGATCAAGCCCGGATCGGCCCATGTTCATAAGTTCAAGGACGAGTTTGGAATGGAAAGAGACGTGCCAAGAACTATGGACGCAAAATCCCATTTTCCTTCAGATCACAATCCCATTGTGTTTGAAATCGAGAACCTCATTCTCAAATAACTGTATTTTCGCACTACATTGCAGATCTAAAAGGTTCGCCCATTGACCTTTTTCGGGGACGAATTTATCCTTTATTTCACTATGGCAATGCAAAAAACAACAACTCCTGATTTTCAGATCTCCGCGAAAGTGGTTTACGTGCCCTCAGAATCACGTCCTGAGCAGGGTTATCACTTTTTCGCGTATAAAATCGCGATCACGAACAAAGGCGCAGTTCCTGCCCAATTGATGAGCCGCCACTGGGTCATCACCGATTCTTCCGGCAAAAAAGAAGAAGTTCGTGGCCCCGGCGTTGTCGGCGTGCAGCCAAAAATCCAACCCGGTCAAACTTTCGAGTACGACAGCGCCTGCCCACTCAACGCGTCAACAGGCAGCATGCAAGGTCGATATTACTTCGTAGCCGAAAATGGAGAGAGCTTCAGCGTCGAAATCCCTGAGTTCTTCCTTATTGCTCCTCACGCTCTTCACTAAAAAACAGGTCCAGTTTTTCAATAAAACGCTAGAACTTGAAAACCAAGCCGTGCTAAACCCTTTTTCGATTTAGGGGGCGTTATGGCTTGGTTTAAAAATCTAAAAGAACTTTTGGGATTTGATAAAGCTCCACACTGCCTTTGCATGGTGGTCTCTGAACAAGAAGGTGCTGAAATCTGGGTCGAGGGTAAAAAAACTAACTACCGCACTCCGAAAGCCATCGCGATTCCTAAGAAAAAAGATGTGAATATCACCATTAAGATGGTGGGCCACCACGATCACCATGCGACAGTTCGCAGTGAACACACTTTATCCTATTACTATTGCAACTTGGATCGTGTGCCACTTAGACTGATCAAGAATGAAATCCATAGATCTGCCTCTTTATAAAAAAACCAAGCGCTTAGTCATCCGTCCTTTAGAGGACTACGATTACGAAAACTGGGCGCAAGCTTACTCGTCTCTTCTTCCCCCACAAAATGAATGGGATGAAACCAACTGGGACGAAAGCGAACTCACGAAAAAGAAATTCAAAGATCTTCTAAAAGAACAACACAAACAAAGACAGTCGGATGAGTTTTACTCTTTCGGTATCTTCCGCAAAGACGACGGCGTTCTTTTAGGCCGAGTCACACTGATGGATATCTCACGCGGCATTTTTCAAAACGCCTACTTGGGATATCAAATCTTCAATGTGTATTGGGGCAACGGCTATGCGCAAGAGGCCTGCAAAGCCGCGATGCAGTTGGCATTTAAAAATCTAAAACTTCATCGCATTGAGGCCGGGATTTCGCTGACGAATAAAAGATCCATCAAAACCGCCAAAGCTTTGGGTTTACGCAAAGAAGGTGTGAGCAAACGTCGCTTGCACGTGAATGGCAAGTGGACCGATATGGAAATCTGGGCGCTGACGAAGGAAGAGTTTTAATTCTTCCTTCTATTGGTATCGATCGACCAGAAGACATTTTCTTTAAATTCAGAAGTATACACACGAATGGAAATCAAGATGAAAGGGCGAGGGTTTTCATCTTCTTTTTTAAACACTCGCGAGAAAAAACTTTTTACTTTCTTCCAAAGATTTCGAAACAAGCTTGAGAAACTTAGGTTTAAACTTGCGGCCTCTAAAGGGATTGAGTGAAAAGCAGATCCCGTCGTGGCCCATTTTTTCTGCTCAGGGTCTTTCTTGTACTTGATAATATTACCAATGAATATCGACCAATCATCTTTTAAGTCCGTGGCCCGACCCGCTTCACCTTTAAGAAACGTGGCAAGAAAATCCACCAAACCAAACGTGGCACCATCCTTGTTAGAACCATCACGATGCTCCAAACGTGGAGGCATATCTCGCAAAATTTTTTCAAAGCTTTGCCCTTTGGTGTCCTCGTCATACATGTACCAGAATCCACTTTTTTTGATTTCCACCAAATTAGAAAAATCTCGGAAAGGCCGAGTCGAATCTATTTCTAGCGGTGATTCTATCCGAAACGGCTTCTGCCATTCGTAAAGAGCTTTCTGATTGATAGTAGAAAGACTATTTTCCTTCACCGTCTGCTTCACTTGAAAAAGATAAGCCCGCTTTTCATTGAGCCTATTATCCCGATCACCAGGATCTCCATACTCAAAATCCAAATGAAACATCACATCCGCAAGCTCAACAACATCCCCGCCCCGAGGTGCAACTCGAGGACTGTTATGCAAATGCCCCACCCCAATAACAAACTTAGCATTGCGCCCAAGCAGATGCGCCATCGTAGCATCAAGCTCCGCCAAAAAATCCGCCCCCAACAACCGACGCAAATACTCAAGCTCACCCATACCAGCCACCCCACTAATCAAATTAAAGTTTGCCAACCCCCACGAAGCAACATCAATCCAAAAAAACCCGACTACGAAAACGAACAAAGCCCAGAACGCCGACCTTCCGCTCCGCTAATTTC
>NZ_LUKD01000001.1:118488-317347 GCF_001592745.1 Bdellovibrio bacteriovorus
GAAATTAGCGGAGCGGAAGGCTCAAGGACTGCGCTGAAACGTCTTCCAACCAGCATCGGTCTTTTGATAGATAAAACGCTCGTGAAGGCGTCCACTAAGGCCAAACCAGAATTCAATTTCCGTGGGGATGACTCTCCAACCGCCCCAGTGGGGGGGACGTGGAACGACTTGACCGTCGAATTGCTTTTCGTATTCAGCCACACGACGAGCGAGCCAATCACGATCTGGAATGACTTCACTTTGATGCGAAGCCCATGCACCGATCTGACTTAAGCGCGCACGGGTTGCGAAGTAAGCATCGCTTTCTTCAGCAGAGATCTTTTCAGCTTTACCTGTGATACGAATTTGATGCCACAAAACGGGCCAATGAAAATTCAGGCAAACGGAAGGGTTTGCCTCAATATCTTTTCCTTTACGGCTCAGGTAGTTGCCGTAAAAAACAAAGCCCCCCTTCGACACCTCTTTAAGATAGACGATGCGAACGGAGGGCACACCCTTTTCATCCACTGTGGCGACAGACATAGCATTGGCCTCGGGGACTTGCTTTGCGATCGCCTCTTTAAGGAGGCGATCAAAATGCTGAAAAGGATCTATCGATAAATCGATCATTACTTTTTCTTTTTAGTATCTTGTTTAACGATGTCGATCAACTCAACGTCGAAAACTAGAACTGAATTTGGTGGGATGCCTGGACGACCAGAAGGACCGTAAGCCAATTCAGGTGGGATGAAAAGTTTAGCTTTGCCGCCGACTTTCATCAATTGAAGAGCCTCTGTCCAACCTGGGATTACACCGCCAACTGGGAATTCAGCGGGTTGACCACGATCGTAAGAAGAATCGAATTGCTCACCGTTTGTCAAAGTCCCTTTGTAGTGAACTTTTACTACGTCTTCTTTTTTAGGAGAAGCGCCCGTGCCTTCTTTTTCAGTGATGTATTGAAGACCAGAAGCTGTTGTTTTCACGCCCGCTGCTGATTTGTTTTTTTCCAAGAAATCTTTACCTGCTTTTGCGTTACCTTCAGCAGCTTCTTGTTGTTTCTTCATCGCCATTTCTTGAAGTTTCATCATAGCGGCTTGCATGTCTTCTTTAGACATTTCGTTTTTACCCGCAGATGCATCTTTCAAAGCTTGCGCCAAAGCGTCAGCATCGAAATCGATGTTTTGTTGTTTCAAGTTACCACCGATTTGTTGACCGATAGCATAGCTCGCTTTTTTCATATCAGTGTCGAGCTTAACTTTCTTTTGGCAAGCAGTTGTAAATGCCATAGCAGCTACAACGAGACCGCCAAGTACTAACTTATTCATGTTGTCTCCTCATAAGGGTTGTTAAATTTGGCAACGGTTTATCTTGCGACGAAATCTTGCCGTTTCAAACAGATAACGCACCCAGAAAAAGGCAAATATCCACTACTGCGGAAGGCTTTTTAGGAAGGCAACGACCTCGTGACGAGGCCCTTTGAAGAGCACGCGGACTTGTCGCCGCTCCAAGGAAGACAGATAGAGGGGATCATAGTAATAGCTCAAAAGCTTTTCGATCCATATTTTGTTCGACTGGATATCACCGTGAGCCAGAAACTGAGACTCGGCCGTTTGCAGATCGGCCAAGATCTCCTGACTTCTTAAACCGCCCAGCTTTCTGCGAATTGACAGCACGGCCTCGCGGTATTTTGCAAAAAGTTTAAGCGCTTGTCCTCGAAGGATCTCTTCTTCTTCAGCGCAGCGAAACTGGGGTGACGAGCCTTCGCCAATATCAGTGTTGAGCACATAATCAGTAAAAATGTTCTCTACCCGGGTTTCAAAAGCTTCGTCCAACCATAGAACTTCGGAACTTCGCAGGCGTTCAAAGAAAGGCTTCGGCTGACAAATGCGACCGATAAGCCGACTTTCATCTTCCACCAAAGGGCGAATGCTTAAAGGGGTTTTGTCCTCAATCTTTAAACAATCTAAGGCCAAAGCGATTTCAAAATCGATCTGCGTGGGCTGATGAATAGGCAAAGATCCAAAAGCCGAACCACGATGTCGCGCCAAAAGTTCTAGATCCATCGTGGGATAAAACCCACTCACCTCTTTTAAGAGATCCGTCTTGCCACTTCCCGTGGGTCCCGAGACAACTAAGAGTTCGCGCTGATTGCAGAACTTATCCAACTCGTCAGAAAAAAACTGCCGTGCTTTCTTATAACCGCCGGCAATGATCGGAACTGAAATACCCGCTTCGGCAAGCCAGGCTTGAGTGATTTGTGAACGCTTCCCACCGCGAAAACAATAGACAACGCTTCCCGGATGAGTTTGTACGAAGTCTTTCCAGCGTTGAACACGGTCCGCCTTCACGTCTCCAGAAACGATTTGGTATCCGAGTGCGACGGCGGCCTCTTGCCCTTCACGCTTGTAAGTCGTGCCAATAAGGGCGCGCTCTTCATCATTTAAGATAGGAATATTGACGGCATGGGGCAGATGACCTTGAGCAAACTCCACCGGGGCTCGCACATCAATCAAGGGCGCTCCCGATAAAAATAAGTTTTTATACTGCTCGATAGGAATTCGTTCGTTACTCAAAAATCACCGCTTTATCTTGGCGAGGCAAAACCTCTCCAATGATTTCAGCAGATTTGAACTTAGCTCGCAAGGCCTGGACAGTGTCGCGACTGGTTTCGCGAGATACACTTAAAAGAAGGCCACCACTGGTTTGGGGATCGTGGATTAAAAGCCTGTGGAGATCATCGAGTTTTGTCGTATCAATCGAAGCTTCGGTGTATTGGGCATTAGAACGATGGGCTTTGGTTAAAAAACCTTTTTCTAAGAAGGATAAAGCCTTGGTAAATTTCGGAACCTTATCCAAAGAAATTCTTAAACTCACTTGGCTCGCATTAGCCATTTGCATGGAGTGACCCGAAAGTCCAAAGCCCGTGATGTCTGTCGCCGCATGCACGTAAGGTTTTGTCAGCGGAGTCAAATAGTCGACAGCATTGTTAATGGTCGCCATGCTATGCAAAGCTTCCATGATGTCTTCTTCGGAAGATTCACGACGTTTTAAAGACGCCGTCAATGTCCCGGTACCAAGAGGTTTTGTCAGGATCAAATGATCACCGACTTGCACTTTGGCGTTTGTCCACACTTCATTCGGATGAACAAATCCCGTGACCGAAAGACCGAATTTTAAAGTGTCATCATCAATGGAATGACCGCCGACAAAGTTGGCGCTGGCCTCCGCGATTTTGTCGCTCGCCCCTTGCATAACATCGACAATCACAGACTCAGGAAGAGTGGCTAAAGGAAAAGCCAGGATACCCATGGCTGTTTTAGGAAGCCCGCCCATGGCGTAGACATCGCTAAGAGCGTTGGCCGCCGCGATTTCACCGAACAGTTTGGGAGTGTCTACGATGGGAGTGAAAAAATCCAAAGTCTGAACCAGGGCTATCTCGTCCGTGACTTTGTAAATCGCCGCATCGTCAAAAAGTCCGCCATCGACCATCAAAGCCGGATGCGCGGCAGGAAACTTCACGTTACTTAAAATACGACGAAGCTCAGAGGCGGCCACTTTCGCGGCACAACCTCCCTTTTGCACAGTTTGCGTCAGTGCGATTTTTTCAGAACTCATGATTGCTTATGAGTGTCTTTTTGCTCTTGAGTTTGATTCAGAGGCTTTTCTTTGTTTTGAGAAATTTGCGGGTTGGCTTCGCGCTCATTAGGGTCTTCGTTTAAAGCTTTTTTGAAGCCGCGGATAGATTCACCCAAAGAACGTCCCAAACCGGGAAGTTTGCTGGGCCCGAACAAAAGAAGTGCGATACCACCGATCAATAAAATCTCAGTCCAACCTAAATTCATAAGGTCTCCTCGTTACAAGGCCCAACCCTACTATAAGGCCTATTGCATGGCAACAAAAGGCCGTGCATTATATTGGGATAGGAGGCAACATGCTAAGTCTCATCCTGACACTCTTACTCGTGAGTGATGCACAGGCTCAAAGCAGTGCGAATTCCACGAAATACTTCGAAGCCGAAGAAGAACCTGAAAAATCCGATGAATCTAGGAGTTTTACCGCCAAGGTCAAAGTTGTTCGCGAAGAAAGTGATGGCGTGGACGTCTTCTTTGAGGGCGAAAAAGCCAAGGGAGCTTACTTCCTTTCGCGCTCCGTGGAGCACTACGGCAAAATGATCAAAGACCTCGAAAAAAGTAAGAAGCCAAAGGGCCCGGCAGTAGCCGTCACGGCCGATAAAGATAAAAACATCAAAAAAGTGGAACTGAAAAAGGTGGAAGCCACTTCGGACTTCAAAATCCCTGACGATCCCAATCAAAAATGGGACTTCGGTAAACCACCAGAATAAGCTTCTGAATCATGTTGCGTAAGCGCCTGGGAAGTGCGATTTTCATGTCCTCAACATGGAAAAATCTCGGGCGCAATGGCTAAAACAATCCTGGCTCTATCTTAAACGCATTCTGATTTTGAATGCCGTCTTTCTTTTTATTGGTTTTCTTTGGCGTGTAGGATTTTTCTTCGTTTATGGCAACATGAACGAGGTTTCGCAGGTAAAAGGCGATGTTGTACGTGCATTCATTTTAGGCGCTCGCTTTGACAGTACGATTTTATTCTACGTCAACGCGATTCCCCTCTTGATACTTTTTCTGGCAAGCTTTCTGGCGTTCACGAAGTTTCTTGAAAAACCACTGCGCCATCTTTTTTCACACTTTACGAAGTTTTTAATTCCGTACTACACCGTCATGCTCTTTATCGTGACCTTCGTTTCGGCGGTCGACTTTGGTTTTTACAGCTTCTATCAAGATCGCATCAATGTTTTGATCTTTGGTTTTATCACCGATGACACTATCGCCTTGATCAAAACGATTTGGCGCAATTATCCGATGGTGTGGATTGCTTTGGGCTTTTTCTTTTTCACTTACTCGTTGTGGAAGGGACTGAAGATCAACTTCACCCAAGGGCGTGAGTGGATTCCTTTAAAGGTCGAGCGCGTTTCTTATCCCGTTTTCGTTCTGTTCTTTTTTATCGTCTTCCTTTTAAACGGCGTGGGTGCCCGCGGTTCCTTAGGGTTATTCCCATTAAGTGAGATGGACACCGGAATTTCCAAATCTATTTTTGTAAACCACTTAAGTTTTAACGGCACTCGCGCTTTCACTCGCGCGATAGAACTTAAAGCCCAGCAAACCTCTAAGTGGGATAGCAATTTACGCCACTACGGGTACGGCGAAAACTATCGCCAGGCTTTCGCGGATTTTTACTCCTTAACGCCGGAACAAGTCCCTGAAGATCCTTTGGAGTTGATGAAGCGTCGAACACCTAAAAGTGAATGGGCGGAAAAAACAAAGCCGCATGTCTTGCTTTTGACGATGGAATCCATGGGGGCATATTGGTTTAAATACGACCAGCCTGATTTTGATCTTTTAGGTCAATTCAAACCGCACATGCAAGAAGACACTTATCTAACGAACTTTCTTTCAAGCACCAATGCAACCATTGGAAGCTTGAGTTGTTTGATGATTGGTTCTGCACAACGCCCGATCAGCGAATTTTTATCTGAAAGCGATTACTTGCAAGTTCCCTTCCGCACTAGCCCCGCCCGCGTCTTTAAGGACTCAGGCTACAAGGCGCGCTTCTTGTATGGCGGAAATCCCGGCTGGCGAGAGGTCAATAAGTTTGCGGTCGCTCAAGGCTTTGACACCGTCGAAGGTGAATTTGAAATGAGCGAAATTTTGGGAGGACTTAAAGACCGTCACGACTGGGGCGTTTACGATGAAGACGTTTTTGAATACGTTTTTAAAACTTTAAGTGAAGCCAAAGAACCGCAGTTTTTATTGACGATGACTACGACGAATCATCCGCCCTATCAACTGCCTCGCGCTTATAAAGTTCCTGAATTAAAAGCACCGGCAGAGCTGACATCTCGTTTGATCGGCGACACGTCTTTGGCAGAGAAACGTTTTAAAACATATCGCTATTCTTCAGATAAATTGGGCGAGTTTTTAACTCGACTTAAAAACTCGCCTTTAAAAGATAAAGTGATCGTGGCGATTACGGGCGACCATACGTTCTGGATAGTGAATTTTTCTGAGCAGGAACTTCTGCAGAAAGGCTCAGTGCCGTTTTATCTTTACGTACCGGCAGCCATCCGTAAAAAATTAGACCCTGAAGCTTTTGGATCCCAAGCCGACATTGCCCCGACACTTTATAACTTAGCTCTTTCTGACAAAGAATATTACTCTTTGGGGCGTGACCTTTTTGAAAAAGAAGGCGACTTTGCCGTGAATGCTTCAAACCTTATCGTCAATCGCACCGGCGGAGTTTTGGCGGCGGGCCACGCGGCCGAGGATCATGCTTTTGATTGGCAAGGTCACTACGAAAAATTAGTTCCCGGAGAAATGACCGAATCTAAAAAAGCCCTTTCTTTAAAATACAAATCCTTGATGGGCATTTTGGATTTCTATTTTATGAAAGAGAAAAAAGATCAGAAAGGACCGATGCAAAATGCGGATTCTCGTCGTTGAAGATCAAGTCAAAATGGCGAACTTTCTAAAAAAAGGGCTCGCTGAAGTGGGTTATGCGGTCGATCTTGCGGAAAGCGGTTCCGCAGCTGAGTCTTACATGGCTCAAGGTGATTATGACTTGGTGATCTTAGATGTGATGCTTCCTGATCAAAGCGGTATCGATACCGCTCGCCATATTCGTCGCGATGGTTACGAAGGACCAATTCTGATGCTCACTGCTCTTTCAACGACGAAAGACAAAGTAAATGGTTTGGATGCCGGCGCTGACGATTATTTGACGAAGCCGTACTCTTTTGACGAACTTCACGCCCGTGTGCGTGCGCTTCTTCGTCGTAAGGGAAGTGCGACGAATGGAAGTCATTCCAACACTTTGAAATATGCGGACTTAGAGTTGGACTTGATTCAAAGAAAAGCCCGTCGCTCGGGCCAGGAGATTTCTTTAACCACGAAAGAGTTCGCTCTTTTAGAATACTTTATGCGCAACCCGGAACGTCCTTTAGGACGTGTTTCAATTGCGGAGCACGTGTGGGACATCCACTTTGATTCAGAGAGCAACGTGATTGACGTTTACATCAATCTATTGCGTAAAAAAATCGACGCTCCCTTTGCGAAGCGCTTGATTCACACAGTGGTCGGCACGGGTTATGTTCTTAAAGAAAATCTATAAATTTCTTTCTAGCTTCAGTATCCGTCTTCGCCTGTCGTTGATCTTCGTTCTGATTTTTGGAGCGACCACGATCTTTTTTAACATGTTCCTTTTCAAAATGATGATCGACACCCTTCAACAGGATTTCGACGATGCCCTCTTCAACTATTCGGTCGACGTTTCTGAGGGAATTGAAATCGGCGTAAAAGGAGATCTCAGCTTTCCGCCCCTGCGTTTAGACCATGGTAAAATTCTTCCCTTCCCGCTAGGAACCGCGTTGATTCAAGTGCGCCACAGTTCTGGCGCCGTCTTGGCGCGCGTAGGGAACTTTGGTGAATTCAATCCGCCTTATAAAAAAGATTTTCAACGCATCTGGGCCGGTGATGAAGCCACCTACCGCACTATTGAACACATTCGAAATATCCCCTCTGCCGAAGCGGACTCTTACCGACTGATTTCTTTTCCTTTAGATAATGCGGCCAAACCTCAGTTACTTTTACAGATCGCCGTGCCCATGACTTTGATGGAAACACAGATTTCGCAGCGTCTGACTTTGTTGCAGGTCGGGATTCCGTTTGTCCTTTTGATTGCAACCCTGGGCGGAATGTTTCTATCGGCCAGAGCCTTGAACCCTGTGAACAACATGATCAATACGGCCAAAGAAATTAAAGCCAGCGAGCTTTCTCAGCGCGTGCCGATTCCTAATGCCAATGACGAAATTCGTAAACTGGCTTTGACGTTAAATGAAATGCTGGATCGTATTCAGCAGGCTTTTTTAAGTCAGGAGCGCTTCGTCGCCGATGCTTCTCACCAGCTTTTAACTCCGCTGACAATCATGCGCGGAGAGCTAGAGCTTTTGCAGAAATCAGAAAAGCGCGATGTCGATCAATTTATTAAAAGTGCTTTGCAAGAGGTCGACAATCTTTCAGGTATCGTGCAAGAAATGCTGCTACTTGCGCGTGTCGATGCCGGCACCGGCGCACTCAACTTTCAAGACTTGGCCTTTGATGAAGTCATCTTTGAAGTGCTGCCTCGTTGTGAGAAGCTGGCTAACTCAAAAAATATCAAGCTCAAACTCAATATCAACAATGAGACAACGGACGATCGCAAAATGGTTCGCGGAGATAATGATCTTCTGCAAAATCTTGTGATCAATATCATCGAAAACGCCATCAAGTATTCGCCGAACAACGAAGTCGTGACGATGAATCTCAATTGGAAACAAGACATCACTCAGTTCGTCGTCGAAGACAACGGCCCAGGTATTCCCGAAGAACAATTGCCGTTTATCTTTGAACGCTTCTCGCGCGGAGCGAACATGGAGACCCGTGTTAAAGGCTTTGGTCTGGGTTTAGCCATCGCGCAAAAAATAGCGATTCTTCATAACGCAAAGTTAAGTGCGCAAAATCATTCAGAACACGGTGCGCGCTTCACTTTTGAAATTAAAAACATTTAATTCCGTTTTAATCAGGGCTTTAACCCTCTTTGCTAGCATAACTCCTGTTCGATTGAAGCTAACTAAAGAACCAATGGAGGTTACTATGAAAATCGCTTCTGTTTTGATGACTGTTGTATTTGCTGGTGTTGTTGCTCAAGCTAACGAACCTGCTAAAACTGAAACTACAACTGCTGCTGCTCCAGCTGCTGCAACTGCACCTGCTGCAGAAACTAAAGCTCCAGCTAAGAAAAAACACGCTAAAAAAGTTGAAGCTAAAGCTGAAACTAAAGAAGCTGCTCCTGCTGGTCACTAATTCCTTTACGGAATTAGCGAGCGCATAGCTTTCTAAGTTAAAAGGGAACCTCGCGGTTCCCTTTTTTATTTCTTAAGCTCTTCACACTCTTTCGCAAAACTTTTCCAGAATCCTTGAATCAGCTCTTTGCTCTTCGGATCCGTCAGCGTGCCCTTTTCGTCAAAGGCCTTAGAAGCATTAAAATAAAATTCAGGCTGACCCATTGTCGGCATATTTAAATACGCCAGCACCTGACGCAAATGATGTTGAGCGCCGAATGTTCCAATATTTCCAATGGAGGCCCCCATCACCGCCGCGGGCTTTTTATCCCACAGGTTTTGTCCATAAGGGCGGGAACCCCAATCGATGGCGTTTTTTAAAACTCCCGGAAAACTGCGATTGTACTCAGGCGTGATAAAGAGTGCAGCGTCGGCCTCTTTGATTTTATTTTTAAACTGTTTTGCGACTTCAGGTGGATCATTTTCTAGATCCTGACTAAAAAACGGCAGCGTGGCGATATCAAAAGTGTCTATCTGAATATCTTCGGGAGCCATGTCCTTGACGGCTTTAAAGAGTTTCTTATTCAATGAATCTTTGCTGATTCCGCCGACCAATGTAAGTACTTTTGTTGCCATAAAGGCCTCCTTCACAACACTTCATCAGAATCCATTCTGAAGTGCCTGCCAAGGTCTCCGACAAAAAACAAAGGCGGACTTACTGTCCGCCTTTTCTATCTTACACAAGACTTTCTTCGATCTCTTCTTTGGAAAATTCCGAAGGGCGCCGCACCGATTTAACTTCACCTGCAGAGATCTCAACGATCTGGTCACAATCTGCAATCGTACCCAAACGATGCGCGATGATGAGCATCGTTACTCCCGCGAAGGATTGACGGATGACTTTTTGAAGTGTCGCATCAGTTTGTACATCCACACTGGCAGTGGCCTCATCCATCACAATGACACGCGCTTTTGTTAATAAGGCGCGTGCTAGACAAAGAAGCTGGCGCTGACCTTGGCTTAAGTTCAAGCCCCCTTCACTGACAGCCGAATGAACTCCTTGCGGCAATTCTTTGACATATTCCCACATCGACGCATGTTTTAAAGCCGTCACTACTTCTTCATCGGAATATTCGTTATAACGATCCAAGTTATTACGAATGGTCCCTAAGAACAAAGTCGGATCCTGGGGAATGATCGCTAAGTTGCGACGCAATTTTTCTAATGGCACCGCTGCGATTTCCACTCCATCAATTTTGATTCGACCTTCTTCCGCTTCGATAAAGCGAAAAAGAGATTGAAAGAAGGTGCTCTTTCCCGAACCCGTGCGCCCGATAATACCTACTCGCGTACCGGCCTCGACATGGAAGGTGATGCCTTTAAGAACTTGCGGCAAGTGAGGAGCATAACGCACTTTCAAATTCTCAACAGAGATCTCCCCTTTTTCTGGCCAAGAAAGACGAAGCGACTCTTCGCCTTTCAGCAAAACATCTTTTTCCGCAGGAAGGTTTGAGAAAAACTTCAGACGTTCAATCGAAGTCATGCGTGACTCAATATCCGCAAAGATACGAACACCCCAGTTCAAAAAGCCCCAGAAGGATAATGAATAAAGCGTCACGAGACCCGCAGTTCCTGCTTCCATCACTCCATAGTACGCGGACAAGGTCACCCCCACGGCCGTTGACATCGAAATCAGTCCACCGATCAAAGGGATGCGTGACGAAAACCAACGATTGATCATGTAGTGTGAATAAAACATTCTTTGGCTGTGTGCGAGCTTGTCATAAAAGTTTCGCATAAACCACGGTGCCTTGTTAAAGCCACGAATAACCGTCAACCCTTGCAAGGTTTCTTTAAAGTGAGCATAACGTGGGGACCTAGCTACACTGTCAAAGCGTTTCACCTCTCGAGCGGGTCTGCGATAATCACGCTGCAACACATAGTAGAGCGCCATCACCGGTCCGATAACAAAAATCATCAGTGGCATCAATCCCAAGATCAACACGATGGACACAATCACCTGTAAAGCACAATGAACAGCGGAATCAAAACTCCACTGCAAGTAAACGTCCACCGATTCAATATCACGGGAAAACCTTTGGATGATTCGGCCCACGGGTGTGGAGTCAAAAAAGCGTACTGGAGAATTTAAAACACTGTGAAGCATTTTATCGTGCATATTTTTACCGGCACGAATCCCGCGCTCCAGCCAGATTAAGTGATTCAGTAAAGATCCCACTAAAACGGCAAGGCCGATCACACCATAGATACCCACGGCTGATAAAGCGGCCCACTCGCCTTGATGGCTGGAATAATAAGACAGCCAAGCTTTTTGCAACAGCGGCAAAAGCGTGACGCCGATCGCGCCTAATAAAAGAACACTTAAAATAAGGGGCTTCGTGTACTTTCCGTCGCCGCCCAAAGAGCTAATGTAATCCCAGTACACGGAGCCCTTAACGGCGCCGACTTCACGCTCTTCATCTTCGGTCACGCGGTTTTTCTTTTCGTCGGTTTCATCTGTCGCGGTGACAGCTTCAACTGAAGTTTCAGCAGGCACCGTCGTCGAACTATGATCCCCTTGAGTTTTACCATGTTCTTTATAAAATTCGGCAAAGGGCTGACAGACTTTTAGAAGCTCTTCAAAACTTCCTAAACCGCGCGCTACGCCGTTTTCAATATAAAGAACTTGGTCAAATTTTGGTAAGTGTTCCAGACGATGAGTGGCGACAACGCGAGTGACATCTTTCCATGCACCAAATAACAAACGCTCACAAAGAAGATTCTCGGTTTCAGCATCAACTGCGGATAACGGGTCATCCAATAATACGATCTGAGGTTTTCTTAAGTAAGCGCGTGCTAAAGCGACACGCTGTTTTTGGCCACCGGATAAGTTCACACCTTTTTCACCGATTTCGGTGCGAAGGCCTCCGGACCACTCCTTTAAATCACGGCTTAAACAACTATTGTGTAAAGCTCGACGCAACTCTTCCTTGGAAACATCTTCACCAAAAGAAAGATTTTCTAACAAAGTCGTATTGATGATGTAAGCCTCTTGCGGCACGAAGGACATGCGCGGACGCTCATTTTCTAAGACTTTAGAAAATTCAATCTTTCCCTTCGTGGGTGCCACCTCGCCAAGAAGTGCTGAAAGCAAACTGCTTTTGCCTGCGCCCACCGGACCTACGATAGCTACTGAACTTCCTGCGGGAACCACCAGGTCGATATTTTTTAATACTTCTTCTTGTGCTCCGGGATAAGTCAGCGACAGTCCATGGATTTCAAGTCCCATCGGCTGGCCCACTAAAGCGTTTTCTTTCGTCGTGATCTCGACTTCTTCTTGTTTTAAGAAATTAAGAATACGCCCCGCCCCGACAACGGCTGTGGTGTAGCGGGAGATCAAACGCGAAAGATCACCGAACGGTCCTTCTAAAAGACCGAATAAAGAAATACAGGTAAAGATTATAGCCGCATCTAAAATCTGTCCCCGCCACGCGTGAACAGCTAAAGCGACAAAAAGAACCAATGTCGAGACACCCAAATACCCCAATGAAGAAATCACTTCGGCGCGTGCCAAGCGGCGGCGACTTAGCAGTTCCTTTTCTCGCACTTCAGTCACTTCTTTAGAGACGCTTTTTTCCCAAGCGAAGTATTTTACAACGCGAATGGCGTTCAGAGCTTGCGTCATCAAAGTCACGCGATGATCGCGATGCTTCATCATTTCTTCATCCAAATGCGTGAATTTCTTCGCTACGTAATTCGTCAACGGAGCCAACGTGAAAAGCACGGCCAAGGCCGCAAGCGCCGACCATCCAATGTAATAAAAGAGCATCGCCACCACGCCGATGATCAGAAACAGTGACGAAACCAAATCTCCCAGGATCTGCGGGAAATCAGAAACAGAATCACTGTCCGAGCTCATATGGTTGACAATATCACCCACCTGGCTTTTTTGGCGCGCACTTTGACTGAGTTTCAAGCTGTGACTAAAGATCTTCTGGTTCAAAATGTTCGTCGTCACTTGATAACACTGAAGCGTATTATAAAAATAATGCTGCAAAAACAGTCCCGACAAAAAACCACAAAGACCTAAAAGAAGTCCATAAAGCAGGGCTTCAGGCAAAGTTTCTTGGGTCACACCTTTAGAAATCAAGCCAACAAAACGATTTACAAAAACTGGCGACAAAAGCGCTAAAACCGAGCTCGCCAGATACCAAGAGTATCCCGGCAGCAAAAATTTCTTAAGAGTGCGAATCAACGAAAACAAAAATGCTTTCGGCGTCGTCCACTGCAAGGGCTCTAAGGAAACAGGCAAAGTTTCCGGATGTAAATGCGCAGGCAAAGGCAGTAAGTCGCCTTCTTCAATGTTTTTCGTTTTCGCCAATTTCACCAAAGAACTAACTTGGTAAAACAGCATACGTCTAAGGAAGTTCATGCAAATCCGTATCTGCTCATCAATGAGCAAAATAAAATATTAAAATGTCAGAGAATCAGATCTTTACGTTGGGTTGACGTCGGGATCTTTATTTTTGAATAAGGGAAAGACACATCATTGAAATGATTTTAGATAGAATCATAGTGACCTCCCCTTAAGTTTTGCGTGAGATAAAACTAGGTTAAACAAACGACCGCACTTTGTCTAGCCCCTAAAAAATATATTTTTATTGAGTCATGGATTTAAAGGAATGGTGAAAATAAAGCGAGAACCCTGCCCTGGCGTGCTTTCTACGGTGATCTGACCACCCATTTTTTCCACCAGCTCTTTGCTAATACTCAATCCTAGCCCCGTGCCTCCGAAGCGGCGAGTTATCGACGAATCGCCTTGGTAGAACCTCGTGAATAGAGTGGCTAATTTATCTTCAGAAATACCTATTCCTGTATCCTGAACTGTGAATTCAAGAACGGGTTGGGCTTGTCGACGCAGGGATATATTTAATAGAACACTTCCCGAGTCCGTGAATTTAAGACCATTTCCGACCAGGTTGATAAGAACTTGCTGCAAACGTTTTGCATCTCCAGTCACCGTATCAGGTACATCGTGATCAATATCCACACGCAGTTCCAACTTTTTTTCCTGAGCCTTGATTAACAACAACTCAATACTTTTTCGCACGGTTTCGCGTAATGGAAACGGCACCTTTTCAAGCACCATTTGACCGGATTCGATTTTCGAGAAATCCAAAATGTCATTGATAATACCTAAAAGACTTTCAGAAGCACGACTCAAAATAGTGACATAGCTTCTTTGATCTTCATCAAGCGGACTTTCTAAAAGCACTTCTGCCATGCCCATTATTGAATTCATGGGTGTACGAATCTCATGACTCATATTCGCCAGAAATTCAGATTTGGCCTTGGTCCCGAGTTCGGCTTCTTCTTTCGCTTTCAGAAGTTCTTTCTGATAACGATGCAGTTCCGTGATATCCGTGGATACACCCGCCAAAGCAAGCACAGAGCCTTGAGCATCCATCAAAGGAAACTTTTCAGAGATGTATTGCTTTTCACTGCCGTCGGGTAAAAGAATGGCGTCTTCGATTTTTTCAGCTTTTCGGGTCCGGATCATCTGATGATCATTGCGTACGTGACGAAGGGCATCCCTTTCCGCAAATAGATCAAAGTCCGTCTTTCCTAAGATTTCATCTTTGCTTTTACCCATTAAAATTTCAAACTGACGGCTGGCTAAAATGTAGCGTCCTTCTAAGTCCTTCACGTAAATGATTGACGGTGAGGAATCGAAAAGACCATTTAAAAGCTCTTGCTGATAGCGCAGAATATTTTCGGTTTCTTTTACTTTGGTAATATCCTGAACGATTCCAAAAGCTGTGATGATGACGTCGTTTTCTTTTAAGGCGGCTCCCATAATTCGCGCCGGAAACAGACGGCCTTTACTAGTCGCCAGTACAGTTTCGACGTCGTACTCTTCACCGCGCTCTTTCAGATTTTTATATTTTTCTTCGATCAAGGCTCGTGCGTCAGGGGGCAAAATGCTCATGGCATCTTCCACTTCAGAGATATCCTTGGGATCGATTTCAAAGAGATCACACAGCTCTTGAGAAAAATGGACTTTCTCTTCCGCTAAGTCGACACTCCAACTGCCCAACTTCGCCACTTTATTGGCGCGCTTATAAATCTCGTCGTAGATTTTTTGCTGAGTGATGTCTTTGACGACAGCATAGATCAGCCGATTTTTCAGATCTATTTTATAATTCCAACAAAGATATTTGTAAGATCCGTTTTTACAACGATACCGATTTCGCACATCACGCACCACTTGGCCATCGTGAGGAACTCCGATCTGTTCCAAAGTGGATATGTAATCATCGGGGTGAATCAGATTTTTGAAAGAGAGCTGGATAATTTCGTCGTTGCTCCATCCCAGCTCTTTAGCCCAAACAGAATTCAGTTTTACAGGAACCCAATCCATTCCCACGACAGCAACCATGTCATTGGAAATTTCAAAAAATACGGAGTCCTCAAAATCCATCAAGAAATTTTAATGAGGACTTCAGCAAAAAGCATCGTTTATTATTTTTTTACAGGACCCACAAACAGAATATCGCAATGGCCGTAGGAACTATGGCCGCAATTAAAAGATTTAATGGCTTAATTCCGCCAGGAAATTTATGACTTAGAATAGAATATCCGGCCGCATTCGGAGCGTTGGCAATTATTGTTAGACCTCCGCCCGCAATGGCACCCGCCACCAGAGCGTATTTGCTGGAGTCGCTCAGCCCTTCGACTTGTGAACCCAAGTAAGTCAAAGCCGCATTGTCCGTGATTGCGGTCAAACCCACGGCTCCTTTGAACAACACTAAATCACTCATGCCTCCCAAAAGCGGAGCTAACCACCACTTTTGAAAAGCTCCGAATTGAATGATTCCGCCAAGGAAAAGAGAAACCAAAAGACTTTCTTTCAGTCGAAGAGCATCCTGATAACGTTGTGTGACACTCGCTACTCCTAAGAATAAAAGGAAGATGCCCAGAAACGCATTTTGATAGTGTCCCGTGATAACAATCCCTGCCAGGAACAGAAGATGCACCAATGTGACGCCGGCGGGAATAGGAGCTTGTGCTCCTGAAAGACGGGTTTCAACTTCGCGCAACGTGATACAGTTTTGTGCGAATTCTTTTCTAAAAATCGTCACCAGCAAAATACCATTGATAGCGACAGCAATCGCACTTTTCCAACCGAAGTGAGTCAACACGAATGCGAAGTCCCAATTCCATTTACTCGCAACCATTAAAATGGGTGGAGCCGCAAATGGGGTCAACGCTCCACCAATAGAAACGTTCACAAAAAGAACTGCGATCAAAGCATAGATTAGTTTGCTGGATTCTTTTTGCAACATGGAGTTAAGCATGAAAGCTGTCACTGTCATAGCTGCGGGCTCGGTGATAAAACTGCCACTGAGTGATCCAACAACTAAGACGATAAAAAGATCTGTATGAACTGCTGGAGTTCTAAATACTCTTTGCACAACGGTGCTTAAAAACAAGATTCCATGTCGAGCCGCTGCCAAGATGGGTCTTGTCGAACAGACCACCATAATCGCAAAAATAAAGAACGGCTCTACAAAATTCAGAGAAGTCTGATACTTGATCGCCTCTCCCCACCCTTCGAGAGAAATGTAGACAGCCATGAAGAGACTCGCCCAAATAGCAAAAACGGCTTCGATTTCACCTAAAAGATGCAAAATACTATTCCAAGCGGAATGCTTGGGAAAGTGGTGAGACCACTGAAGTATTTTCCCCACCATGAAAGTGTGAATGACGGCTAAAGCAAAGAATATCGTTCCAAGAAGTTCAATCGTTGTGTACTGCATGAGTACAATGCTAAACAAGAATGTCCCAGGCTCCAAACAGAACCGGTTTTAAACCTGTCGATTTTGCATTGAGCCACTTATTTTTTGACGCAGGCACCGCTCTGACAGACGTGATCGCCAGCACAGTTGATTTCTTTTTCAAGAGGTTGACCGTTTTGACACGAAAACTCTAAGACTTTTTGAGCGTCTAAGCAGCGGTCATGTTCTTTGATCATCTGCGTATAACAGGAATCACCTAAGCAATTTTCATCACCCAAAGAATAAATCACTTTTCCCGCCGTCGAGGGCTGAACACCGCCATCTGAATCCTTACAAACACCCGCTTGCACCGCACCTGCCAAACAAAAAAGAGAAACAAGAATTACGTATTTCATTACTGCACCTCACAGCGGTAGTTTTTCGTCAACGAGGCCTGTGTCGTCCAGTCGCGCTCTTTCTTCGGTGGTCCGCACATTACGATCAATTCTAAATCCACTTGTTTTGATTCTTGGCTCTTCAAACGAATTGTTGAAGAGTACGAGCATGGGGACTGGCAGTATTTTTGTTCCATGTATTCTCCCAAGCTGTTATCGCTCATCAATGTCTCTTGCGCAAAAGTCGTCGCCTCTGCGGTGTTTGCGAAAGCTTTTTTAATACCCTTCCCACTTGGAGCGACACCAAATTTTTTTCCTTCAGCCGCCGACAGTTGAATCGCGGTGTACTGTTGCGGGCAGGACTCGTGGGGAACTACCTCCGTCGGCTTCGTAGAAACCTCCACGACGGGAGCACTGACGCGAGAACACCCCCCGGGGCATCCTCCCGACTGCTTCAAGAACTCTTTTTGTAAACCTTCGAGCTGTGAAAACAAGCCCTTCATTTTAGAACTTGCCGACATGATTCCATAGCTGATCGCAGGTAAAGCCTGCTTTTCTGCTTTCACTTTTACGTCGCAATGAGATTTGTTATTTTTGTTGAGCGCATCGCAAAGCTCTTTTAAGTCTTGCGTTGACGAGGTTTTCGTTGAACACGCCTGTTGGGCTTGAGCCACAGACCCCAATAAAAATACCAAAGATAAGAGAATGTGTTTCATGGATGCTTTATCGGCAGAAGAAGCTGCTTTTTAAAGCGATTTTTCCTTGAAAAGCGCGGGTCTCCTCATTGTTTCCACATTGTCAGATTTGAGGGCGAAAGTCTGGCCTCTATTGGCACAGAGTCATATTATTTGCGATAAAGCGGCGCTGAGCAGCCAGATCTGTCTCGGAATAACTTAGCTCCGCAGCCGTGCAATGATGGGCTTGCGCTAACTCCTCCACCGCTTCTTTTTCAGAGACAGAAAGTCCCAGCGACCAAATCAGTTTAACTTTCAACCATTGAGCCAGGTATTGGCACTGATAACTGCGATTCGGAGGCATGTACCCTTCCGGAGTTTTATCGCTCTTTGACGAATTTTCCGGCCCATACACAGGCAGCAAATGAAATTCATTCCCCATATAATTCGCATAAAGACAGCGTCGTTGCCAATTCCACTTATAGGCCCCGCTGATATACGCATTCTTCAATGGAACAAAGTGATCAATTTGAATATCCGATGCCCGCGTGTAATCACGATTGCTGTACGGATCCGCCCAATGCCCCTCAGTCACGGTGCAACCATTGGAAGCGAAAGAAACTTCCACGGCAGAGTCGCGAATTAAAACTTTTGCGCGCGTGTTATAGCAAGTGCCGTCATTATGATCGCGCAACCAACTGCCAAAATGTTTCGCGCGGTTGTAGCGCTCGTTGTAGTCGGCATATTTGTCTTTGAAAAAGGAAAATCTAAGAAGAGATAAAGCAGAATTCGTGAGTGAATTGGTTTCGGAGTTGTTTTCTAGAAATTCTTCGGCGACATCGAGAGGAGTCATTAAGGCTTTTTTCGGCGGAGACTTTGCGGACTCTTGAACCATAAAATACTGAGCCCGGGCATTCCCACCGGCCAGCAACAACATCATCAAAAACAATGTCTTCATGGAGTCTCCAATCCCTAGAGATTCGCTGTCTTTTTTATTAGAAAAGCCCTTGCCACGCTTGGCAACGAGTAATTTGTTAGACTTCCGTTAAGGCTGGGCTTACAAAAGTCATTATGTTACGTACCGGTCGCTTTCGCCATCGTCTTCTTGACGACACATTTCTAAAAACTCAAGGCCCGGTGGCCTATGAGTGCTTGCAGCCATTTCTTTCTTTGTGGAGGCAAAAACGCCTGAGCGATGTAGAAATCGCCTCGATTTATATTTTTATTTTTGCGTTCTTGCGCCGACCCAAGGATTTCCTGGGAGGTGTTCACAATGAATTCCCGATTCCGTCGTCGAACGACACCGCTTTGCGGAGCGAAACTTTTTTAGGCATTCTTCGCGAATCACTTCCGGCAGAACTTAAACAGGCGAAGTCCTTGCGACGCTTTGAAAGCACCCGCCCTTTTGTGGATTTCTTCTGTTCTTTGAGCTGGCGGTCCATCCCGCTCGCCGTACCTAAGTCTATCCTTCGCTGGAAAGAGCAGATCTACCCGCTGGACCTTTTAATCACGTTGCCCACCCCGGAAGATGTTTTAAACATGCAGGCGCAAGGGCGACGTTGCATCAGCATGCTGGTTGAAAAAGATCAGATCTTGAATTTTGTCGAGGAAGGCCGAGATGTTTTGGGCTTCATCGTGCACGACCTTATTCATGCTGATCACTTTTTTGCGGATCCAGAGAAAGCTCAAGCTCAGATTGAATTTTGCAAACGTTTGCGTATTGTTGTGACCTTTCCAGATATCCAACAAATGTTAGAAGAAGACGATTCTTTCCGACGAGAATTTCATTATCTAATGTCAGATATGAACTCCGTGCCTTTGCACTTGTTGAAAACCCTCAAGGCTATTTTGCTAGGCTTTTATAAGCGTCGGCTTCAGCTTGAGATGAAAGCCGAGCTTCCCGCTGCTGCAGAAGCCAAATTTACTCATTTTTTCCAAGGCGTGCTTTCCCCTTGGAAACTCTCTGCGGAGCAACTGATTGCGGCGCAACGACTTAATACGGCTCAGTACAAAGGTCGCGAAGATGGAGTACTGCTGCACCAAGCTTTATCGACAAACTTTCATGACGAAACAGCAAATCTTTGTTAGTATACTTAACTAAGATGTCGCTAAAAAAAGATTGTCCTCCGCAACCCACAACCGAAACCTGCAGAAACTGCGAAAATAAAGCAGATTCTTTGATGTGTGCATCTCCGGATGTACAGCAGATGGTTGAAAAAGCTCGTGTCACCTGCCGCTTCAAAGCGGGGCAAGTGATTTTCTATTCAGGAAACGACTCGTTGGGAATTTTCACCATCCAACATGGCTTAGTGAAGCTGGAGGTCACCTCTCCTACAGGCGCGGCGCACACGCTTCGCTTGGTGGGGCCGGGTGGAACCTTAGGGTATAGATCTTTATTTGCGGGCGAGCCTTATCACGCTTCGGCCGTTGCAGTTGAAGACTGTGAACTCTGCTTTATCCCTAAAGCCGATGTGATGAATATTTTTAAGTCTTATCCCGACTTAGCGATGAAACTTCTTTCGCATATTTCTAAAGATTTGCGTATGGCTGAAGAAAAGTGGATGGGACAAATGGATAAAGATGCTTCCGAGCGTATCGCTGAAGCGCTTTTGTTCCTGCAAGAACATTTCTCACACCAAAATTGGACAAGAAGAGAAATCGCCCAATGGGCTGGTACGACTCCCGAGACAGTGATTCGTACGTTAGCTTCTTTCGAAAAAGAAGGTTTGATTGATCAATCCGCGGGTCGCGGAATTCGTATCCTTTCCCGCGATAAGTTGCGTGAAAAAGCGGAGCTGAACTAGTTCCGCTTCCCTATTTAAATTTTATAAAGCCAGTTGAACGTGTCTTTAACCGTGCCGTTTTGAATGCCTGTCAGTTCTTCGTACAGACTGGCTGCCACAGGTCCCATTTCGCCGTTGTTCACTGTGATCTTCCAATCCTTGGCGGCAAGTTCGCCCACAGGACTGATCACGGCCGCCGTGCCCGTTCCGAAAATTTCTTTTAACTTTCCGTTAGCGGCTCCCTCACGCACTTCCTGAAGTTTCACGCGACGCTCAACAACGGGTTTGTTTTTAGATTTTAAAAGCGTGATGATGGAATTTCTTGTACCACCACCTAAGATGGTTCCTTCCAAAGAAGGAGTGACGATTTCGTTTTCAAATACAAAGAAGACATTCATCGTTCCTACTTCTTCAATATACTGACGATTCACATCCAACCACAAAACTTGTGAATAGGAATTTTTCTTTGCCTGCAAAGCCGCCTTTAAACTTCCAGCGTAGTTTGCCGCCGCCTTCGTCGCTCCTAAGCCTCCCGGAGCAGCACGAAGATATTCTTCTTCCACCCAGATCTTTACCGCTTTCGTACCCTCGCCATAATAAGAAGCCACAGGAGAAAGGATCGTGAAAAACAAATACTCTTCTGCCGGACGAACCCCTAGGAAAGACTCACTACCGATCAATGTCGGACGAATGTAGAGAGAACAGCCTTTTTCTGAAGGAATCCAATCACGATCGACCTTGATAAGTTCTTTGATACCTTCGATGAAGATTTCTTTAGGCGGAGCAATCATGCAAAGACGTTCTGCTCCTTCGGCCATGCGGGCCCAGTTGAACTCCGGTCGGAACAGAACACAGCTTCCATCTTGATGAGAAAAGGCCTTCATCCCTTCAAACAGTGCCTGACCATAGTGCAAAACACTCGCACCCGGATCGAGCGGAATTGGCTCATACGGCGTGATTCGTAAATTGTGCCAGCCTTTTTGCGTGGAGTAAGAAGCTAGGAACATGTGATCAGTAAAGTAACGACCAAAGCCCAAGGAGTCAGCGGAAGGACGTGTTTTTGGGTTCTTCGTCTTTTGGATAGAGATGGAATTTGCTGTCATGCCCCCAATAAATCATGAGCGCGTTTATGGCGCAACCAATTGATGCACTTTTGTCCACCTAGCTCCCAAATTGAAACAATTGTCATGATTTAATCACAATTCACTACAGTTCCATTTCTCTAATTTTTGTCGTTTATGATGGGAATCATGTTTTTATACTGTGATTTTCCGCAAAGTAAGGCCAGAGGAGATGACTGAAATGTCTCTGGCAACCCTGATTCAATGCAAATACTGCGCGACACCCACTGAAGTGGGGCCTTATTGCTGTCGAGCGTGCGAGGTCTTAGACACGCAAGTCGGTGCATTTCCATTAGTAAAAAATTCATCCAATCCTTACTCTTACCTTGATCAAAAAGACTTTAAAGACATCTATCGCCATGATGAGCAGAGCGAATTTGATTATCTGTTTTATGCAGAAGGTTTGCATTGCTCTTCATGTGTTCACTTGCTTGAAAAACTTCCAGAGTTCTATCCCGACGTCGTCAATGCTCGCGTGAACTTTGCTCAATCCACCGTGGCCGTAAAACTGAAAGACCAAGGCTCTTTAGCTCAAGTCGCTTATGTTATTAAGGAGCTTGGCTATTCGCCTTCTCTTCTTTCAGCTCAAGATCATGTGGCCGAAAAATTCAAAGCTGAAAATCGGGCTTTCTTAAAACGCATTGCAGTTGCGGGTTTCTGTGCCGGCAACACAATGCTTTTTGTCATCCCGGTCTATGCGGGACTGGCGGGACGCTGGGCGCAGGTTTTCAACTGGCTGAGTTTTCTGTTGTTTCTTCCCATCTTATTTTACAGCGCCATCCCCTTTTATCGCGGTGCCTGGAACACCTTAAAGTACAAAGTTATTAACGTGGACCTTCCCATTGTCATCGCGATGTTATCGGGTTTTATCTTGTCGACTTACAGTCTGATCCGGGGCGAAGGCCACATCTATTACGACAGCACGGCGAGCTTTCTTTTCTTTATTCTATCGGCTCGTTATCTGTTAAAACGCGTTCAACAAAATCATCTTTCGTCTTCGCACTTAAAAACGTTCTTTAAGAACGAACGCTATATCTGTGTGGATAATGAACAGGAACGAAGCGTTCCTTGGGACCATATTCAGAAAGGGCAGATTCTTTTAATTCAAAAAGGACAGAACATTCCCGCCGATTGTGAGCTGCTTTCAGACCAAGCAACGGTCGATATGTCTCTTCTTAACGGAGAATCCCTGCCAAAGGTCTTCTCTCAGCACATGACTTTGCTTGCGGGAACTCGTCCTTTAGAGCATGAAATTCGTGTCAAAGTTTCGGACTCTTTCGCCAATAGCAAACTGGGTAAACTCTTCGCCCAACTTGAACATGGATCCTCGGTCAAAAGCCCCTTTGTAGCTCTGACAGATCGATTGGCGCAAAAGTTAATCATTTCGGTCTTTGGAATCGCGATTTTATTCTTCGCTCTTTATTACTCGATAAACCCGACAGAAGCTTTTAACCGGGCCTTAGCATTGATCGTGCTTGCATGTCCTTGTGCTTTAGCCTTTGGCTCCCCTCTTGCCTTTGGCTTGGCTTTAAAAAAGGGACAACGCCAGGGGCTTCTTATTAAAGATGCGAAGAGCTTAGAAAAAATTCTAACTGTTAAAAATATCTTCTTCGATAAAACTGGCACATTGACTGAGGGACAATTGCGTCTTTCCTACAGTGAGCCTAGCGTGATTGATTCCGGTCTCAAAAAAATCATTCTAAGCCTCGAGGCGGCTTCTTACCATCCAGTCGCGTTCGCCCTTCGAGAAGCTTGGTCCGAGACAAAAATTTTATGCTCTGGCGTGCAGGCCGAAGAAATCTTAGGTCGCGGTGTGCGCGGTTATGTCGATGGTGATTTTTATGAAGTTCGTCACTTGGCTGAAAGTATGCACGAATCTGAAATAGGCATCGAGGTCACTAAAAATGGGCACAGCATATCGCGCCTTTATTTCAGTGATACTTTAAGAGAGGACGCAAAATCATCCGTCGCTCAATTGAAAAGAGAAGGCAAAGAGTGCTTCTTAGTTTCGGGCGACCGTAAAAATCGCACTCTGAAAGTCGCCGAAATTTGCGGTATCGCGAAAGAGAACGCTTATGGTGAGCTTTTCCCCGAAGATAAAAAACAAATTCTCGATAAGTACTCTGACACTTGCATGATTGGTGATGGCGCCAATGATTCGTTATGCCTTAAAGAAGCCGACGTCGGTATCGCGGTGAAAGGCAGTGTCGATCTAAGCTTGCACAGCGCCGATATTTATTTAACTCGCGGCGGGCTGACTCCGGTTTTAGACCTTTTCAATCTGGCTCAGCAAACTCGTCGAGTTTTGGTGCGCAATTTGAGCATCTCTATCGTCTATAATATCGCCGGTGGGGTTTTAGCTCTTTGTGGTTTTATTAATCCTATGATGGCTGCGATCTTGATGCCGGTCAGCTCGGCAGCACTTATTTTATCTTCGCTCTGGGGGTTCCGATGAACATCATCACGATCATGATTCCCATGGCTCTTTTATTAGGAATTGGTTTCGTCGTCGCTTTTATTTGGGCTACGTCCAAAGGACAGTTTGACGATTTAGAAACTCCGGCGCACCGAATTTTGAATGATGACAACGAAAGGAAACAGTTGTGAAAACGAACAGTAGTATTGTCGAAAAAATTTACTACGATGACGACATAGTAAAGAAGTTCGTCCTTGCCACGATGATCTGGGCAGGAGCGGCTTTCTTATTTGGACTTATCGCAGCCTTGCAGTTGGCTTATTGGCCGATGAATGCGAATCTAGAATGGATCACATTCGGACGACTTCGTCCCCTGCATACGAATGCGGCGATCTTTGCCTTTGCAGGTAACGCGATCTTTGCCGGGATTTACCATTCTTCGCAAAGACTTCTGAAAACACGTATGTTCTCGGATGTGCTTTCAAAAATGCATTTCTGGGGTTGGCAGCTGATCATTCTTGCTGCAGCAATCACACTGCCGCTGGGATACACGCAGTCTAAAGAATACGCCGAGCTTGAGTGGCCGATCGACATTGCGATCACAGTAGTCTGGGTTATCTTTGCTGTGAACTTCTTCGGAACAATCCGCCAACGTCGTGAAAAACACATGTATGTGGCGATCTGGTTCTATATCGCCACGATTATCACAGTGGCGGTTTTACACATCGTAAACTCGATTGAAATTCCGGTGGGAATGCTTCAGTCGTACCCGGTGTATGCAGGTATTCAAGATGCCTTGGTGCAATGGTGGTACGGTCATAACGCGGTGGCCTTCTTCCTAACAACACCTTTCCTGGGTTTGATGTATTACTATGTACCGAAAGCCGCAAATCGCCCGGTGTACTCGTACCGCTTGTCGATTGTGCATTTCTGGTCGCTCGTATTTATTTATATCTGGGCCGGTCCTCACCATCTTCTTTACACATCCCTTCCTGAATGGGCGCAAACTCTGGGAATGATTTTCTCTGTGATGCTGTGGGCTCCGTCTTGGGGTGGTATGATCAACGGTCTTTTGACTTTGAAAGGATCTTGGCATCTTCTTCGTACCGAGCCGCTGATTAAATTCTTCGTAGCAGCTTTAACATTCTACGGAATGTCCACTTTTGAAGGTCCCCTTCTTTCTATCAAATCTGTTTCTGCTTTAGGTCACTACACAGATTGGATTGTGGGTCACGTTCATGCGGGGGCTTTGGGTTGGAATGGTTTCTTGTCATTCGGGATGATTTACTATCTGGTTCCTCGCCTTTGGAAGACAGAACTTTACTCTAAAAAACTTTTGGAAAATCACTTCTGGATCAGTTTGACAGGGGTTCTACTTTACTACATCTCGATGGTGGTCGCGGGTATCACTCAAGGTTTGATGTGGCGAGCGGTCACTCCGGAAGGTCAATTGGTGTATCCAGATTTTATCGAGACCGTGGTTCGCATCGTACCTCTTTACTGGGTGCGCGCACTAGGTGGTGCTTTGTTCATCATTGGTTTCTTCATGATGGCTTACAACATCTATAAAACTATTAAAAAAGCTCCGAAAGCTGTTGAGCAAACTTCTTACGAAGTACAAAGAACAGGTTTTGACGAGCAAACTCAAGATACTCACAGAAAATTAGAAGGAATGGGCTTCACTTTCTCCGTTCTTGCTTTCTTGGCTATCATTGTGGGTTCGATTATTGAAATTTATCCGACACTTTCTTTGCACCGCTATGTGAACCCAGCGAATATCGTTGAGCCGCATACGCCGCTGGAAATTGCGGGCCGTGATATCTATATCCGTGAAGGATGTTACGTATGTCACTCTCAACAAATCCGTCCCATTGCATCCGAGGTCCTTCGCTACGGAAAGGCATCGACTGTTGAAGAGTCCATGTACGACCGTCCCTTCCAATGGGGCTCAAAACGTACAGGTCCAGACTTGGCGCGCTTAGGAAAGAAATATCCAAATCTTTGGCACTATAGCCATATGATCGACCCACGTGCCGTAACTCCAAAGAGCATCATGCCAAGCTATCCTTGGTTGGTTGAAAAGAACACGGACTTCCTGGTTCTTCGCAAAAAACTTTCAGTGATGAGCAAACTGGGAGTCCCTTATGATTCTGAAGTCGTTGCGAACGCGGACATCCACGCGCAAAAACAAGCGCAAGAGATTGCGGCAGATTTAGAATCCAATGGGGCCCCTAAAGGTTTAGCTAAAAAAGAAATCGTGGCTTTGATCGCTTATCTTCAGTCTTTAGGACAGAAAGGGAAAGCTCAATGAAACAAGAAGGATTGAAATTCTTTACAGACACTTATTTGACATCCCTGGGGCTTTTGATTTTCTTCCTGTTCTTTGTCGGCGTGCTTATCTGGGTTTACCGCAAAAACAGCAGCAAAATCTATCACCGCATGGAACAACTACCGTTAACTGACGGAGACTCTTTATGAGCGACAAAGATCAAAAATTTCACGAATACGATGGCATCATAGAACATGACAACCCACTTCCTACTTGGTGGCTGTGGACGTTCTTTTTGACAATCATCTTTGCTTTTATCTACTACATTCATTACGAACTTGCGGGGGGACCAACCCTGCAAGATGAATTGAAAGTCGCGATGGCCGAGATCGAACAGGGAAAATCTTTGGCGCAAAGCTCAGCTCCGCTCGAGACGGAAGAAAGTCTTGCTGAAGATTTCAAAAAAGACGGACTTATCGATGTGGGTGCCGCGCAATTCACAGCAAAGTGTGCGGCTTGCCACGGCCAACAGTTAGAAGGCATGATTGGTCCGAACCTAACCGATAAGTTCTGGATCCACGGAAAAGGGACTCGTCTGGATATCGTTAAAGTGATTCGCGATGGTATTCCTGAAAAAGGAATGCCACCATGGGGACCTGTGCTTAAAAAAGAAGAACTCTATGCCGTCAGCGCTTACATCCTTTCTAAAAAGGGCTCAAGCCTTAAAGGAAAAGAACCGCAGGGCGAAGCGATAGAGGATTATTTGAAATAGGTAGTTTTATGAACAGACTGGATCCAGGAAAATTAACGAGTGTTGATGAAAATGGCGATCGCCTCTATTTAATCCCCGCAGAAGTGCGTGGATTTTTCAGAAAGCATCGCACCTGGAGCCAGTGTGTTTTATTATTGATTTTTTTGCTTCTTCCTTGGACCAGTATCAACGGTCATCAGACCATTCTGATTGATATTCCAAAAAGAGAGTTTGCGCTTTTTGGAATCCTTTTTCGCTCTCACGACGCTCCCCTTCTTTTCTTTGTCTTAGGAACTTTGACGTTGGGTCTTGCTTTCGTCACTTCCATTTGGGGAAGGGTTTGGTGTGGTTGGGCCTGCCCGCAGACCGTTTTTATTGATGCTGTTTTTCGTCGTATCGAACAGTGGGTCGAAGGATCTTACATTGAAAGACGTCGCCTTCGCGATGCACCCCTTTCCTGGAATAAATTTTCTAAAGTTTCTTTAAAGTGGTTTTTATTTTTTGTAGCCTCTTCGCTGATCGCCCATAGCTTTATGGCGTACTTTATCGGTGCCGTCGATCTTATGCACATGGTGCAAAACAGTCCCTTTCAAAACCCGACATATTTTATCTTAGTCATTTCGTTTACGGCCTTAGTGCTTTTCGACTTTGCGTGGTTCCGCGAACAGTTCTGCGTGATCATGTGTCCTTATGGTCGCATTCAATCCGTTTTGTTAGACAGTAAATCCTTAGCCGTGGTCTATGATGAAAAACGCGGCGAACCTCGCAAAGGCAGCGCTACAAAAGATAAAGTTGGTGACTGTGTTTCTTGCAATCGCTGCGTGCAGGTCTGCCCTACAGGAATTGATATTCGTAATGGGTTGCAGATGGAGTGCATCGCTTGCACGGCTTGTATCGATGCCTGCGACGAAATCATGGAGAAAGTGAAAAAGCCCAAAGGGCTTATCCGCTACGACACACTAGATGGAAGCAAAATCAATCTCAAAAAACCGCGATCTCTTATTTATATGGCCGCCATCATCGTGCTGGTCGCGGGACTTTCTTATGCCATCGGAACAAGGGAGTCGGCGCATTTTACAATCTTGCGTGGGGCGGGACTTCCGTACTCCTATGTTAAGAACAATGGGCAAGAATTGATTTTGAATCAATTCCGTATTCACATCCAAAATCAAAGCGGAAAAGAAGTGCTTTATAAACTCAGCTTAAGCCAGGATCTTTTGGAAAAAGGAGTTGAATTCAGTGTCGCTGAAAATCCTTTATCCTTAAAACCCGGCGACAGTCGTGAATGGTATTTCTTCGTGCGAATTCCCCCCGAACTTTTCAAAGTCAGTGATAAAATTAAGACAACGATTGAAATTCAAGATATCGGACCCGAAAAATCATTGAACAGCACTCGTGAGCTGATACTGGTGGGACCTCGACAATGACTTCAAGCACACTTCTGCTAGCACTGGGAATTCTTTCTGCCAGCTTCTTTGGGAGCTGGCACTGTGCTGCGATGTGTGGACCGATAGCAAGCCTGATGAGCGCGCGACGCTCCCTTCTTATGTACAATCTGGGGCGAGGCTGTGCCTATGTGCTGCTGGGAATCTTGGCCGGTTATTTGGGTCAGCTCTTTTTACAGAATGACTGGCGGATCTTTCGTTACGTAGGAGCAGGTCTTCTTGCAGCCGTATTAATTCTTTATGGACTTTCAATGCTTACACCTGTGGGATTCAAATTTCCCGCGTCGCATTTCATTCTTCCCGTGATTAAAAAAATTCAAGGTCGGTTCTTAAGCCGTTCGGGGTTCGTGATCGGTTTGCTAACGGCCTTTTTACCCTGTGGTTGGCTTTATACTTACGTTTTAGCCGCAGTCTCAACGAAAAGTCCTTGGGCCGGGGCCTTGGTTATGGGGTTATTCTGGTTGGGGGGCCTTCCCACCCTTAGTGCAGTTCCTTCGATGATTCGCACAACCATCGACCACGCAGGATTGCGGCATCAAAAAATTGCCGGAGGAATTCTGGTGATCTCTGGACTGTACTCTATTGCTAGTTTCATGTTTTTACATTGAATCCCGCAGTCCTTTGTTTACACTGGTTGTTCTATGGTAAACAAAATACTTATCCCAACAATGACAGCTTTATTATTAACTACTTCTGCTTTTGCTCAAGAGACAAAGTCAGAAAATACACCTGCAGCTCCAGCAACGCCCGAGGTTGCCGCTCCAACCACTCCTGCGGCGGAAGAAGTGCCCTCTACGGATCACAGCCAATGGCCACGCAGTCTTTGGGGTGTTTACGGTGGACTTGGACTTCCCCACGGTTTAAATGGCGGTATCGAGTTTTTAGATCAGTCGAAAACTTGGTCCGTAGCTTTAGACATAGGTGGCTTTTCTTTTAAACCTAAAGACGAAGAAAACGACAAAGAAGAGATTTCTTTAGGAAGTCTTGCGATTGAAGGTCGCTATCATCCTTTCACAAGTTCTTTTTACATCGCCGGTGCATTAGGAACTCAAGGAGTTGAAGCAAAAAAAACGGCTTCTTACAGCGGTCAATCCGTAACTCCAAAAGTTAAAATTGGGAACACTTTCTTAACGCCGAAAGTGGGTTGGTTCTGGCAATTCAATTCTGGCCTCAACTTTGGCGTCGAATTAGGCGCACAAATCCCGCTTTCGAAAAAAGTGGATGTTGAAGATGGCACAACAGATCCGGTGATCATCAATGACCCCGAGTACATTTCTAACAAGCAGGATGTTGTCGACATCGCTGAAAAATTAGGTGAACAAGTTCTGCCTCATGCGGCCGTTCGCATCGGTTACGCATTCTAAAAACGAATTATTTCCCATATTTTTTCTGTAAAAAAAGGAAGGGCTCCCCTTCCTTTTTTATTTCAAAATCCTCATAAACTTCCCTCGACGAAAACAAGAACTGTGCTATCAAACAGCAGGCGTCTAGAACGTATTAGGTTTAGCCTTAAATAAGATAAATCACACCTATCCTGGCGAACACCCTGGTGAACTTGCCAGCTAAAAGGAGATGCTTATGAGATCGCGTATCAATAAATACCTCGCGGCTCTGGTTCTAACACTAGCAGCTGCCGGCTGTGCAACGACGCCTCCCAACGTCACCTCGATTCCGAATAGCGCAAATCCTACGACGGAAATCGAAAAAACAGATCAGCTTTTGAAAGAGGCGCAAGATCGACAGGTCGACGCTCTTTCACCAGAAAATTATGCGGACGCTAAAAAAGCCTTAGACAAGGCCAAAGAGAAAAAAGCGAAAAACAAATCCAATGAAGATATCTTAGAGCAGGTTTCTTATTCACGAGCGTGGTTAGAACAAGCCAATTCTAAAGCAGAACTTGCGCAAACTTCGATGAAAGATATCACCGATGCGCGCGCCGGAGCTTTACGCGCCGGGGCTCCACAAATGTTTGAAAAGGATTGGAAGAAGGCAGACAAGCAACTTGAAAGCATTACGAAATCCATCGAAAAGGGAAACTTAAAACCGGCGGACAAAAAAGGTGAAGATCTGACAGCATTCTATCGTGACCTGGAAATCAAGTCAGTGAAAAAATCCCATCTGGAAAAAGCCGAAGACAATATCAAGTCAGCCAAAAAAGATGGTGCTGAAAAGCGAGCACCGAAAACTTACAGCCTGGCGCAAATGAAATATGAAAACGCGGAAAAGCTTATTAACTCGGATCCCCGTAATAGCGAGGCCATTCGTCGAGCTTCTGAGGATGCCAATCGCGAGTCGGTGCATTTATTGGATGTAACACGCAAAGTGAATGCAGGTAATACCGAAGATCTGGTTTTATTGTCCGAACGACAACAGCGAACTATTTCCAGTTTGAAAAACGAATACTCGTCAACGGAACAGGAACTGCAAAGCTCTCAACAACAGCTTAGCCAATCTGAACAAGAGCGAGTGGCCCTGGTTGGAAGACAAGCCGAGCTTGAAAAAACGCAAGAGCTTTCCGAAAAGGCCGACAAACTTCGTAAAGAATTCAAACCGAACGAAGCTGAAGTTTACGTTGAAAACGGTAAATTGATGGTCCGCCTTAAAGGCCTGCAATTTGCTTCTAACAAATCGACATTGAATCCGAAAAGTCAGGCATTACTAAAAAAAGTTGACGCGGCTTTGACGGATATTGACGCCAGCAAAGTGACAGTTGAAGGGCACACGGACTCCACAGGTTCTTTCGAAAAAAATAAAGAGCTTTCTGAACAACGTGCCGAAGCTGTGCAAAAATATCTGGTCACTAATGGAGCTGTGGCTGAAGAAAAAGTGGAAGCTGTCGGGGTGGGGCCTGAAAAACCCATCAGTGACAACACCACTCCTCAAGGCCGTGCGCAAAACAGACGTATCGACCTTGTTATTGAGTAAGGAGGTACCGTATGGCAACACACCTTCCAGGATGGACCGATCTAAAAAGAGAGCTCATGGAAAAATGGCATGAGCTTAAAGAACGGGACCTTGAGGAAACTCGAGGCAACGCACAGTCCATCGTCGATCTACTGGAAAAAAAGGTGGGTCTGGCCATGGATGAAGCTAGCGAGAAATTCGCAGAAATAGCCTCTCACTATCACCTTTATGACGAACCCGAAGAACGTCCGGAAGACCTCACAAAGGATAAGAAAGAGAGAGTGCTAGAGTTGAAGCCCAAAAAACCGGCGAATCGTGATCGTAAACCGAAAGACGATTTTTTAGCTTAGTGACCGGGTCCTGCTCACCTACGCAGGGGATGCATCCGTGTCCCCTGCACTTTTTCGAATCACAGAAACAAAAGAACAAGGAATAGTCTGAAGGATGAGGGGCTTTCCGTTTTCTTGTTTTTCAATCAACTCTAAAAAGTCGTAGCCTAAATCATTCTCTCGAACGAAGACCATGAGGCCTCCGACTTTGAGTTGATCAAATAAGATATTAGGAAATTCAGCGGAGCCCGCAGTGAAAATCACCCGGTCATAAGGCGCTTCGGACGTGTCGCCCTCGAAGCCATCCCCCAGTTTTACCAGCGCATTGAAGATTTTATTCTGCTCTAGATACTTTTGCGCCCGCACGGCCAATTCAGGAATCACTTCCACCGAAACAACTTTTCCGGTTTCGCCCACAAGGTAGGCCAACATCGCGGTATTCCATCCACTGCCCGAACCCAACTCGAAAACACGGTGCCCCTGTTGCAGGTTCATCATATCTAAAATTTTCAACACGAAGCTTGGTTGAGAAATCGTGGACAAGAACGGAGGCTTATTCCAAAGAAGCAACGGATGATCCGAGTACGCCTCAGCAACTGTGTATTCCGGCACGCAGAGATGACGTGGATAACGGTAAAATGCTTCTACCACTTTCTCTGAAAGAGGAAGTGACTTATCCAAGACACGCTTTTGATACTGCTCGATTCGCGTAGGCATGATTAAGCTTGCAATGTTTTTGGCGAAGGAACAAGCTTGTATCATGACACTGACTCAACTGGAATACATTCTTGCTGTCGCCGATACGGGAAGTTTTAGCCACGCCGCCCGCCAATGCCATGTCACACAACCTACATTGAGCATGCAGATCCAAAAATTAGAAGAAGAACTTGGCGTTGTTCTTTTTGATCGCACCAAGCAACCGATTAAAGCAACGTCTATCGGCGAAGAAATTGTTCTGCAAGCCCGCCTTGTTGTCCGGGATGCGCAACACTTAAAAGAAATCGTCGATGATGCAAAGGGCACATTAAAAGGTGAATTGCGTATCGGCATTATTCCAACCCTGGCACCTTACCTTCTGCCCCTCTTTCTAAAGAAAATGAAAGATCTTTATAAAAACCTTCATCTGACTTTTGAAGAAATTCAAACAGAGACGATGGTAGAGCGTATTCGCAATCACAGCCTGGATCTGGGAATTGTAGTGACGCCGATTGATGATCTGAATATCGCAAATCATGTTTTATTTTATGAGCCTTTCAGTGCTTACTTCGCCAAAGGCCACCCGCTTTTAGACAAAAAAACTATCGATGAAAAAGATCTTTCCGTTGACGATGTCTTATTGCTAAACGAAGGTCACTGTTTTCGCGAACAAAGTCTGGCACTTTGTCGTAACAAAAAACAGATTGTCTCTGCGGATCGGACTTTCACCTTTGAAAGTGGCAGTTTAGAAACGTTGAAGAAACTTGTAGATCAGGGTGAACACTTCACTTTGCTTCCATGGCTCGCGACCTTGGATGTGCAAGATAAGAAGCGCTTAAGAAACTTTTCAGATCCCGTGCCAACTCGGGAAGTCAGTCTCATTCATGGACCGCACTTTCAAAGAAAGGCTCTGCTAAAAGCCCTCATTGAAAACATAAAGAAAAACCTGCCCGAAGGTTTAAGCTCAGTTCGATCTAAAAATCAATTAAAGGTGGATAACCCGCTCGGCAGTCTCAAATAGTTTTCATCTATGCTGACCATTGACATATAGATTTTTCCTATAGGCTCTATAGAAAAGAAGAACTGTTCAATATTCTCACTTTTTTCTATCCTATTGTTATACAGGAGGAATTCTTTTATGAGATCACAATCAGCACATTCAACAAAAGAACAAGCTCGCAACCTACGTCCTGTGCAAGGGGAAGAGGTTGATACCGCCAGCGTGGTAGAAACACTCAAGAAAACTCTTTCTGATGAATATTTTCTTTATCTAAAAACTCAAAGCTGCCACTGGAATGTGGAAGGTCCTTTATTTTTCTCTCTTCATAAACTTTTTGAAGAACAGTACGAAGAACTTGCTGAGTATGTTGATCGCACAGCCGAAGTTGTACGCGCATTGAAGTCTCGTGCTCCTGGCTCTTTCAAGGAATTTAAAGAGTTCTCTTCTATTCAAGAAGCTTCGGACAAGATGAATGCAAATCAAATGATAGACGTGCTTAGCCAAGACCACACCAATATGGCGATCGCGCTCAAGTCACGTTTAGAGATTGCCGAAGATGCAGAAGAAACCAGTGCTGTGACATTGTATGAAGACTTGATTGGCTTCCATGAAAAAGCGGCTTGGATGATTCGCAGTCACCGTTCTTAATAGTTTTAGAAAATAGCCAGAGGGGCTTTTATGGGCAGTGCATTGATGGGTTTAGCGGCAGGGATTATCACAGGTGGATCAACCATGCTGGGGGCCTTGCCTATTCTTAAAAAAGAAAGCAAAGCCTGGAATCCATGGAGAAGCCTGAACCTGGATTTTGCGATAGGAATGATGCTGGCGGCGGCAGCCTTTAACTTGATCGGTCCTGCCTACAGCTCAACATCAGGAGCACTCGGGGTTTCACTGGCTTTACTTTTAGGCATCGTCTCGATCTATGGACTGAGTCACTTTATCCATAGTTTTTCTCCCACTCAGTATTCATTGCACCGTCGTGCTTGGTTGTTTGTTACGGCGATGATGCTCCACAATTTGCCTGAAGGCCTAGCCTCGGGTGCGGCACTCAGTGCAGATACACTTTCACAAGCCAACGGTTGGACCGTTGTGGGCGCCATTGTATTTCAAAACTTCCCTGAAGGGCTTGCCACCGCAGCGGCGTTTCTTTCGATTGGACTTTCTCGTCGTGCAGCTTTCTTTGGTGCGGCAATGACGGGAGTTATGGAAATCGTAGGTGGTGCAGCAGGGGGAATTTTTGCTTCGATGACGAACGCCTCTCTTCCTTACATTTTGGCGTTCGCAGGCGGCGCGATGATCAGCGTGACCTTAGAGGAAATCTTTGCGAAGTTGAAAGAAACAAACATGCGCTATCTTTATCAGAAAGAATTCGTTTTAGGCGCGATGTCGGTGGTTGTGATGAATTGGATCATCCAATAACGCAACCTTCCAAGACACGGTGCTGTGATTCCGCTTACGCTATGTGAATGGAATTAACAGCACTGCAAACTTTAGCGTTCTCAGCCCTGGTCGTCTATTTTGGTCGCTTCTTAAAAAAGAAGATTCACTTTATTGAAAAATACAATCTGCCTTCACCGGTCATCGGTGGCTTTGTCGTCGCGTCGGTTTTAGCGATTTTAAAAAGTTACGGAATTTTTGAAATCAAATTCACAAAAACATTCGAAGAAACACTGATGATCGCTTTTTTCGCTTCCATCGGTTACTCGGCCTCACTGAAACTTTTGAAAGAAGGCGGAAGAACTGTGGTGTTCTTTCTGGCTTTGACCGTCGGTGGTTTAGTACTACAGATTATTGCGGGCATAGGTGTCGCGAAACTGATGGGCTTACCGCCACTCATGGGTGTTTTAACGGGGGCCGTCTCTTTAACAGGAGGCCCCGGCACTTCTTTGGCATTTGGCCCTCTATTTGAAACGGCCGGTATCGAAGGAGCTTCCGTCATTGGATTGACAACCGCCATGGGAGGCATTCTTTTAGGAGGCCTGGTAGGTACTCCCCTAGCCACATATCTTATCAATAAACGTCGTTTGAAAGCTATTAGCGGCAGTGAAGTCGAAACGACAGCCGAAGCCCCGATGTTAACGGCGCGCGTGGGCAGTGATCTTCTTTATCACTTTCTAGCCATGGCGTTGATCATGGGCTTGGGCACAACGCTAAGTCCTTGGATCAACTCTTTGGGAGTCACTCTTCCGATCTATATCGGCTCTATGATTATCGCGGCTATAATGAGAAATATCGAAGATGTAAAACCCGTTTTTAAAATCAAGGCGGATTGGATTGAAGAAATTGGTGCGGTTTCACTGACACTTTTTATTGCCACCGCCATTATGTCATTAAAGCTGGATGAACTTCGCAATGCCGCCTTGCCAATTCTGATATTTTTAGCCGTGCAGGTTGTTTTGGTGGCGATCACTGCCTTGGGACCGGCGTTTTGGGTTGCCGGCAAGGACTATGAAGGTGCTATCATTAGCGCGGGATATGTCGGCTTTATGATGGGGACATCTGCCAATGCGATGGCCAATATGTCCTCGCTGGCTCAGAAGTATGGTCCAGCACCAAAGGCCTTTTTAGTGGTTCCTTTGGTGGGTTCGTGCTTCATTGATTTTATCAATGCCGCTTTAATCACCTTTTGCTTAAATTATTTTGGATAAATCAAACAACAAGTTCGATGATGGCGCGGAATCCGTGATTGCCCGCCATCGCACCAATGATATTACGTAATGACGTGATGTTCTTTCCCTGTGAACCAATCAACTTCCCACGAAACTCTTGCGGCAAAGTGACTTTGTAAATAGTCGTCTTTTCGCCAGCGTTGAAAGTCACCTCTACATTGTCGTAACAAGATGTCATTTCTTGAATCACACTTTGTAAAACTTTAGCCAAACGATCTCTAATTTCATTTTCCTGCATTACCGTATCCACTAGCACAAAATCATTCCTCCGCTCGAACATCTTCATCATGCTGATGTATGAAATCGCGAGCAATCATCACCTATATTTCTGGTCCACATTGTGTTCCACCAATATATCAGGACAACACCCCCAAAGTGTTAACACAAAGATGAACTTACCGACAGCGTTCGGTTAGCCATTTTTCAATCAGCACTTCCTCCTCTGAAAATCCGAATAAATACTATCATTGTTGTTAAAATCCAGTTTCACCTAAACACTTGCAAATTTGAAATCCCTTGCTTTAACAAAATATTTTGTTTGAAATAGGCCATGACTTCGAACTGGCATCGCGTTGGCGCTCTTTCTGACCTGAAAACCAAACCTCTTCAACAAGTGGAGGTGGGTAAAACAAAAATCGCATTGATATACCGTGACAATAAATTCAGTGCGATTTCCGGGACATGCAATCACGTTGGCGGTCCCTTAGGTGAAGGGCGTCTGGAAGGTGATTACGTCGTCTGCCCTTGGCACTACTACAAGTTCCATTATCAAACCGGCGAAGGCGAACCCGGATTTGAATGCGATAAGGTTGCCAGCTACTCCGTGAAAGAGGTCGATGACGACCTTTGGGTTGATCTTAATCCTGCATCACCTCGCCACATGGAACCTCACGCACCTCATCCTTTGGCCCGCACACCAGAGCGTGTTGGTGGTCCGTTGCGTATTATGGGGATTTCAACCACCGTCATGGATTCAAAGAATCCACGGGTTTCGACTTCAGAGCTTCTTTTAGATGCCGCCTTGAAATATGCTCAAAACAAAGGTTACGAAACTCATCTTCACACTTTGCGCGATTTACAGTTTCGTCACTGTGAAGGATTTTATTCCAAGGCTGCCAGGGCTTGCACATGGCCTTGCTCCATCACGCAGATGGATCCCCATGACCAACTCGAAAAAGTGTATGAGGATATTGTTCATTGGGCTGATGTGATCCTTGTGGCGACTCCGATTCGTTGGGGATCGGCAAGCTCGCTTTACTATAAATTGGCGGAGCGACTGAACTGCATTCAAAACCAAATCACCACCCACAACAATCAGCTCATCTGCAATAAAGTCGCGGGATTTATCATCACCGGCGGACAAGACAATGTTCAGGCTGTTGCAGGCCAGATGATGGGCTTTTTCTCAGAATTAGGTTTTCATCTTCCACCATTCCCGTTCATCGCACACTCCTTGGGCTGGAGCATGGAAAATATGGAACGCAATGTTCGTTACGTCCAAAAAAGTCAGGCACTTATTGAGTCTGCTGAGGAACTTCTAGATCGCGCTGCAGGTCTTGCGAGCTCATTGATCGCCTCTCATGATGCGCACCATTTGCACCATCGCGCCGGCAGAAAAGGCGAAAAGATTCTAGCCGACTAAGCACGCTGAGGCCTATTTGGTCCCCTGTCAAAGATTCAAACACTTCATAGCCTCTAATCCGTTTATTAAGCGGAATAGGACTTGCTTTGACTTTCTTCCAGGAGGCCTTATGCGTCGCTGGAGTTTGATTCTTTTTGCTTTTTTCACCGCGTTTCAAGCTTATAGCTCCAGCGCTTTGGCTTGCCATTGTATCGCCGACCCTTATTCAAAGAAGTACATCTATTACAAAAAAACCTGGTATGGCACCAAACGCAAATGGACTTGTGAATACAAGTGCCAGGATATGCGCCAGCAACAGACTGTTGTCATAGGCACACATGAGAATTGGTATGTATCGGACAAGGGATTAGAAGGCATTTGTGATGGCCTTCATTACGTGAACCGTTACAATAACTACGTCAGAGACTTCGTCTGGACCTTTGATGAAGCCCGCCATTTTGACGCTTCGGATTCGACATCGGCTGAACTTAAAGCATGGAATGCAGAAAAGTGCCGCTAGGCCCAACGGAGGTCTGGCTTTTCCTGCCTTTTTTCCCCGGCAAAGAAAGATTTGTTAAAATTTTTGGAAGGAGTTTCTTCGTAAACCGAGTCCTTCTTCCAAGCATTCGCCCCATTTGACGAACTCGCCAGCCGAAAACAAGAATGAAAAGATTCATTTTAATTGCGTGTGCCGTCAGCGTCTCTGCCTGTGCCCGTATGGATATTGCCGTGAACTGGGCAGACACCTTTATTGCCGGCCGTGTGGATGACTATTTCGATATTTCTTCTGAGCAAAGCAAAAATCTTAAAAAATCACTTCAAGGTGACTTCAAAAAAATCAAAAGCGACGTTCTTCCACAATGGATTGACAGTGCTAAGCAGTTAGAAAAAGACGTCGCGAATAACGCGCTGGATGAGCATAAAGTCAATACGGCATTTGATCTTGTGATGAAAAATGTAGAACACTTCACGTCTCATTTTTCTAAGACGGCCGTCGACTTTATCGCCTCTACAGATGGTGAGCAGCTGAGCTACTTTCAAAAGTCCTTTAAAGAAAAGAATGAAGATGATTTAAAAGACATTCAATCCAGGAAATACGAAAAAAACCAGAAGAAGCGCTATTTCAAATATTTTGAAATGTTCATTGGAGATCTTTCCGATGAACAAACCGCTTTGATCGAAAAACACTTGAAAGAGTCCCCGTATCCAGCCGAACTCAAAATTAAAAACCGCGAGCATGTCTTTCACGTGTTCATGCAAAAGCGAACTCAACCCGAAGAGCTTAAAAACTTTGTTGCCAGGTTCTCGCAGCAGCCCGACGCCTATAATCTTCCAGAATACAATGAGGCCGTGAAAAACTATCAAGCTCAGTTGAAATCTCTGCTAACTCGGGTACTGACAACATTAAGTCCCAAGCAGAAAAAAGAGCTCTGTGACAATCTGCTTGAAAAAGTGGCTCAGTTAGAGAAAATTCGCGGCCGCTCTTAAGTCCAGTTCCCTTTGAATCTGCTGAAAATTCCAGGGCATTCCGCCGATAAGAAGAGCTATGAAAGTCATCTTGGCTCTTCTTGTTTTTTTCCAGTTCTCGCTCGCGTTCGCCCAGGACGATCTGCATTCTTTTGTAAAAGGCTTAGATACGACTTTAAAGCACGTCAATCGCTCAGAATCTCGCCCATGTGCTTCCTCCGCTTTAACTCCTTCTTCGGCCCAGGCGACGAAGTATCAGGGAAAAGATGTGACGGCCCTTTCAGAGGTCGAAGCACAAACTTTGTTTAAAGAAATGCAGTCACACACTGAAATTCCCTTTGATTTTGCCATTGCCGGCTGCGAAGAGCGTGCTCATGAGATGTCACGTTTGATGCTTTTAAAAGGAATTCGGCCTTTAAAGATGTTTGCATCCGTAGACGAGAATAAGTCTCCGCGCCTTGAAATACCGCATCCTAACGGCAAGGACAAACGACGCTGGAAATTTCACGTCGCCCCGCTCGTGATGGTCCGAATAAATGGCAAAGATGTGCCTTACATCATCGACCCATCTATGGAGAAAAAGGCCGTGCCACTGCAAGAATGGAAAAGACGTATGACTCTCCATGATCCAAAGATGCCGGTGATGATGGATGCGACAATCGCAGAACAGTACGATATTTCTGGCCGGTACGTGCGCCCATTCAGCGACGAAAACTGGAACCGCGCTAATCAAGAAAAACTCAAAGAATTTAAAGAGTATTCCAAAGATCCGGATGGAGAAAATAACTATCTTTTCCAAATGCAGCGCGATCTCGAACGCATGGATATGATGGACTAGTTGCCATTCGGCAAATCAAATTCTTGTTTGAATGACTATTTATTAATACTTCATTTTTTCCTACTTGGGCCCTCTGATCCGTCAGATATTTAAAGCCAGGACAGGCTTCGAGGTCCCCATGAAAATAAAGTTCACCGAAAAAACAAAACGTGTCGGATTCTATCTGGTCGGTCCCTTGTGTGTCGCATTTCTTGCTACGTTTATCTATTTCACGCGCTACACCCCCTGGGAAATTCCCAACCCCGCTCCCTTTCTTGTCTTAATCGTTATTCTTTCTTGTTTCTATGGCGGTTTTAAACCCGGGATTATCACAAGTTTATTGGCATGGCTTTACTTGGGCTACTACTACAGCACGCTTCACTCAGTGATTGATTTGCAGGAGGACATGCAGAAACGACTTTTAAGCTGGGGACTCACCTTTCCTGCCGTCAGCATCGCGGTGGGCCTTTTAAAAGGCCGTTCGGAAGCGCATCTTCAACGAGAAATTGATCAACGAAGGCTTCGCGAAGAAGAGCTAAAAGCTTCTGAAGAGCGTACGCGCGCCATCTTAAATTCTGCCAATGACGCATTTATTGCCATCGACCCAAACAGTCTGATTCGGGAATGGAATGTCCAAGCAGAAAAGACTTTCGGATGGGCTCGCGAAGAAGTGATTGGAAAGCGTCTGACAGACGTCATCATTCCAGATGACTATCATAAAGCTCACTTGCAGGGTTTAGATCGCTTTCGCTTAACAGGAGAAGGTCCCATCATCAATAAGCGCATTGAAGTGCCCGCGAAGCACAAATCTGGCATTAGCATCATGGTTGAACTGACTGTTTATCCGATCCGTCGCAAAGATGATTTGATCTTTGGCGCCTTTCTTCGCGATGTCACCGAAAAGAAACATGAAGATCAGCTCAGCCTTTTACAATATCAAATCACTCGAATTTTGACCGAAGAAAACAATTTAAAGGCCGCTGTGCCCCGCCTTCTTGAAACTCTAGGGATGGGATTGAAATGGCCTCTTGTGGAACTGTGGCTGACGGATAAGAGACGTCAAAATTTCTACTACACTGATAACTGGAGTGATGACGCTGAACTTCGCGACAAGTTCCGCAATATCAGTCATCAGCTTTTTTTACCTAAAGACAAAGGGCTCTTCCCGCAAACGGAAGGTGCTAATCAACCTGTTCACATTACTTCTGCTCTTAAGAACTCGGACTACCCTCGCTCTAAGATGGTCGAAGCCGCCGGATTTCAATCCCTGGTTTATTGCCCCTTGTTCGATAATGACACCATCGGTACTCTTTGCTTCTTCCACACGGAAAAAATGTCCCCCGATAAACGCTTGCTAGAAACATTGGATGATATATCCAAACACATCAGTCTTTTTATTTTACGCAGTTGGGCAGAAGAAGATCTCACCCGACTTTCAAAAGAACTTGAAGTCAAAGTTCAACAACGCACCGAAGAACTGGCCATCGTCAATATGCAACTTAAGAAGGAAGCTTCCGAAAAACAAATTCTTTACGAACAAGCACAAACAGCCAATCGGTTGAAGGACGAATTTTTAGCGACGATCTCTCATGAACTCCGCACACCAATGAACGTGATACTTGGTCATAGCGAGCTGCTTTACGGCAATGAACTGAATGAAAATGAAAAGCAAAAGTCGATCGAAGCCATTTATCGAAATACAAAAGCCCAGGTTCACATTGTCAGTGACATTCTGGATGTCTCGAGATTCATTACGGGTCGCGTTCAATTGCATCTTGAAGTCGTCGACCTGGCAGAAATCGTCGCCATGGCCGTCGAGTCCATACTGCCCGCGGCGAGCGCGAAAAACATTGACGTGAATGAAGTGAACTGCGGTGAGTGTTACGTTTCGGGTGACCCCACGCGACTTCAACAAATTCTTTGGAACTTGCTTTCTAACGCCGTCAAGTTCACTCCCCGCCATGGGAAAATCTTGGTGAAGCTTGAAAAAAAAGGTTCCAACGTTGTTCTCACGGTTCGCGATTCCGGTAAAGGTATAGATCCGGCATTCTTACCCTACGTCTTTGAGCGCTTCCGTCAGGAAGACTCGACGACGACTAGAAAGTTTGGTGGTTTGGGACTCGGACTCGCTATCACGAAGAACTTGATAGAAGCCCACGGAGGAACTATTCACGTTCACAGCGAAGGCAAAGGAACCGGCGCGACCTTTACAGCCACGTTTCCAATCACCGCTTTGCGACTGCCCTTTATTCCGCCGGTTAAAGATGCTGAAGGACATGTCTCTTCACGTCTTCCCTTGAAAGGATTAAAAATTCTCGTTGTCGACGACCAACCAGATGCTCAGGCGCTGATTCGTACGATTTTGAAAAAAGCCGGGGCAGAAGCCACTGTCACTTCCGCAGCCACGGAAGCCTTTAAGCTACTCATCAAAATTAAACCGGATGTGCTGATAAGTGACGTTGGAATGCCAGAAAAGGACGGCTACGAACTTATTAGCATGATTCGTCGCCTGCCCGCCGAAATGGGTGGTAACGTAAAAGCCATTTGCCTCACTGCCTACGCCCACGAAGACGATCACAAAAAGGCTTTGGATACAGGCTTTAACGAACACTTAGCAAAGCCTGTCGAAGCAAAACAATTGATTCGCTCAATAAGTAAGTTAGTGGGAAGATACGTTCCGTACCATTAATTAATTCTCTTCTTGGTTCCGCATGTGATCGGCCAGTCGTAACAGCGAATGAAGAAGTTCCGAACGCAAAGGTTCTTGAACATTTTCATCTTCAAAAGCCTGCACCATGCAAAGCATCCACTGGTCGCGTTCTGATTTTCCGATTTTAAAAGGCATGTGTCGCGCGCGCATGCGGGGATGACCGTACTTCTCAATGAAAAGACTGGGACCTCCCAGCCACCCACTTAAAAACATAAAGAGCTTATCTTCGCTCCCTTGAAGATTTCCAGGGTGCATGTCTCGCACGCCTTTGGCTTCAGGCATAGTGTCCATTATTTGATAAAAGCGCTTCACAATGCGGCGAAGAACCTCTTCACCACCTAAAAGTTCATACGGAGTTTTGTTAGTGTCCATTTACTTCTTCAATGTATTTAAAATAAGCCTTGCAGTAGGCGCTTTCTGTTTTAGCACGATTATAGCGAATTGCCTTGTCCATTTTGCGCGCGCTACAGCGATTCAATCCAGGGCCTATAAGTCCCGTTGGACGACTTTTAATTAGATCTGACATCTCAATCTGACAATCTCCTCGCGCTTTTTGCCATAAAGACTGACAAAGACCGTGATCCAGACTGTAACACACACCTTGAGGTGTCGCGGAACCACAGGGTTCCTTCGCTAGATCTTCTTCGATCATCGCGGGCGAAACATAGGTCGCAATAACCACGATAAAAAGGATAATCAATACGACGGTCCCAATACCGTAGTCAATATAGCGAGAACTCAAAGTGTACTTTGAGATCGGTTTAAAAAACATCAAGAGCAAACAGGCAATAAGTATGAGGCTGTAAATGATGGTTTCTAGCATCCTTTTATTATAGGACCCTAAGATTCTGTGAGCCAAATTACTTTTGACGAAACCCCTTTGAACTTCAATAATTATAGAGATGAGACACTTCACTGTTATTTTGACAGTTTTCGTATTTCTTTTGTGCAGTTGCAAAGGCGATGGCACGGTGCCGGAGTTTGCTTCCGAACCGACAGAGCAATCAAAAGTTTCTGCTGCTCAAACTACTGCAACAACCAATGCCAATTGCACGGCGATCTTTCCCTTTTACTGGGAGATCGGTAACGGCACATCCGTCTTGGCTTCCGGCTCTACAGGAAATTCCTCGGTCACACGAAGCACGACGATGCCTATCGCCTCTGCGACCAAGTGGATTTTTGGCGCTTATGTCGTTCAAAAGCTCAATGGCACTTTCGATGCCGCAACAGAGAAGTCTTTAAGAATGCTGGCAGGATACACTAATTTCGGAAATCTTTCCTGCATCGGAACAAATACGGTTCAACAATGCGCGAATGTCGGAACGAACTCTCAGTACACGGCGGCTAACGATAATAAATATTTTTATAACGGTGGCCATTTTCAGAAGTGGGCTGTGGACAACGGGATGGGCGCTTTGACTCGTGCGCAGCTTCGTACGGAATTTCAAAGTCTGCTAGGTTCTGATCTCGACATCACCTTTTCTTCTCCCCAAATGGCTGGTGGCATAAATACCAATGCGGCAAACTACGCACTCTTTCTGCAGAAGATCTTAAACAATCAACTTCTGATGAGAACCTACTTGGGAGCCAACTCCACCTGCACTCTTCCCTCTGTGTGCCCGACGGCGGTCTCAAGTCCCATCCCAGTGGCTTGGCACTATTCCTATGGGCATTGGGTGGAAGATGACGACGCCGGTGACGGCAGCTTTAGCAGTGCCGGACTTTTCGGATTTTATCCTTGGGTCAATGCTTCCAAAACTTTGTACGGAATCATTTCTCGAAACGAAGTTCCTTCCGGTGGGAATGAAATCGGTTCCGGATGGGCCTCTTACCTCTGCGGTCGCGAGATTCGTAAAGCCTACGAATCTGGGGTCGCGCGCTGATTATTTTTGCAGTTTAAAATAAATTGCCGTTTGTGCTGTTTCGTTGATCACACGTTGCGAGATGGCTGGCACATTTGTGAAATATCCAAAGGCGCGAAGCTGATTTGTTTTAATTGTGGTCTTTGTCGGATTCGTCAGATTCCAAGCACTTTGGAATTTCGATTCTTTAAAATCAGAGTTCCAATTAAATTGCGCAAAGTTCACCTCACCCCATTGATGAACCATGTTCGCTAGGTGGCAACTCGCACAATCAATCGTGCCTGGGTTATGGCGTTCTGGATTTTCATATTCTAAAGCACGCCCTAAGACCTCACGGATTTGTGCTTCCGTGAATTTCTTTTTTGCGGTCCACGAATCAGCGGTCAGCTTTGAAAATTCAGGGTCGTGCTCTTCAGGAGCAGGCATCATTCCGCCTGAAAAACTTTGGAACTGCGACGAGCTTTGAATCACGCCTTGTGTTTGACCACGGATGCGCGGAATCGCCATGGGTTTAGCTTGACCATTGATAACATCAAAGCCAGAAAAAATCCAAAGCTGCTCTCCAGCCATCACATTCATTGCCGTCATACGGATTAAATTATTCTCGCCGCAGAAATTTAGAATCAAAGAACGAAGATATTTCCAGTAAGCACCGTGAAGACCTTCTTTTTTCAAACGCGGATGGATTTGCAAAGCATCTTGGCTTGAGCCCGAAGAAAGTTTCTGCCAAGCCTGCCATACTTTCTTAAAGGATTCATCGTCAAATTCGTAAAAGCTGTGAATCGCGGCATCGCGAGTGTCAACAACACCCTCTTCATGAAACACCGGCTGCCACACCAAGCGAATTTGACGTCGGCAGGGCAGAGGTCCCTCCCCTTCTGTAAAACAAGGATCAATGCGCACACCGACGACCTGCAAGGCTTGTTTCCAGATAATGTGATTGGGAACCTCAGGAACCAGTTGCACGATTTCTTGATACGTTTTTTTTGAAAGGAGAGCCCCTTGAGCACCTTTGTCTTGAGGCTTTAACATCAAGGACATTTCGCTTTCTTGAGGTAAAGGCAGAAGAACTGTCAGATCATTCAAACTCATGGCGATAGCTGATGACGAGGTGGAAATAAGACCTAAAGAAAGAAACAGCGCAATGATTTTCATGGGGCTCTTTTTTCAGAACATCGCTTGGATTTCAACCTTTAAGCGGCAAATGAAAATCTAATGAGTCTTTGTTCCGTGAGCCTCTTTCGCCGCACGCAGACAAAGGGGCCCTGAGCCCCTTAAATCGTTTACATCGTATAGAAGAATTCTTCCTTTACGATTTTGCCGTTAGAGACAGTGTACAGGGCGACCTCTTCCATTTGCCAGCGCTTGCCTGACTTTCTCTCTGATACATCCAATTTATAGTGAACCGCAAAGCGATCGCCGTGAGGATAGGGTCCCGAGACATCCATGGAATGAACCTCCATTTGCTCGTCCCATTCCATATTTTTTTTGCGAATTGCTTCGATCCCGCGCATCTGCGCTGGCATGCCGGGCATGGACGCCGCTTCTTTACTTTCGATGTTTTCAGAATAAAGCCAGTCGATAGCTTTCATGTTGTCGCCGCGCTTACAAAGCTCGACAAGTTTTTTTCCCACTTCCATGGTTTCTTTTGACGGCTGTTGAGAGGGTTGCGATTGTTGAGATGAAGTCTCCATCCAGATCTCCTTTTTTTCTTAGCACGATCATGCTTGGAAAAAAGGAGTCTGAGGATATGTAACTCTACAGAGAAATTTCAGGATCGTTTTCCGCGGACTTATCCAAATCATCGAAGAAGGAAAGATTTCTTTCTTCGATGATCTTTCTGGCCTCGCGCGACTGAGAGCCCTTTGTAGAAACCAGTTTGTTTTTGAAAGGATCGATCTTACTGATATTGAAATCACGGACGCGCTCTTCTGCCACCTTACAGTATTCTTGCGCGATGTCGATTCCGATGTACTGTCGTCCCAGTTTTTTCGCAGCCACTGCTGTCGTCCCCGAGCCGATAAAAGGATCAAGAATGGTTTTGGCTTCCGTGGAAGAAATAATTCTTTCCGCGAGAGCTAATGGAAATGGCGACGGATGATCGTTGTTCATTTCTTGAGAGAAACTCCAGACATCGCCACAGGCATTGGCTTGAGGTGAAAGCTTAAATTCGGGTTTAGCGATCAAATAAATCACTTCGTAGGTGGGAAGAAAATAACCGGGATTAAAATTAATACCACCCGCTCTTTGCCAAATGATAATTTGCCTTACTGGAAACCCACTAACGATATCCTGTCTGTCCTGTAGCACCCCATTTTGCACACGCCACTTATGAATGTAGAAAAGGGCCCCGTCAGATTTCAACGTGCGCAAGGTCTCAGCGATCACGGCTCTTTGCCATCTAACGTAGTCCGTGTGAGGCATATTGTCGTCATGATTGGGATAACCCTTTAACAACGCGGCCTTGGACCACTTTCCCCCACGACCGTCTTTAAGACCGTTCCCAGAAGAGTTTTTTAAATTGTAAGGAGGAGACGTCACGGCAAGATCAATCGAACAATCCGGGATTTTCTGAAGTGTTTCTAAAGCATCCCCACAAATAATCTGATCTAAAAATGAAGCCAAGTGATTAGCATCCATCGCATCCCCTCCTGCAACGTCTTAAGGGCTTTTTAAAATTATGCCGATAGAAATTACGCAAGAGGACTATTTTGAGTTTCACCTCGACCATTTCATTCTGAAACTTTACGGACCTGTCGGCAAACCGTCACTTACCGGGGCCTCGGCACTTGAGGCTGTCGAAATTCCAACACCTTCACCGTCAAAACCACTTAAATCTCTCAAGAGACTTTCACCTTTTGGCAACGTCATTGCTATCTAATTTTACAAACTCATGGACCCAAAGAAAAAGGAGGCCCTTATGAAAAAACAAATTCTTTCCTACGCTTTGCTCGCTGCAGTGGCTTTGATGGCAAGTCCCGTTTTAGCGGACACGAATGATTGCACAGATCCAGAAATCGCCGCAGGAACTTGTGTAAAGCATTTAAGTGCGTATGGAGATGCCGATAACAATGTATATCCCCCACAAAATCAGTATGCGGTGTTTAAAGTCGTCGACGGAAACTGCCAAGGACAGATTGAGATATTAACGCCCCAAAATGACAGCGTGTTAATGTTCGATGCTGTGGGTTTGACAGAGAATGGAGTTTACTCAATCATAAATCATGGCGAATCGGCTTGCTCTCTACAGATTCGCTATCAAAACCAACCCTAAGGAGCCTGCTATGGTCGCCCCAAAGTTTGAAACTTGGATCATTATCCAAAAGCCCGTCGCTGAAGTTTTTGATGCTGTTTACAATCCGACGAAACTCAGCGGCTATTTCATCACTGCGGGAGCGACAGGGCCTTTGGAAGAAGGAAGTACGGTGCAGTGGGAGTTCGCAGATTTTCCTGGCGCATTCCCCGTGCGCACTAAAAATGTTTTGAAAGATAAGCTGATTGTTTTTGAATGGGGTTCTGCAGAAGGTGGAAAAGACAACCGCGTTGAATTTGTCTTTGAGCCTTTAAATGCCAAAGAAACTAAAGTCACCGTCACTGAACTCGGATGGAGTGAATCCCCCGAAGGCATGAAAGCGGCATTTGGAAATTGCATGGGCTGGTCGCAGATGATTTGCGCGATGAAAGCCTATCTTGAATACGGCATCAACCTTCGCAAAGGTGCTTACAAAGCGATTTCGCCTTAGGTTTCAAAAAAATGCAGGGTTTTAGAAAGGATTCAGTATGAAGTTGTTAATAACTTTCGCACTCACGTTTCTTATCTCTGCGTCTTCTTACGCCACTATTTGGAAGTGTCAAATTCGGCTTCCCAATGGGCAAGCCTCCATTGATGAATTGCGTATTTCATTTAATAATAAGCTTGAAGAAATCGGCGTGTATCGTCCCGACCCGTTTGGATTTGGACGCTATAAAGTCGAAACCCTTTTTGCGGATTTTTCGAGAAACCGCGCAGGCTTTCAAGTCAGCCAATGCGAACACGACATTGCCAGTGTGTATCCGGAAAGCCAGCAGATTTTTGTACAGTCTGCTTGCAAGTCGCAAGAGGGCTACAGTGTTTTCGTCGATGCTGACTTTGGAATGAAAGAGGCAGGCTCAGTCATCACACAAGTGCAAACGCCTACGGCCACCACGGCTCGAGTCTTCCGCGTCGACGCTTGCTCCGTGGATTATTAGAAATCAATCCTCACGAACTTGAGGTCTCAGGTCTTCAACGCGCACATTGTTTTTGCGAGGCGCACGTTTTATTTTTTTAGGTTCTTCAGATTCGTAGAAATCGCCGCGAAGGTTTCGCATTGGCATCTGATCGAGTTCTTTAATTATTTCATAGAGTTTTACAACACGGTCTTTGAGGGCCGCAAGACTTCGCATCATTCTTCATCTCCACAGATTTAGGATTGATGCCCAGTTTACGAAAAGAAGCCTGTAATGTTGGAACTTTGAAGAAGAGCTGAACTTTTCCTAGACCAAGGGGAATCTTCATGACCGCAGTTCAGAGGTCCCCTCAGGTAATTACTCTAAAATCGGATGCTGGCCGTGCACTTTCTCTTTCGGTAGCGCATTAAAATGCCACCACTCGTGTTCTAAAACTTTAAAGCCTTGAGTCTCTAGAAGCTCACGCAAAAGTCGTCGGTTTTTCAGTTGTTCTTGGCTCAGCTCTCCTGAAGCCAGAAATTTTTCTTCCAGCTTGGGTTGCGCGAGGTCCCTGAAATCATCAAAGCCCGTTCCCATATCCAGTTGCTGGCCATCCTTGGTTTGCAACGTCAGATCCATTGCCATTCCAAAATTATGTAAGGACCCGGGGTAAGGAGCCGCCACATAGTTTTGAAAAGGCGTCCCTTCAAGATGACTGTAAAAGAGCGCTTGAATGCTGCGTGGACGAAGCGTGTCCCAAATAAGAAACTGCAGACTCGGATGATTCTTGCGAAGCACCTCACAGGCCTTCATGAACATGTCGTAGGCCAACGGTGAAACAAAACAACGAGCGAAATTTTCATAAACATTTTTGTTCATGAAATTATCGTTCGTCGCGTACTTCATATCCAACGCGACTTCGGCAGAAGGTTTGATTTCGCGAAAGTTTTGTTCGATCCATTGAATTTGGCGGGTGAAAGATGTCATCGCTTAAGGCTAAAAAGCTTTCGCCTCACAGTCAAATGGACGCTCGTGACACAGGGTCTCGTAGTGCTTGTAAAGACGTCTATGACTTTAAACGCACCGCTTTTGCTAAAAGAAATACAACGGCGCAAGAGACAAAGGCCGCGGCCCCCAACCCTCCGCCAACATCTTTGACCATCGGAACTAGAAATGAATAAATCAATGCAAAGATCACGCTGGAAATCAAAACTCTTTTTTTACCCATTCTAGATTTATCTGTCATACCCACAAAGGTCGCCCCGAAGAAGGCGGCCTGTAGTGTCGTTACAAAGGTCTGCGGCCATAGACTGACTATCAAGGCAAAAAGCAAAGTGGGACCGCTCGATGCTCGCACTGTAGAGATCCGCTTTTCATGAATAAGATAAAAGGTTGTTTGCGCACCCAAAATAGAAACCAAGATCACAGTTAAAAGAATCACAACCAATACCTCAGTGCGATTCCCAACAAAGAAGACACAAAAGCTATGAAGCCCAGACGACCGCCCAAACCTTTAAAACGAGCCCCCAAGCAAAAGTAAATTGTACTGCCGACAACCGACACCAATAAAATCTGCCACAACCCTGCATCGACAACTCGAGAACCCATGGCAACAAAGGCTCCCGTATAGACCAGGGCGTGAATGTGGGCACCCTCTATGCGTTTAGTATCAGGGATAAAAGTACCCAAAAGACCCGTTAAAGAAGCCGCAACGACAGGCGTCCATTTAAAATGCGATTGCAGATAAAAACAGAAAAAACAGCCGCCAAAGAAAGTGAGAAATTTCAGAAGCCAAAGTTCGAAGTTTCGCAAGGTCGCAGTCATGAAGGTCCTTAAGAATCATCATCTTTGGACAAGGCGGACAAAACAGCAAGTTTTTTTTGATTCTTATCCTTTTAGAAACAGGGAAGATTTTCTAAGCCTCCATTGCAAGCTGGCTTCAGATTCTAAAAGTCGCTATACCAGTGCCAACAAATAAAGGAGCCGTCATGAAATGGATCATCGCTAGCACCCTGCTACTTTCTCCCCTTTTTTCGTTCGCGCAAAACAAATGCGAAGCTGAAGCCGTTGGTTATGCCCGTGAATATATGGATGAAAACTACGGTAGCAATTCCTCACCATCTAATATCTATGGTTCAGGAGTTGTAGATGCTAAAGGCGTTATTTCCTACGGCATCGAGTTCGTCTTGGCTGGCGGAGAAAGTATTGTCGTGGTTCCAATGATGTTCTCGGATTGCGATTTGTTAGATATTCAAGGTTACTAAAAAAAAAAGCCCGGAGGACCCGGGCTTTTTTTATTCTCCGCCGAGGACGTCGATTTTATTATTACTGCATAAAATCGCACGCACTCTTAATGTAGTGAACTCGCCGACTTCAAACATTCCGTTTCTTGGGTTGAAATAGGAATTGTATTTAGAGGCGTCTGCGTAACCCGAATAGTTACCATTCTTATAGCCCAACTTCTGACAAAGAGCCGCGATATTCTCTGTTTTTCCAGTCAGGCTTGCCTTCACTCCGTACTCCATATAGGAAGACCCGGTAAGAACATAGGGATTTCCCACGATAAGGTCGTCAGAGGTGTGCTTATAGACCTCACCACGCAGTTGACCTTTTTGAGGTGTTTCGCGCGTCCCATAAGCGACATACGCCACTTCTGCAATAACGGCTTCTCCACGACTTGCAGTACAACTTGAATCGCGACCGCAGGACTCATTGTTATTGTGTCATCCATTTTCGACCTCAGAATTTTGACAGCTCGACTTTGCCTTTCTAGTCATCGTCTTTTTTTTCCTGTTTAAATCTTCAGACCACCAAAACTTTACCGAAAAAAATACGGAGGAAAAATGCGTTTAACCTTGTTCACGGCTTTACTTTTATTGTTGTCATTTTCAACTCATGCGGTTCAAGATCCCAGCTCTGTCATCCGCGATAAACACGAAGATCCTAAACCACCCGCATGGTCGGACTGGACATCCATTGGAGGAATGGCCACATCTGATCCCGCAGCGTGCTCACTTTCAGGATATAAAACTTTTGTCTTTGTTCGTGGCGGAGACAACGCGTTATGGATGCGCTACTGGAATGGCAACTACTGGGCGGCATGGGTTTCACTAGGAGGAGTTTTAACATCCTCTCCGTCAGCGACTTGTCATGGATCACGTATTGATGTTTTTGCGCGCGGCCTTGACGGAGCTCTTTGGCAACGCACTTTTAGATCTAATAGTTGGAGACCGTGGATTTCTTTAGGTGGAACTCTTGCGGCGAATTCAGGCCCGGCATCAGCCGCTTGGTCAGGCAATCGCTTGCACGTCTTTGTTCGCGGAACCGACAATGCTTTATGGCGCAAATCCTATATCGCGAACAACTGGAGCGCTTGGCAATCCTTAGGTGGAATTTTAACTTCGGACCCAGCAGCTGCCGCATGGGCTAACGGCCGCTTGGATGTTTTCGTGCGCGGAACTGACAATGCTCTTTGGCACATCTGGTACACAAGCAGTGGCTGGTCTGTGTGGGAGTCCTTAGGAGGATATCTAACGTCGTCACCTGATGTTGCTTCTTGGGGCAACGGCCGCTTAGATGTCTTTGTTCGGGGCGGTGACAGCGCTCTTTATCACAAATGGTTTCAATCTGGCTGGTCTAATTGGGAAAGCTTGGGCGGCATTTTAACTTCGGGTCCGGGCGCAAGTTCTTCAGCTCCGGGACACGTGATGGTTTTTGTCAGAGGTACGGACAACACCATTTTCTATCGCAGTTATCGTTAAAATAAAAAAAGGCGCTCCTTCTTCAAGGGGCGCCTTTCTATTTTTCTATAGTAAAACACTATTTCATTTTCACAGTGACGATTTCACAGATGCTACCTTGTAGCAACGAGGCTCCACGGTAAATTGTCGCATCTAAAACCGAGCTATCACGAAGAGCTTCATCACGAGCGGCTTCGCATTCGTCAAAATAATGCGCGCAAACGCCACCTTGATCTCTGTTTTCACAAACCCAGTAGAATTTTTTAACGATCTTTGAGTCAAACTTCACGTCAGCAAGTTCAGAGTGCAACTCAACAGAACAAACGATTTTAGCACGGCCATCTTCTTGAACATCATTCGTCCAACGATACGTGAAGTTCTTGTACTTCAGTTCAATTCTTTGGCTTTTAGCGATTTCGTTTTTACGTGCATCGATATTGGCGATGAATTTTTCACAGCGCTCACCAAGCTCTTGAACCGTTCCTTTTTTGCTCCAGTTCGAAACGCGACCTGATGGTTTTCCGAAGGTGCAGCGAGTGCCTTCTTCATTACAACCAACGCCTGTATAATAAGGAGCCGCCTGTGCGATATTCCCAGCAATCAACAAGAAAAGAACAGCTAAAGTCTTCTTCATAGCAAAACCTTTCATTTTAGATATATCTGAACATTCGCCTTCTTAGCGAAATGCGCGCCATTCTTAGGAGGCCTATAGAAGCGTTTTAAGCTTAGTCAGCTGACGAAATTTTAGACAATGAAACCCGAAAGCGGCTGGTAACTCGTGGAATATTCGGGATCTCCACAGTGAGAAATAGCCCGACACAAAGTTGAATTCTGTTTACTCCATTATTCAACTGAGTTTAAGATTTTGATATGTCAGCTGGTGATTGGAAAGAAATGTACTCTGCAGCTTCTTCGGGGAATATGGACCTTGTGCGGTACCATATCGAAAATGGAGTAAATCCCAATTATCAACATCCCGAGATTTTAGCGACACCTCTCGTCGCTGCGATCTCTGCAGGTCACACTGATATCGCTCTTTTTCTTTTAGATAATAAAGCCGATCCCAACCTAAAATCCTTCTTTGACGATATGACCGCCGTCGAAGCGGCTCGTCGATACAAAAACGAGACAGTGCTTGGAGAACTCAAGAAGCGTGGGATTCACATAAAACCATCTTTCTTTGGTAAGCTTTTAGATCGTTTGCTGCCGAAGTAAAATTCGTCTCCAATACAGTCGTTCACGGAATAGAAAGCCGCTCATATTCGCCAATTGTGACCAACACTTCATGATGTCTCCTTGTCTTGATTCCGATAAGTAAGGCATGGGACTCAGGTACGTCGTTGGTATAGCTACCTCTTTATTCTTATTGTTGTTTACTTCAAGTGCGTTTGCAGCACCGTCCGCTCTGACTTTTCAAGGGCGAATTCTGAAGACGGACGGCACACCTTTAGAACATTCTAACGTCAGCTTTATCTTTCAAATCACAGACCCTTCCGGTCACTGCGTGATTTATCAAGAGCAGGTCACTGGTGTGAACATGGCTAACTCCAAAGGGATCTTTGATGTTCCTATTGGTAAAGGCGGAGTGAACTATCCACTCGGCGGCGGTTTTACGGTTCTGGATGCATTTAACAATTCATCACCATTCACCTGCGGTGCTTGCAGTGGTTACACGTGCTCAGACAGCACAAGTACTTACAATGCGGTTCAGACGGACGGACGTCTTTTGCGCGTGCAATTTCACGACGGGACGGCTTGGCGTTTGATTTCACCAGACAACGTGATTCGCTCTGTTCCCTACTCGGCATTTTCTCACTCCGCAAATAAACTAGGGACAAACGTTGCTTCGGATTTCCTTTTAAAAGCCGGTCTTCCAACGTGTAACTCGAGTGAGTTCTTAACCTGGAATGGAACTTCATTGTCTTGTGCCGCTGTCACTGGTGCTAGTGGTGGCACCGTCACAAACGTGACTTCGACAAATTCTTATCTCAGCGTCGCTAACGGCGTTTCGACTCCGGCTTTGACTTTAAATGTTGGCACAACAGCGGGCACTGTCGCAGCCGGTGATGATTCAAGATTCACGAACTCACGTCCTCCGAATGGAGCTGCTGGAGGCGATCTGAGCGGTAGTTATCCAAATCCGACGGTTCAAAAAATTCAAAATACCGCTGTTGCTAGTGCCGCTCCATCAAACGGTCAATATTTCAAATTTGACGGGACCTCATGGGCAGGTGCGGCCATCACGATCAGCGACGTCAATAATCTGACGACCACATTAGGAACATACTTAACGACAGCGGCATTTAATACCGCGGTGGGTTCTGGCAACTGCGCGAGCCATCAAACTCCGTATTGGAATTCTGTCAGCAGCTCGTTCCAATGTCAGTCGATCAATGTTTCCGTTGCCGGCGATGTCAGCGGCAGTATTGGTGCAGTGACTGTCAATAAGATCAAAGGTGTGGACATCGACACGACGGGGTTAACTTCTGGTCAGGTATTGAAATACGATGGCACAAAATGGGCACCCGCAAGTGATAGTAATGCCGGAGGAACTGTCACCAGTGTGATCGCCGGAACAGGTTTGTCAGGCGGAACAATTACTACAACAGGAACTATTTCATTAGCAAACACGTCAGTATCGGCAGGAAGTTATGGTAGTGCGACACAGGTTGCGACATTCACCGTCGATGCACAAGGCCGCCTGACTTCGGCAGCCAATGCCGCTATCCCGACCGCTAATGGCACAACCACGGGACTTTTAGCTTCGACGGATTGGACCACTTTCAATAACAAACTAGGAACGGCTTCAAGTTTTAGCGGCGACATCTCTGGCACTTACAATTCAACAAGCGTTGATAAAATCAAAGGTCGCAGTGTTTCTGCAACAGCTCCCACTTCTGCGCAATTCTTAGTTTATGACGGTTCAACACAATATGCGCCGGTGTCACTCAGTGGTGATGCGACGATGGCAGCAAATGGTGCCGTTACTTTAAAAAATACCGGGACAGCCGGCACTTACGCAAAAGTCACTACAGATGCGCAAGGAAGAGTGACGTCAGGAAGCACTCTTACCGCCTCTGATATTCCTAACTTAGACTGGTCAAAAATTACTTCTGGAAAACCGACGACTTTAAGTGGTTACGGTGTGACCGACGCTGTTCAAAACGCGGGTGCGACTCCCAGTGTTCAAACTGGAACCGTGGCAGCTCGTCCTGCGGCAGGAACAGCGGGCCGACTTTACATCGGCTCTGATGACAACACTCTTTATCGTGACACAGGTTCTGCGTGGGTGAAAATCGGTGATGGCACAGGAACAGCGGGAGCATTGACAGCAGTGACTGCCAGTGCGCCCCTGGCTTCAAGTGGCGGAACGACTCCAAACATCACTATTTCACAAGCAAATACAAGCACAAATGGTTATTTGAGTTCTACAGACTGGAATACGTTTAATAATAAATTAGGAACGTCTTCAACTTTCTCGGGAGATGTCAGCGGGACTTCAAGCACAACGAGTGTCGATCGCATCAAAGGAAAATCCGTTTCACCAGCGGCTTATGCTGCAGGACAGACGTTGCGCTATGATGGGACAAACTGGGTAAATACCACTTTAGGGTTTGCAGATCTTTCAGGAAGTGTGACGACGGCCCAACTTCCGGTTGTCCCTGTTTCTAAAGGCGGTACTGGCGTCAGCACTTTGACGGCGGATCGCTTCCTTGTTAGCAACGGCACCGGTTCTGCGGTGAGTGAATTTAACTGCGCGACGGGACAGCTTATTACATTCGATGCTTCAGGAGTTATGGGTTGTACAACCTATGCTTCCTCTGCTCTTTATGCAAATGGTGGGAACTCATTTGGTGGCAACGCTACCATGGGCACAAACGATGCTTACAATCTTTCCTTTGAAACTGGCGGCACCACTCGCATGACAATTCAGAACTCAAATGGTTCTGTCGGTGTCGGAACAGCTACTCCAACACGGGTAATTGAAGCCAGTTTCAACTCAACCACCTCGAACGGTATAATGGCCACTAATACCAATGCTGAAGGAGCGGCCTCTTTGACTTCGGCTGTAGGCACGAATTCAGTTTACTTGGGCACATGGGGTACGTCCGCTCCAGCGGGCTCGGTGACTTATCTTGAAGCGAAGTCAGCAAATCCTTTTAGCATTAGCACCTTTAACGCTCAACCCATGGTCTTTTACACAAACAAAAGTTCCGGCGCGACGGCATCTGAAAGAATGCGAATCACTTCCACGGGTCTTATTGGTGTTGGTACCAACAACCCGACAGGGACCTTCCACATAGCTGGCAACCTGCTTACAGGTAATGCCACTACTCATAAAGTCATCGGTACGAATACGACATCCACTGCAACTACCAATATCAATAGCGCTGGATTTTTCCAATACATCGATTCTAGTACAGCGAATTCTAACTCGAACCAGGTTCTTCGTGTCGAGTACGTTAGAAATCCCGCAGCTACGGGCGTGCCGACTTCGTTTGACGCTTTGATCACGGCTGCAAACGCTAATATCAATGCGAACGCACCTTACAATCTACGCGGCGTGAATGTCGAGGGCCCCGTCGTTGGCACCGGTGTGACATTAAACACATGGCGAGGTATTTCTATCGGCGCGCCATCAGGTGCCGGAACTGTCACCAATAGATACGCTTTAGTCACAGATCCTGCAGCGGGCTTTGTAGGTTTAGGTACGGTCAATCCCCTTGCTCATCTTCATATTACCAGTGCAAATAGTTATGCCGCGATTATGTTAGGTAACGATGGCGGCTCTAATAACATTCACATGACCCATGAAGTGGATGGTACCTTTGCATTATTCAATGGCACAGTAGGAGCGGGCACCACTCTTCTCTCGATCACTTCCGCAGGAAATGGATGGCTCAAAGGAACTTTAACTCAAGCTTCCGATGTCAGATTGAAAAAAGACATCCAAACAATGCCCGAAGAATTGAATAAAATTCTTCAGATCCGTCCGGTGACCTATCACTGGAAAGAAGAAAGTCGCAGCAAAGACAAACAAATTGGTTTTATCGCTCAGGAAGTTGAAAAGATTTACCCCGAGCTTGTCCAAAACAACCGCGATGGCAATAAATCTGTCGCTTACTCAAATTTTGTCGCACCTATTATCAAGGCCCTGCAAGAGTTCTATGCTGAGTGGTCTAACCACAGCCAAAAAGTGGATCGCGAAATTGCTTCGATCAAAGAAGAAAATTTCCATCTAAGAACACAAGCCCAGCAAACACAGCACGAGCTTGAGCAAATGAAAAAAGAAAATTTGCAAAAAGAAAAAGAATTGCAGGAAATGAAAGCCCGCTTAGAAAGAATCGAAAAAAGTCTTTCTAAGTAGGCCCTTGGAAAAAATTAAATCTTGTAAACACGTGTTTCGTACGGGCGAAGATCGATCTGCTCAAAGTGGGCATGTTCTGCCACTTCGTAATTGGCAAGCAGCATATCTTTCGAATTCACAGCGATCCCCGGCTCTTTAAACTTCGCCGGTTTATCTGAAATATTACTGATCACAAGCATCTTTGCGCCCTCCAAAGTTCGTACGTAAGCGTACACTTGCGGATCTTTCTCCATAACCAGCTTATAGCTTCCATAGATAAAGACCTGGTGCTCGCGGCGAAGCTGGATCAATTTTTTATAGAAGTTAAAGATAGAATTAGAATCTTTGCGTTGATTTTCTACGTTGATTTCTTTGTAGTTTGGATTGACCTTCAACCAAGGCTTGCCCGTGGTAAAGCCCGCATTGGCTTCAGCACTCCACTGCATGGGCGTGCGTGCATTGTCGCGTGAAGCATTCGCGAGTTCAAGAGTGATCTCGGCATCCGAAGCCCCTTGTTTTCTGCGAATAGTGAAGTGATTTTTTGCAGAGACGTCGTTAAAATCCTCAGGTCCATTAAAAATCGTATTCGTCATACCGATTTCTTGCCCTTGATAGATAAGCGGGGTTCCTTGCATCAAAAAGTACATGGAAGCAATCGACGTCGCACTTTCGCGCCAGTAGTTCTTAGCATCCCCCCACTTTGAAATAATGCGAGGCACGTCGTGGTTTTCTACAAAAAGTGCATTCCAACCTTTATTATCAAGCTCGCGCTGCCAACGCCCGAAAACTTCTTTTACTTTTAGAAGATCAATGCGCTTTTCTGGATTCGGATCCCACAAACCGACATGTTCAAACTGAATAACCATGTTGAACTTCTTTTGAGATTCCCCGACCCACTCATCTGCGTTTTCAGCAGAAACACCGTTTGCCTCAGCAATCGTCATAATGTCGTAGTGAGAGAACGTATTCTTACAAAGATCCGTCAGGTATTCTTGGATGCCCTTCACATTCATGTGCTTATCGTAAGAAGGCACATACTCTAGACCTTGAGGATTTGGCATATCTGCCAAGCCCTCCTCTTTTTTGGCATGGCTGATGGCATCCACGCGAAAACCGTCAATGCCTTTATCAAGCCACCAACGAATCATCTTGTAGACTTCTTGGCGCATCCCTAGATTTTCCCAATTTAAATCCGGTTGTTTCGCAGAGAAAATATGCATGAAGTATTGATTCGTTAGTTCGTCATACTTCCATGCAGATCCACCAAAGATACTTTCCCAATTGTTGGGTTCTTTGCCGTTTTTACCGTCTCTCCAGATGTACCAGTCTCTTTTAGGATTGTCTTTAGAAGAACGAGATTCGATGAACCAGGGATGTTCATCGCTGGTGTGATTGATAACAAGATCAATCAGTAGCTTCATTCCACGATTATGAACTTCTTTAAGAAGTGTGTCGAAGTCCTGCATCGTGCCGAATTCAAAATGAATGTCTTGATAGTCGCTGATGTCATAACCGTTATCGTCTTGCGGGGACTTATACATCGGGCTCATCCAGATAACGTCGATACCAAGTTCTTTAAGATAATCTAGTTTAGAAATGACACCCTTGAGGTCTCCCATACCGTCGCCATTTGAATCCATGAAACTGCGCGGATAAACTTGATAGACGACAGATTCTTTCCACCACTTTTTAGAAGGAGCCATGTTCCCACCTTTATGAAGACTGATGGGGTGATCAAAACAAAAAAGCAGCAAGGTGTCACTTGCTGCCATGTCTTGTCAGAGCTTTTGTTGGCTATCTTAAGAAGAACTTAAAGGTGCAGGACCCTTTTCCACTATAGCAGACCTCGGTGGCTTTATAGGCAGGGACAATCCCTTCGTTGCCAGAAAAGAAGGCAATATTAAAGGCATCCGACGAGTTGTAATTGTCATTGGCATTTTGCCCCGCACACCCTGCTGTTCGACTGGTGTGACGTAGGTTTCCGGCACATTTTGTACTGTTGTAATTCCAGTTTCCACCAGCGAGGTCAATGATCGCGGCGCCACTGTTATATTGAGGCGAAATAAACATGGCATCCGTTGTATTCACTAGTGTCGAAAACTGTTCCGGATTCAAGGAGGCTTGAGTATTTGCAGCCGCGGGTTTTGCCACGCTGGCAAGGCTGTAAGTGTTGACCATAAAATCATTCGGAGTGGAAGCTGTCACGGTCCCATTAGAATGAGCCACCAACGTCCATCCTCCACCACTTGTCGTCATATCACAGTAAGCTTCGTAAGGCGCACCGGCACCTGCACCGTCTGGATCGATAGTATAAATTCCGTCACCTTTTGAGGCTCCGGCATTTAAGATTGCTTTGCATGATGCATACACTGGATGGGTGTCAGTTTCTTTCATCCAAAGATTCACTTCCGCAACCCCATGCGAGGCACCCAAATCATCAGACGCCGGAATGCCCGGGGGAGTTGTTCCCCACACGGCGAAAGCCCCGATAGCGTAGTACCAGTTCCCGTGATTGATCGAACCGTCTATATAAGATGAGGTGCTAGCCACGCCATGGGTTCCTCCAGAAAGCTCAAGACCGCCCCAGTAGTTGGAGTAGGCCTGAACAAACTCGGTCGTGTATCCTGCGACGTCCACATCGGCACGCGGACTTGTAGTCTGCCACCATAAGTTTTTAAAACTTTCTCCCGGCCAAGTCAGACGGAAGTGATAGCGATTTGTCGGAGTTTTGAAATAATCAATCTGATTTAAAATAGAATACATTCCGTTGTTGGGGTCGGATGTATTCTTAGAATCTGCGTCGGCATTGCTGGCAAAAAATCCGGAGGCGTGTTGATGCTTAAAAACGCGCGTCCATCCACCACCATCCGTCGTCATGTCACAGTAAACTGGATAGGGAGAGCTTCCCGAAGGATCGATGTGATAAATTCCATCGCCAGTCGAACCACCGTAACTTAAGATGTCCCAACAGGATTTACAGCTTTGAATAGTGACACTGGGAATAGTTGCTGATCGAAAGGAGGTCCACTCCGCTGCCGTTTTTGTAGCTACGAAATAATCGCTTGTGGCATGCGCATTCACGACCTTTTTGCAAACGCCATGAGCGTAAATGGCTTTTGTAGTTCCATGCACGACTTTGAAACCACTATCGACCGTGTCAATCCCCATCAGGGAAAGACCTAGAACCAAAAATAAAGATGATTTTAAAAAAAGACTGCTTTTACTTGCCATTGAGAAGTGCCTTTTCAAGTCTTTCAAGGCGCGCCTTCAATTCCTGATTCTCTTTTTCAAGCTGTTCGAATCTTTCTTCAGACTGCGCACTCACCGATGCAATACCTCTTTGACATTGAGCTTGGGCTTGAACACGTTGCTTGTGCTCTTCTTTCAATGCTTCTACCAACACGGCGACAATATTTCCGTACTGTACGGCTTTATATCCAGAATTTTTATCCGTTTTCACGAGCTCGGGATAAACCGCTTCAACTTCTTGAGCAATGAAACCCACTGTTTTTTCATTCGTATTTTTCCAAACGAAATTCACACCGCGAAGCTTTAACACTTTTTCTAAAGCTTCAGGCAAGGTGACCACATCTTTTTTCAAACGCGCATCAGATGTATATAGATAAGCCGTGGCTTTGACGTTGCCATTCACTTCTAAAGCTTCGCTGGGCGCTGTGGTATTCACACCCACATTACCTGAATTGAGAATTGTGATCTTCGCCGTATTACTTGCTCCGATTTGAAGAGAGCTTGCAACCGAGTTGGTAATACCGGAACCAATTGTCACCGAGTTCGAAGCGCTCACCGTGTTGTTTCGTCCGGCAATATAAGCATTGCCGGCATTGGACACCGTATTGCTTCTTCCAAACAAATCTAATCCATAAGAGAAATTGGACAGTGTGGTAGATATCGCATTGCTAGACCCTACGATATTCATACCGCTGGCATTTCCTCCGCCCGAATTTGTAATCGAGTTTGAGGCACCAAAGATCCAGTTTGAAGCGTTCGTAAAAGTGGAGTTGTTATTCCCTATGATAGCCGCTCCATTCACATGAAAGTTCGCTACAGGAGTGATCCCGATGCCGACTTCACCTGAAGATAAGATTGCAATGCGAGAGACGTTGTTGGTCTCAATATCCAAATTCGTCAATGTCGTAGTTCCCAAGGACGCCGCTACGCCAAAGTTATTTCCACCATTAACAAAAACGCCATCAGCACCTGTTTTCGGCAAATCTGCCGACGCTAACGTTCGGAAAGACGGAGCACCCGTTCCTGAAGTGGGTCCCGCAAATACCGTGTTCTGAGCTTGGTTGGCAAAGTTAGAAGCTCCCACGGAAATAGCCTGACAGATAAACGTGTCGGTCGCGGATTGATATGTGAGAGTCTGCGAAGATGTACACGCTGAGTTTGCAAAGACTCCACCAAAAGGAGTGATCGTGGCTTTAATATCATTCAAATTGACAGTACTTAAACGCGTCACCCAAGAAAGATTTCCAGAAGCATCCGTTCCTAAAACTTGATTGGCTGTTCCCACGGCTGTTGGCCACTTTAATACATAGGATGCAGTGACTGCCGTCGGCGCTTGAACCGTGACGGTGTTACTTCCAGAATCACGATACACGGAAGCGCCCACACTGACACTGCCGGCACTGAAATTTCCGGAGCCGTCGCGTTTAACTATTGTCGATGCTGTATTTAAGTTCGTCGCGGCATTTGCAGCGACTGTCGCCGTATTGATATTGGCCGCTGTAGATCCCCCGACTGAATTGACTGTCGCGGCGACAGATCCAGAACCGCTGGCACTGACATCTCCCGTCAGAGCGGTGATAGTTCCACCCGCGTTATTATCAGAGGAAGGAACCCACTTAGCGCCATCATACTTTAAGAATTGACCATTCGTGGGGGCCACTGAAAAGTCAACGGGCAAGCCTTTGATTTTATCAACGCTCGTAGCACCTTGAGTTCCTGACACGTCTCCAGCTAAACTTCCCGTGAAATTCGTCGCCGTTGTGGCTGTCGTTGCACTCGTTGCGGTTGTTGCCGTGGCGGCACTTCCGACCGTGAGACTTGAAGCATTCGTACATTGCCAACCCGTCGTCACATTCCAAGTTAACAACTGACCGGCAGCACAAGATAAAGGAGCCAACGTGTCGCCTGTCGAAGAGTCCGTCATCACAAGACGACTTACTCCCGGATTAGCGAATAATTTTGCCGTACTGATCGCCGCATCAGCAATATGGGCCGTTTGCACAGCTCCGTTAGCAATACCCGGATTAGGATAAGTTCCAGAAAGCGCGCCACCCGCGGCTCCATTGGGAGGACGAGAGTTAGTGAAACGTGCATCATTCCCCGCAGCCACCGTTCCGGCCACGGTTCCCACATTCAGCGTAATTTCAGGATTTACCGTATCTGCTGATACCGACAAATAAGGTGAGCTTCCGGCGGACGCTGTGACGGTTTGAACCGTGCCTCCGCTAGCACCAGAAACTCCAGCACAACCGAATTTTTTAGTTGTTGCGTCCCAAGTTAGGAAGTTCCCTGCAGAACAGTTAAGATTGTCGTTCACTTCTGTTTTTAAAACGAAATCAGTCGACACATGTGAACCCAGTGTTGCTGCCGAAGCAGCAAAACCAGAAAACGGAACGGAACGGATTTCATTGTCTGGCGAAATCGTCTGCCATTGAGCGCCGTCATGAAATTTCACTCTTAAAAAGCGACCGTCTGTCAAACCGGGATTGTACGGCGAGCCGCCATCACAAGTTAACGCAGCCCCATTGCTGAAAGCATCCAGGATTGTGAATGTCGGAGCCAAAGGATAGCTGTGAGAGGCGCCGATTTTCACATCGAACACACCGTTTGAGTTTGTCATATCGACGTGATTCAGTTGTTCTCGATAAAGGACACAAACTTTATTCGGAGCAAGAATCTCAAATTGAAACGCCACCGCGTTGTATTCTAAGGGAACTCCAGAACTCTTTACGATGCGTCCTTGATATGTGAGGGCCGCTGGAGCCGCGAATACGGATCCACCGTAAAAGAACAGAGCTAATACCAATAACGTTCCTGCCTGTTTCATACTTATCTTGTCGGAATCTTGATAAGGAAACCTTAGTTACAATATGGGAATACTTGGGTTCTTCGCTTTATAAATTGAATGTGAGATGGAAACTGCTGGAACCGGACTTCCCCTCTAAAAATTACCATTTTCAGAGGGGAAATCATACTAATGAATGGATTCCCTTTGCGAGGACGACCACTTTAAAAAAACAATATTGGCTAGCAGAACAGCTCCCAAAGAAGCATAGACGAGAAACTTGAAATCCTCCGAGCTAGGAAGCAAACTTCCTGCACCAAAAAGTATCAGGGTTGCCATCGTCGTTGTAAGATGACTGAAGGAGTTCAACTCTCCCCGTTTTCCCTCGGGAATCATTCTTTGTCGAAGTTCAAATTCTCCATTGGAAAAACCGTAAAGGCCAATACGCGAAAGAAGGATACAGGCCAAGAAGATGTAAATGCTCCACGAGGTCCCCAGGGAAAATGCAAAGATCCCGCAAATTAAAGTCAGCCCTTGAAATCCTAAATGAATTTTCGAACTTTCAATGAGTCCCGTTTTCCTAACGAGCCAAGGAAACGTCAAAGTCGAGATCAGACCGAAAATGGCGCCCAAACCTCTAAACAAACCAATCTCTGCTTCGGGTAATGACATTCGGTCTTTCAAGTATCCGGCAAGAAGAACGCCGTGAGGACTCAATACCGACAACCATAGCAACGCATAACTGAAGATCAGCCAGAAAATGGGGTTCGCTATAGATTCCTTGATGTTGAACTGAAAAAGTTCCTTCCAAGACTTTACTGAACTCACTTCCTTTAATTTCAGTCTTGATTTTTGAACAACCCCAATAAGAAGAATATACTCTGGAACGAAAGAAATAAGATTCCACAAAGCGATTAGCAAGAGTCCATAGTGATGGCTGTAAATGGAACTCAAAGTAAAAATAGCCCCCGCCAGAATAGGAGCCCCCACTTCCGTTCCCAAGTCAATTCGACGAAGCCAGCTATTGAAATCCGTCAGTTTTTCCGGAGGAACGATAGAAGGAGCCAAATCATTACCGACGGAAATATCTGTAATGACAGAACCTAGTGAAGCCATGATTCCAAAAGCCGAAAGCAGCGCGAAAAGAGGAATGGTAAGAGGGCTGTGAATTTGAATTGCAACCGCGCCGTGCACGACCTCGTCTAATACGAAAAAGGTCATCACTCCCCCCAAGACGGCGAAGAACTGAATCCACACTCCAGTCTTGATAATGCGCACTCTTTGATTGGCGTCGATCCATCGTCCTATCCAGGGAGTCAAAAGGAAGCTTCCGATTTTAATGATCAAATAATAAAGAGCGGCGATTTGAATCTTGCCCGGGAATACATGAAGAAGCGCAAAAGGCATTACAAAGTCCCACGCTTGATCACCAGATCTGGTTAATAAACGCCCTAACAAAAGTTGATTTTCAGTTTTTAAGATTTTTTTCATCAGTCTTGACATCCTATCCCCGGGGAGGGGATATTTAGCACATGTCACACAAAAAGCAACATACAAGTCACGAAGAAGTCTCTAAAAGATTGAAGCGAGCCAAAGGACATCTTGAAACCGTGATCAATATGATTGAAGACGAACGCGAGTGCATTGATGTCGCACGTCAGCTTCATGCCGTTGCTAAAGCCATTGCCGCCGCAAAAAGTGTTTACATCCATGATCACATCGAACACTGCTTAGATGGCAATCACAAAGACATAGACCTCGACGAAATCAAAGAAATCACGAAATACATCTAAGTGAATCATGGTCTTGAGCATTTTTGAGTGGTTGGCTCATACTCCAAAGAAATATCTATCCGCCCTCAACCCAATTTATTGGGCGAGCTTTGAAAAAAGCTTTATTCTTCAACTGAATCTTCTTCAATTTATCTGGGAATTCTGTACGAATTAACTCCTGATACTCCTGTATGGAGGTTGCCTCTGCTCCATCAAGGCTGACAGCCCCGGAGTAGATTAAAACAAGCTCAATGGCGGTCTCATTTCCCGCCCTTAACAAAGGCCGAAGTTTTTCATCAGTTGCGCTTCCGGTAGTGTAAGAGCAGTTCTCAAAACGTGTTTTTCTTCCGCAGAAATCCGCAGCGCCTTCGAACAAACTTATATTGCTCGTACTGATTGGGCGTTTCCGCTTTACGCTCAATTTTTTAATTCTTTCCGTAACAAGCTTTCCGTCCTTTGCTAAGCCCGACTTAAGATATTTCAGATAAAGACTTATTATTTCACGTTCTTCTTTATCATCTATGACTTCTAAATGATTTTGAACGTCGTCATAAAGTAGCATGAATTTTGATTCAGCCATTGCAACCTGGGAAGCAAACGATAGCGCCGTAAAAATAGTTATCTTTATAAAACTCATTTACCTACTGCCTTTGACAAGTATGTTTACCCGCGTTAGATCTTCACCATTGCGCGTTTTCCAAAACAAAATATCTCCGTCATCTTGTTCAAATGAAATCAACAATTGATACTGATCATCCGACACGAAAGGAAAATCCTCTTCTGCAACCTGTTGTCGCAGCTGTGATGGAAGCTCATCTGCACTTAAATAAAATACTGAGCGAAGTTTACCTTCTGGTTTAAATCCTAACTGCTCTCTGTCATTTGTGTACTTGGAATAGATGTTACGATACGCCTCTAAGGAGTAAGTCAAACTTTTAAGATTCGCCTGCATTTCTGAATAGCGGGCCTGCTGTATCTTTTCCTTTACAACGAACAAACCACCAACAATCAACGCTACCACAGAACATTTCAAAAAATAGTTTAAGATTTTATGAAAGACTGACATTCCTTTATTGTACGGACTCACATAGACTAAACAATGTTTATATTTAAATTTCTCATTAAATGAAAGCAGTGGCTTCTCGTGCACTTTTCGCCGATGTTTATCTCATTCTGATGTACGATTCTTATCTTTTTGATTCGGATTTGGCTTATCGGAAATCTTACTTGTTGAGCGAGGACCAGGACCGCTGTTCACGTGAACCTCTGGATGTCTTGCTGCTTCTTCTTGTTTTACGTCATCGGCGTCGCGAGATCTTTCTTTTGAGCTCATAAATCCTCCATGATGAATGCAATTCTCGCACAATGAATGACGACAAAAAACTTTTGATTCAGGGTCTTGTGACGTTGCACTGTTAGAAGGGCTCAAGAAAGCAAATCGTTTTTGATTATGACGAAGAACAAACGCATTAAGGTCGTTCCCGACCTTTTGTTAGTTACTCGAACTTCACGACTATATTTCTCTGCAGTCTACTATCCTCTGCTTTTACACCTGGAAGAAGTACCACGGCACCTTCTGACCACGAATGCACTCGAACGGTTTCAGCAACATAGTATTCTGTAGAAAGTGTGTTAATAGCACCTGTGCCTTTGATCGATCCTGCTTCAGTGATTTGCGCATATCCTACTTGCAGATCAGTCACTCCAACAGTTAAGTCCGAATTCATAAGATAGGTAAAAAAGCGAAGATTGTCGTTTTCATCAAAACTGATATCAGAATAGGTCGGAGATTTTCCTGGGAAAAGTGTTGTAGGAAGTTCGAGACCGCCGACGGAATTAAAGCTTGTATCTAGGACACCACTGTCATTAATTCTTGTAATATAAGTTCCTAGCGACGTCGGTGAAGTCAATATAAGGATCGGCATCACAACACGGTCCTTACTATCCATCTGGAAAGAGGTGGTCCCCATCAACGCCATAAAGTTCGGATCTAAAATTGAACTATTCCACTCCCCGTTCGTTCCGTATGTGGAATCCAAAACTCCAGCGGTTGTTAGTCGGAGCAACGTTATTGGAGGCAAAGATGACGTGAAGGGTCTCAATGGAAAAACACCGGCTACAACAGCTCTCCCTTTAGAATCGATAAAGAGATTGAATGGCAAGTACGATTGGTTGACCATGGCATCTAGTTGAACTGAAATAAATTTTCCATCCGTTCCATACGTCGTATCCAGAACTCCGGAGGAATTTAAACGAGCAACAGCGACACGTGGATACTCGACGTTAGAGATAATCTCTGCAATATAAAGTCCCACATAGATACTGCCGCTTCCATCTACTTTGACGTCAATGCTTTTAGTAATTTCAGCAGACTTCGTGGCTAGATACATGCGAGGCTGGTAAGTGTCAAAATCGACGTTGTTTGATCCGGCAAAAGAAGCGTCGGCAGATCCGCTAGATAAATAACGACGAACGATCAGTCGAGAAACGGCTCCCGTATCATAGACAGCCCCCACAACGACTATTCTTCCCTGTGAATCGATGTCAAAAGAACCATACACGACGTCTTGAATAGCCAAATGACCTTGATCCGCAAAGCTCGTATCTAATGAACCCGTTGTTTTGAAGCGGCTGATATAAGCAATGTTACCGTCCTCTAAGGCAGAGATCGTCTGCATCACGTAGATGCGGCCTTCTTTATCAATAGAGGTTTTTTGTATTAAACCAGGCAAAGGAGTTAACACGCGGAAATCAAAAACTTTGGTCCCCGTGGTGTTGAACGATGCATCCCACGATCCGTTAAGATTGAGCTTCTTCATCCAGGCTTCTGATCTGGGCAGCGTGGTTGTCGCGTCGTCGTAACTAAGCTCCGCATAGTCGATCACATAAATCGCACTAGCGTCTGCCACCGTGCTTGAACTGTATAAGTAATTGAGATTGAAGACGCCATCCCAAGAGAAAATCCCGGCTGTGCCAAAAGTCGCATCAAATGCGCCGCCTGAGGTAAGACGCCACAGAAGGCCTTTTTTAACTGAAGTTCCATAATTGCGACCGATTCCAGAGACATAAATATTATTGCTGGCATCGATCCACATTGTATCTGGAGTTTCATAAAAGTTTGCACCGAGCGACGCCGCTGTTCTAGAGCCCGAAGCTCCGAAAGTGGTATCCGCAGATCCTGCGGAGGTTCGTTTCCAAACGATAAAGTCGCCACTGCTGGAGGTGCCTGTATGTCCCGCGACTAGAATACTTCCATCTGCAAGAACCAAAACACTGCGTGCGTGCGATTCGGATCCTGAAAGAATGCTGATTCCATTTGTTCCGAAGGTGGCATCCAGGTTTCCGTTTAATTCAATTTTCCAAAGCTGGGCTTGATCGTTGGCACTCATCCCTGCAGCCGTTCCCCGGTAGCCCGCGATGAGCGCTCGCGTCCCCCCATCACTGAAGGCAAGATCATAGCCACCTGAAAATCCGGAGGTGACTCCACCACTCACTGTTCCCCCAAGGACCAGCTCTCCACTTCCCGCCAAAGAGGTATCTAGATCACCATCATCATTAAAACGCCACACCATCGCGCGAGTACTGCTTGTGCTTGTATCGACAATGCGCGAGCCGACGACCCAAATACGCTCTGACAAGTCCACGTGTATTTTTCGCGGCAGAACTTGGCCATCGTATTCGATAGAAGCCTTCCCTTGATCTGCGAAAGAGGTATCAAGAGCTCCGGTACTTAGAAAGCGATAGAGGTTTAAGTTTGTAACGTCTTGGGGACCCAATCCCGAACTGTTCGAAGCAAAAAGAATACGCCCCATTGAATCAAGAGCAAAAATATAACGAGCTCCCGGATAGAGGCTGTTACGCAGTCTTTCAATAGCAGGTACAACAACTCCACCGCTACCAAAGCTCGTAACCAAAGACCCGTCTTTATTAAATTTAGAAAAACTAAGAGAATCCCCGGAACGCGACACAAATAGAATTTTGCCATTACCGTCTTCGAAAGCAGCCAAGGGCTCTTCTTGCGCATTGAGGTTGTAAGCAATCTGTCCCGAAAGTTTTTCGTCGGGAGCATAGCTACTGTCTAAAACACCTTTGAATTCGTAAGGAGCTAGCGAATTTGCAGGAGAAAGTTGCACATCAAGACTGCAACCCAAAAGAATTGTCGAAAAAACCAATCCGAATACTCGCAAAAAAACGTGCCACTGGTACTTCATATAAAGTACTTATCGGCTTAAACCGTAAGATTCTCGATAATTAGACCTTGGTTTGTGCTCCAGAATGTTCGGTAAATCTCAATATGAGACACTCTAGAGAAATAACCTCGAGAGCGCCTAAATGCACCCCAAGAATGAGGGTGTTATGGGCGACTATTTATTTTTAAATCCCAAAATATCAACGTAAGTAACACCTTTGGCTACGGAAGAAGAAGGTGTGGCACGTTGTCCTTTGATAAGAATCTTTCCATCTTTGAAAAGTTCTTTGTACTGAGTGCGCGTGATTTCGCGAAGATTCAAATCTTCACTTTGCGCCTTGATGGCAGCAAGAAGAACAGCATCCAAACGCTTTTCAGATCTATTAAGCTCCAAAACAATGCGGAAGGATTTCGGTGGCTTTGGAGGAATAAAATCTTGCATGACAGTTCTTCTTTCTTTTAACGGTCCGAAGGTTGTAACGATTCCAGGGTAAAAAGGCAACCCCTGGGGGACCTAGACCTCCCCTTTTGAAGATTTTGCGAAGCCCGATCTTATGAGACGCTATCAGAGTCACCTGGGAGCAAGCTCATGAACGTGGAAGCCTATTTAGAACAACGAAAACGCCACACCGAAGCCCTGCCAAACTATCGTGAGCTTTGCACATCTTGCATCCAACCCAAATTTTCCTGCTACTGCCGTCACATTGAACGCTTCCATCCCAACATCGACTTCGTGATCCTAATCCACCCGATCGAAGTCCGCCGCCGCATCGCAACCGGTCGCATGTCCCATTTATGTTTAGAAGGCTCATTCTTAATTCGAGGCCAAGACTACACGAACGTAGATGAGGTGAACCAGATTCTGGCAGATGGAAGTCGCCAGTGTATGATCCTCTATCCAGGCAAAACATCGACGAATCTAACACCATTGAATGCTGAAGAAAGAAAAAATCTGTTCGATCCATCAAAGAAGTTAACCTTGTTCGTCATCGACGGCACATGGTTAACCGCAAAAAAGATGATGCGACAAAGTCAGAATTTACTGAACCTACCCCGCATCTGTTTCTCACCAGAAAAACCATCCAACTTCCGCGTGCGCAAGCAACCACATAGCGCCTGCTATTCGACCTTAGAAGCGATTCATCACACGATTGAGTTACTTGGCGACAGTCAGGGCTTTGATGTTTCTTCGCGAGTCCATGATAGACTACTGCATGTTTTCAATTCGATGGTGGAATTGCAGTTGAGTTTTATCAAGAAGGCGGATGAAATTGACAGTCCGAAGCGGTATCGAAAACCGCAACATCTGAAAAGAAACTCAGCTTAACACTTTAAAAACTAGCCTTTACCATACATAGATATCTGTTTACAGTTGCACATATGAGATCGTTTTTTTCATTTACAACAATTGTATTGTCGGCAACTCTAATTTCTTGCGCCAAAGACAGTTCGTCTAGCTCTGAAGCCAGCGTTTGTAGAACTCAAAGAAGCTCGCACACAGGATGCTGCTCATCTCATGGAGGGTACGGTGGCGGATGTGCTTCCGGCGAAGCGAGATACGGAGAAGACAGTGGTCGTCTCATCTGCAACGACGGCTCGTTCAGTCCATCCTGCGTTTACTCTTTAAAGCCAATAGAGATATTAAAAAGGGACTACGAAGCATCTTACAGTGAGTCCCCGTAGTCATAACTAGCGACGCTTTACAAACTGCTCAAAATTCTTTTTGTTTTCAAAATACAAAACATTACCAGCAGGATTCGCGGCAATGACAGCATTTGCTTTATCCACTGTTTTTCCCGTCAAAGCGTCTTTAGCTGTCCTTGCACTTTGGTTTTCACTTAAAGTCTTTTTACAGTTTTCGCAGCAGCCGTAATAAGTTTTGCCGCCAACAGGTACTGCGATTTGTGGCCTTGCGAAATGGGTTTCGTTGACCATGCAGACTTCTTTATTTGGAACGATCTTCCAGCTTGAAGCAAAACCTATTACCGAAAAAAGGAAGGTCATTGCAAAGGCGATAAGAAATTTCATTTCGATACTCCATTTTGTAGTGAGCAAACAGCTCCTACCCTAACATAGGAGCCTTCAGGAGCTTTTGTGACAAGATAATACTTTAACCTACGGGCTAGGAGCTTCCTCTTCGGAAGGACTTTGCTGTTCCGTTTCTTCTTCTTCCTCGTCATCTGGAGGAAGTTCAGCTTTATTCTTCTTTAGATTCTCATCAACAATAGCCGAAGGCGTTTTAGCCAAGACGGAATTACAAACCTCTTTGGATCGGAAGAAATGCTTCCACATCTCGTCATCTGTTTTTCCTTTTAGCTCTGGATCCTGCAACTCAGAACCCATATAGGAACTGTACTTTGAAAACTCTTTTTGGCGTTTTAGACGAGGCAGCTTGCGTTCGCCATCACACTCCCCTTGAGAAGCTTTTCCGCCCTCAGCAATAAAGCTATAAGCTTTGGGAGGAGTTCTTCTTTTCGCCAAAGCATAAGAGCCCGGGCTTAAGATAGGTTGAAGAAGCAAGACGCACGCAACAGTCATTATTTTTTTAAATCGAATATTCAACATATTCAAAAATGCTAGCAAGAAAATACCCCTAAGAGAAGTTTTCTTACTCATTCTTTATGCTCTAAAAGACTCACGCACCCAACCGCGTCGAAGCAAATTACATATTATTGCCCCTGATCATAGCGCGCGCATGCGCCTAGGTATATAATCCATGAATCGATAGGAGTTTTTGTGAAAGTATACGTCTTCAAATCTCTGCCACCGTTTCTATGGGGATACACACGCGACATCAGAGCAATGTGGGCCTTAGAAGAATGCGGAATCAAATACGAGACGGTCGGCTTAGATTGCGGACCCAACGGCCTTCAAGACGAAACATGGTTTGAAGAAGTCTCCCCTTTCAAACAAGTCCCAGCAATTGACGATAATGGCTACTTACTAACAGAGTCTGGCGCGATCTTACTGTATATCGCAGAAAAATCAGGAAAGTTGATTCCCTCAGATCTTCAAGGAAGAGCTCAAGTCTATCGTTGGTTAATCACTTCATTAAACAACATCGAACCCTTCGCACTCCCCATTTTCTTCGCAGATCTACAAGGTGATTCAAATCCTCATTTAAAAGCGTTACGTCCGTGGTACGTCGAAATCCTAGAAAGATTCTTCCCTACCATCGATGCCATGTTAAAAAATCAACCCTACATAACAGGATCTGATTTCACCGTAGCCGACATCGCGTTCACCTGCGTTTTAAGAGAACTCAGAAAAAATGAAGTTCTAAAAAAATATCCACAAATAGAAGCCTACCGCCAAAATTGCGAGTCCCGCCCCGCATTTAAGAAAGTACTAAGCAACTACGAAGAACGCCTCAATATCCCAAAGGAAAGCGCAAAGTAATCGCATGCTCAAAGCGTCTCATTTTCGGCCTCTACAGCCCAATAATCAGTGAGATATTGACAAAATATCTATCTCGGACAATAATTATCCGAGATAGATAGGAGTTAACATGCAAAGACTTAATTATTTCGCTCTTGCCATGCCCGCATTTCAGCACTTAGGAGCTATCGACCAATATTGCAAAAGGAGCTCGGTCGACCAGTCCATCATGCGACTCGTTCAAATTTATGCGTCCCAGTTAAATGGTTGCGCGTTTTGCGTAGACATTCACTGCAAGGAAGCTAAGATTGCAGGAGAACGCGAGCTTAGAATTTACCATGTGCCCGTCTGGGAGGAATCCCCACTTTTTACGGAAAAGGAAAAGGTTGCTTTCGCGTGGACGAAAGCCGTCACTTTGATAAACCAGGGGCCTGTATCTGATGAGTTATTTCAAAAGATGCAACAACACTTTAGCGATCAAGAGATTGTAGATCTTAATATGCAAATCGCATTTATTAATTTGTTCAATCGCTTCGCGGCAACATTTAAATCAGTCCCAGGCGATCGAGATAAAGTGTTAGGCCTGGAGAAAGCGAATCTCTCGTGATTTTAGGCAACCAGGTTGAGTGGGCACTTCACTGCGTGATGATCTTGGCTTTTGCTCCAGAGGGAAAGCTATTAAACTCAAGAGCATTAGCAGAGTTCCATGGCGTACCAAAGGAGTATCTTTCTAAGTGCCTTCAACTGCTGTCACAAGCTGGACTGGTAAAAACAACCTCAGGTCCTTATGGTGGCTACAGTTTAGCAAAAGCACCAGATAAGATCTCTTTTCTGGAGGTCGTGGAAGCTGTGGAAGGCACAACTAAGACATTTAAATGCAACGAAATCCGCAGAAACAACCCGTGTCTTGCAAAGTCAGATCGAAAGTTTTCTGGTCTGTGCGATATCGCGGCTGTCATGCATGAAGCAGACGAAGCATGGAGACAGTCTCTTCGCAGAAGAAAAATTTCCGATATCACAAATTATCTTACCGATGGAGTAAGCAAGGAAACTGTTAAAAACTTCGAAGGGTGGCTGAACGAAAACTAATAGCAACATTGAAGGCGGCAGAAGTACTTTGGAAGCCCCAATTTTGTCCAATAGCCATCAAAGAAACTCGGTAGTGAGAGGCACTGCGAGCGCGTTGGACGCCAGAGGCGTCTAACGTGACGCAGGCGGGAGTCCGCCGAAGCGCCTTGCGCGTAGAAGGACGGACCGCATAGGTTTTGCCGGCTCGAAGCCGGCAAAACCGCGTCCGCCTCTAAGACGAACAGGGTTTGAAACAAAAAAAAAGGCAGCACAACGGCCGCCTTTTCAAAAAATTGGTAGTGGGAGGCGGGTTCACCACTACCTGCAGTAAGTATCTAATAACATTGCGAAACACATAAAATCAATAACTAGAAACTCCGTGACCTCACATCATAACCTACCTACGCACATGGTCACCCACGTCACCTGATGGCATTCTGATGGCAAGATCACGTGACACCCTGATTCAATATTGTGGTTGTTGACCTGCATATCGCCATTTTAGATAAACTACTGATGGAGGGAACATGCCATTCTCGAGTTTAATGAACAATACTGTCACTTTAATTAAAAACGACTCCTCTCGTATTCCTAATATAAAAGCGAGCGTCCAAAAGAATAAAATTTTTATAGATGGCGATCACATATTAATTGAATCCGGCGACCATATTGAGCACAAAATGTCCAATGGTGCCACGGATGTTTACAGGGTGATTGACCCTGGTTTCCATGAGAAATTTTCAGGAATGGCTGCGCATTATCAGATAGACGTCGAGAAACTTGGCGTGGCAGAACGCTCTCGATTTGTTCAGCACATAACGAATTATAATCTTTCGGACAACGCACGGATTAATAATTCCTCAATAGATAATTCGACGAATATTATTGGGTCTAAAGATCTTCAGAAGCAAATTCTGATGTTGCGAGATGCTCTTGAAACAGCAAATTTAAATCCCGAACAGAAAAGATCCTCTCTGGAAGTAGTTGAAGCAATTCAACAGCAAGCCATATCGCCGAAGCCAAGCAAGGCTGTAGTTAAGGTATTGCTAGATGCACTTCCTAAAATTGAATCCATCGCTGTCATTGCAACTTCAATTGCAGGTTTATTAAGTTAAAAATTTTACGGTCTAAAAATTGCGGCACTTTTTGGACCGTATTGGATACTAATCTTAAGGTCACTTATTCTCGGGCTTTGAAATCGTCAACAGGAAGTCTGCTTAAGGAATCTAAGATAAGAATGCACCTTGTAGACGCATATGGATCGGTAAAGTAGTTCAAATCTTGCCCGTGAACCACCGCGTGCCGATTGGGAAAGTCGCCTTCAGGGTCCATATCTATTTGGCTCAAAATTTCATCAATTACTATCTGCAAAACATGTCCAGTAAATGCGAATGGTAAATCTGCGGCAAGGCCGACATTTTTCTTTGCGATAATTTGCCTGGCAATCTTCTTTTTATCTTCGTATCTCTTCTTTGCATTTTTTCCTGAAAAAAGCCCCGCAAAGATCGCCTCAATGTGAATTAAAAAAATTGGTATCGATAGTTCAAAATGAGAGTCAATATGTGCCTTTAATGCTTTAGTTAAGATTAACATTCTATCTGAAAGGACTTTCGATTTACCCCACCTATCAATCATCTTTGGAATTTGAGCTTGTTCTCGGATCAAAACATCGACACACGAAATCAATGACCCATTTTTCAAGTATTCCGAGTGAATCTTAGATATATCGCCGCACAAATTTTGAAGAGAAAGGTAATCAATTTTTTCATTTAAGGCAGCCGCTAAGACAGTACATTGCATTTGAAAAATCTCGACCGATTCTTTCATTCCTGGTGAATCTTCTGATATGGGAATGGCTCTAAAAAATTCGGCGGTCTTTAAAAGATTTACCTTCATTGGTTCCGTAAGGTCTTCGTCCGAAGACTTACATACCTCTTCCAGGCATATAGCCACAAAATTTAGCATTCCTCCAAAAAAATCTGGAAGGTTTTCCTTTTGCAATAATACTTCGTACTCTCCATTGGCATCATGTTTTACAACGCGAAAAGCCTTCTTTAAAATCTTAGTAAATGTTTCTTCTGCAACTTTTTCTAAATCCGCCATAAAACCTATCCTTTGAGAACACTTGTCCAGGCGGCGACATTTTTCTGATCGGGTACGGCAATAACTAATAGTCGCTTTGGACGTGTAATCGCAACGTAGACATTCCGAAGCTCTTCATTTTGGTATACTGTAGTTTTCTCGGCAATTAGTTTTATGTACGACTTTCCGACGCCTTTGCCTTTCAAAAGAACTAACGCAGCATCAAAAGTCTCGCCTTTAACTTTGTGTATGGTGCTGACGCGACACCCTTTGTAATCCGATGGTGCCTCATCATCTTTAAGTAAATTACCTAATGCCAAATCTTTAAATTTTCTTTTGCAAGAGACATCAATATCCAGCTCTTTTTTTACCGTGCTCTCAATTCCTTTACACCAATCACCGACAGAAATTTCTTTTATGCCTGGTATTTCTCTTAGTAAGGTCAGTATCTTTTTATATAACGCTGCCTTGCCAAAATCATCTATAGCTTCGTGAAGTTGTTCCTTAGAAAGATTATCTTCTTTTGTAATTCTTCGAGCGTACAAAAATGCCAGCTTTAGAACAGCTTTCTGAATTTGGCCATTATCAAATAGATACTTAGCCTTTGCAATGTCCATTAGATCTCTGTTTTCGGTCCATTCTACTTGTTCTGAGTCGGAATAGTCACTGTCCAACTCTGCATAAAAACTTTTACTGCGAAAAAGTATTCCTATTTTATGGGTATCAGGCTGAATCCCATTTTGACGGCATTTTTCAATAAACTGATCCGAGATTTGTACGGCGGTCATGCCGTCTAAAGAAATTATTTCTGGCTCAATATCGCAGTCTTTTACTTCCTCACTAACAGCATTAGGGATTGTCTCGAGAGAAGATAATTTAAAAACAAAGTTGCAGATGGCTTGAGAACTCCTCCTGGACTCATCTAGAATATAGGAGGCCTCACGCCATTCATTAAATTTTGCCACAAAAAGCTCAGGCTTGGAGTTTCGCCACTCGTAAATAGCCTGATCAGGATCGCCCACTAACATCAATTGTTTTAAACCCGCAGCAATTAGGAGGTCGATGATTTCCATCTGTATATCAGAAGTATCTTGAGCTTCGTCCATGATAAAATAGGGAAATCTCGTAACAATAGACTTAGCAAGCCAAGGATACTTTCTTAATAGTATCAGACTGAAATAATTTGCATCAGATTGGGTCGCGAACCCTGCCTTAATTAATGATTTCTTTTGACTCAAGGTCGCTGCGACCATGCTTTTATTTGGCCTTAGCTGTTGACTAGTAAAATATAATTCTCCGCCTTTACTATAGGTAATCTTGTCGAAAAATGAGTCTTTATAATAACGCCCGCGCCATGGTCCGTGGGGCTCACCAACAAGCTTAGGCCGCCCTTGGCAATTCATAACCTTGTTACCAAAAGGAAGAAATATAAACTTATTGATGAAACTATCTATTGTTCCTAGGAAATGTGGGTAACCTAGATCAGAAATTCCAAAATCACTCTTTAACGTGGATGCAATTTCCAACCACGCGGTGTTTGTGAATGAAATTATCGCAATGCCTTTTCCTTTTTCTTTCCAAGAATCCAATATATGAGAAATCTTAGCCGCGACGGTATATGTTTTTCCACTTCCTGCAGCAGCACGTACTACAAATAATCCAGCACCATTAAGTACAATTTCTCTTTGCTTATCAGATAGCTTTTCAAGGCTAACCATTGCAAACCCATTTAATAGCATTTTCAATGTAGGTTGGCACCGTGAAGGAAGACAAGTTTTCAGGCTTCTCTTCGAGTCTCTTTAAAAGAGCATACGCTAGTTCAGATTTAGCTTTATTAGACTCGACCTTCTTAAGAAAATTATCTGCATAAACATGGACGTCATCGTTAGCATCAACTTTCGATTTCGGATGAAGCTTTTTCCAAATATCCAGGAATATATCCTTATTTGATCCGGCAGCGAATAGTGCAACCTCAAAGGTCTTTTCGGCAAGGTTAACCGAAAGATTTCCTGATTCAAGCTCTTTAGCTATTTTTGCACGAGACGAAATTTCTTCGCTTTCGGAGGACCGATCGTCATCTGTCAAAATGCTACATTTTGCATTCATTCTTAATTTTTCGTCGGTGGACCTATATAGGTTGGCAAAATGATCAAAGGCAACTCCATTTATATTAACCACTTCGATGCCCATTTTATTAAGATCAAATCCAAGCCTCTTCGCAAAGATTGGAATAAGTAGCGCCTCAGATATGCCCTCAACTAAAATAGTACCATTGGAAAAAAATAGTTGAGACTTTGTGGTGTCCAAAAACTTATGTAAAAACTCTTGATTTTCTGGAGATAATACACCTGCTGGAGTGAAGCATTTTACCTTTTCATCTCTCTTTTTTATACATCTTAAGGCAGCGAGTGGTGACTTCGCGGTAATTGTAGGAGAGTGCGATGTAATGAAGATCTGGAACTTCGATTTTTCGCTTAGCTCAGAAAGGTATTTAAAAAAGAGATTCTGCTGCTGCGGGTGCAAGTGAGCTTCTGGCTCTTCAATTAAGAGAGCAGCAAGCGATGACTTCTCTTGCTGCTTAAATGTTTCGATGTCACTTAATATGACTGAAGAATATAAGAGATTATTTAGGCCTAAGCCATTTTGTGCAATATCAAATGAAACGACTTCTCCATTCAAAAGCGTAGATTTCATTCCAATTACTAAAGAATCTACAATCTTTTTATATTCCGCTGGTAAAAAATTAAGATCAAGTCCTAGGCTATCGCTCTTAAGACTTATGCTTGCAAGATGCGCGGCAATCGCTGTGTTACCTTTGTCGATTAAATTATTCCAATTGGTGCTCTGGTCTAGCGATGCCTTTACCTCGTCCGCTAATTTTTTCTGATTGTCGGAGTCCGGTTCTAACTTCAGAAAGAAATCGCCTAGCTTATTCGTACGTCCTGGTCGAAGTTGAGAACCTGCATCTCGTAAAGCATCCAAATACACTGAAAAGATATGCTCATTGAACTCGTCAGCAGAAATGGGATTTCCTTCATTTAGTCCACCCCAAGTCTTTACTTTTATCTTATAAACACCATTCTTTTCAACGAGGCTATACTTAAAATGTGCATTCAGGGTTTCTTTACCGTCATCGTTAACTCCAAGCAAAGAATGAAAGTGCCCCAGATCTTCCTCATCCTCCTTGGCAAACTCGAAGTGAAACTCAATAGGATCCGGAGGGCGTGATGATGACAAGCGAAAATCAGATTTTTTAATATAGAAATCATTCTGATTCTTACCGTAGCTTAAGCAAATTCTCAAAGCATCAATGATCGAGCTCTTTCCAGAATTGTTTTCACCTATCAGCACATTAAAACGGCTTTCAAAATTGACGACCAAATTCTCAATTCCGCGAAAGTTAATAATATTGATGCTTTTGATATACATATTGAGTCTTGCCTCTTTGCTGTAAAACAAGAGTAAGTATACAAATTCTATCGACATCCTACAGCAACTAGATAAATTGCTTTTTATATACTAGACATAAGTTTGACCATTGTCTCACCATCAATGCAACTGCATTCTCACTGGAAAATTCAGAGTTTTCTGCACGGTGCTTTTCAGCTTCCAAGCACGAATACGACCTTCTCTTGGGAATGAAATAATATGAAAATATGTATGCGAAAAATACCGAATATCGGCTGGTGATGGGTGTTTCAAAATCCGAGTCTTTCACAGCTGAACTAGATTCAGCTCAAGAAAAGACCACATTGAAAGATGTGATTGATCTTTGGAAGGATTCAAGTGGCACCAATACCCTTGGAACACACATCTATTACGATAAGCAGGTCAGCCTGCTGAGTCCACTTTTCGCAATTCCCATGCACGAATTGTCTGCAACACATATTGATGGCTTGATTGAAGAATGGAAGAAGAGAACTGCAAGCAAAAACAGAGTGTCTTACGACCGCGAACTGGAAACACTCGGCTTTTTAATTCGCTGGCACATTAACAACTATGACGATGCGGTTCCTCTTGCTCCAATCAAGTCACGTCATTAGAGAGCAAGCCAGCTCAACAAGGAGAAAAAATTCAAGCGGTCCTACATGGAGAATACGCATTGTTCTTAGCCGCACTCAAGGAGATCGGTGGTCCGATGTGGTATACACTTGGTCTTACTCAAGGGCTCCACTTTATGAGAATATCAGAGGCAGCAGCTATGAAGTGGGAAAACTTGAACTCCTTCAAGAAAACCTACCTTGTCTGCGAACATGCCATCTGGCCTCGAAACAAGAAAGATCCATTCGTAATCAAGCCAGGCAAGAAAATCAGAGCGCCCATGAACCATTCACGATTGCTTTATTTACGAACGTAGCCGAAGCGTTGAGTGAATTAAAAGGCGAAGTTAAGAGTGATCTGATCTTTACAGAAGATGGAAGTTTGCTTGCATACAGAAGAATCCAGCACATGTACGATTCGACATTCAAAAAGGCTGGTCTACCGTTCTCAGGGACACACATTCTGAGACATACTGGCGCGACACTTTTCCAACACTACAGCGAAGGCGACAAACTCGCATTGCAAGCATTAGGTGGATGGAAAACGTCTCGGCAGCCAGAACACTATGCAAAGATTCTCTCAAGTGTAGGCAGAACAGCCATCGACAAGATCGAAAGCAAAGGCAAACTTGTACTGCTTAAAACAAAGAAATGATCCGCTACCTGATGGCATTTGATGGCAAATCGCCAATCTTAGATTTCAAATGACCGACCTAAAATTCGTAAGTCATTGAATTTTGAGCAAAAAAAAAAAAAAAAAAAGCCGTCCGAAGACAGCTTTTATAAAATTGGTAGTGAGAGGCGGACTTGAACCGCCGACCTACGGATTATGATTCCGTTGCTCTAACCAGCTGAGCTACCCCACCACACGAATCACACAAAGGTTTCCCCATGCGTGAGGCACGATTTTTAATTGTTAGAGTGCACTAAGTCAATAATGGGCTTTGCGTTATAACGCGAATTTTAAATATTCCTATCTTTCCTCGCCTTAGGTCTTGACCCAGCCGGAATCTCACACTGCAATGACAGGTGTAGTAAGAAAACCACGGAGGGGGATATACTATGAAAAAACTAATGATGGCACTTGCCGTGCCGGCCGTCCTTATTGGCTGTTCAAAGGATAATAAGCCTAAAAAACCGACATCCGACAACGTTACTAGCCTATTTTGGATGCAAGAAGCCCAAGTCATCACGATCACGACTGTTGATGGCAACCCAATTCAAAATGCTCAAATCTTAATCGGCGACGCTTTGGATGCTCCATTTTCGGGCAATTTCTTGACGACAGATGCAAATGGCCAAGTGGCGATTCCAGCAGCTTGGACAACGGTAGAATCTGTAACAGTGGCAGCTCCCGGCTATGTTCGTGCGACATATTTCGCACAAGAGCCAGGTCCAATCAGCTTCAAACTTCGCGCGCAGCCAACAAAAACTCAATATGAAGTTAAAGGGATCTCTTCCGGTCTTCCGATCCAAGATAAAGATGGATTTGTGGACTTTGCACTGGTGATGCCGGCTTTCACAAAACTCGATATGCTGGCGTTCGACATTAATAATGTGATCAGCCCGCAAACAGATCGTATTTCAGCGATGGGACAAGATATTGATGTACCAGCGAACATCTCGCTTCCAAAACAAAGCGAAAAATATTCTTTGTTCACAATCACTTTGGATAAACCAAACTATCGTATTTACTACGGCCAACAAGGTGTGAACCGCGTTTTCGCGGCTCGCGGACGCTTCCCGTTCAAATCTACTGTGGATGCTCTTCGCGACGGCGCTGAGTTCTATGAACTGATCAACGATTTCAAAATCACTGGCGGAGCCGTTCGTGATATCGAAATCAAATCAGGTCAAACAAAACTCGACATGCCAACTCGTGAATTGAATTTCACAGAGACAAAAGCAATCACGGCGCCGCAATACCGCGCGGATGAAATGTTTATCGCTGTTGGTATCGCAAACCAATCTGGTTACATGATCCCTACAGACGTTAAAAAAATCGCGCAAGGAAAGTCGGCGAACCTCAATGCACTGACAGGTTCAGATCAAAAAGTTTTGGGTGTGCTTAAAAGAACAGCAGAAATGAAAAGCGGAAACGATCGCATGAGTGCGACTCTTTTGCCATTCACTGCTGGAGCGAAACCAGAAATGCTTCCTTTGATCGCTGATCCAACAATTGCGGCCGATGGAGAAATCTTGATGCCGAAATTCAATACGGTTGCGGGAGTAAATCCGATTGCAACTTACTCTGTTCTTTCAAAAGAAGAGGAAGTTCAGCAAGGTGGCGCCAAAGTTAAAATCCTTCAGCCACAATGGGAAGTTTATTCTCAAAACTGGCTTGAGCGCATGAAACTGCCCCAATGGCCTAACGATCAGGCTATTGCAGGTAAAAAACGTTGGGAAGTAAACTTTGTTGGCTCCCAAACTGCTTCCCAAGCGCCTGTCGGTCCTGCTATGATTGAAGCCGCAACACATGTCACACACAGTTCGGTCTCTTTCTAAGAAAATTCTCGTATTACTTGTGATTCTCACAGGCTGCACTCTATTTGGTTGCAGCCTGTTTGATAAAAAGCCTTCAGCCCATCAGCGCATGGGACAAATCAACAAGCAAAAAGTTTTCTATGCCTCTTACGATTCCGTATGGAGAGCCGCGCACGCCGTTTTGAAATACCCTATCGCCCAAGAAAACCAAGACACCGGCGTTATTGAAACTGAATACATCAAAGGCCTGGATGGTTGGTTGCCACCCAATGAACAACGCCCACCCTCCAGCGGCATTCGTTATAAATTGATCATGACCTTTGCTAAAGGCACGACTCAAGGACGCGAATCCACACGCGTGACAATCGATAAAAGAATGGAAATTTTAAGAGATTTCTTTTCCGAACCAGAACCAATGGAATCCGATGGTCTTGAAGAAAAGATCATCTTCTATCGCATCGAGCGCGAGCTTGTTATTAACGAAGCTCTGAAGCGCGCAAACTAAAGAGCGATCTTTTCTTTCTTAAGATAATTCTTCCAAAGGCCTACTAAGGCGTCCGTCGATACAACAGACTTATTAAGCTTTACGCCCGTCAGTTTTTCCAAACCACGAACTGCTGGCAATTGGACACGTTGATCTTTGTCCGAAAGAAGGCCTGCAAAAATCTTAAGCTCATGATCCACGGGTTTTTTTGCCAAAACTTCGACGATCTGATGACGAATCCAAAGACTTTGCGTGTTTTTGAAATTGTATTTTTGATTAAGCTCTTCCCACAAAAGATCGCGGTTTTCTGAACTCAGGTTGTTTTCCAGCGCACTCACCGCCGCCGAGCGAACCACCAAGGCTTTATCTTTAAGAAGCTTTGTCGCTAGCTTTTGACCTTGGATAGGGTTTACTTCGGCCAAAGCTACCAGAGCCGCATTTCGCATGTACCACTGTTTGTGAGATCCGGCTTTTAATAAATCTGGCGTCGCCTTTTCGCCGCGAGCTTCCGCTGCCGCCATTAAAGCGCGCCAACGAAGACTCATGGGTTGAGCTTCATTGAAAGCCACAGAAATAAATTGAGAGTAGTGCTTATCGCCCTGGCTTTGAATTGCCATGCGACGGTTTTCACCGGGAAGTTTAAGAACTTCCATCGCCGAAGTTAAAGTACTAGATGAAGGTTTAGCTGCGACTGCGAAAGTACTTGAAGAAAGTCCAGCAAACAATACAGAGGCCACAAGAATTTTATTCATCGCTTAGCTCTTTTTAGAAACGAAGTTTTCGAATTCATTCATAAGCTTGTCAGTTTCATCGGTGGTTGCTGCGGCCTTCTGGCTGCCATCACCGGCTTTGTCCGCCGCTTTATCCAAGGCCTTTTGACCTTCAACGGCTGCTGCAAACTCTTTCATCAACTCATCATCAATCAAATCAGCTGCACCCGTGGCTGCCGGTTCAGCCGGAGCATCTGGTGTTGCGGCATCGGCTTGAACAGGAGGCTCCACAGAAACGGGCTCGCTGGGAGTTGGTTCTGGCTCAGGTTCTGGAGTTGCTTCAACAACAGGTTCAACTGCCGGAGCCGCAGGAGTCGCCGCTGGCTGCGCTCCACCCGCCTTCAAGGCCTCAAGTTCTTTTTTCAAGTTGTCATTTTCTTCGCGATACCGAGAAAGATCGGCGATGTCTTCACTGATGATTTCGTATTCAGCCAGACGAGCTTCAAGATCCCGAAGCTTTCCGTTCATCTCTTCTTTTTCAGCAGCACTCATGCCACCAGCATCACCACCGCCCGCTGCTGCCGGAGCGGCTGATGCAGCTTCCGCTGCCTGCAAAGCATCTTTCAACTGAGCTTGAAGAGCTTCTACTTTTTTTGCGCTTTCGCTTAAAGAAGAGCGAAGTTGCACGACTTCAGCCGCTGATTCCGCAGAACCACCTTCACTAGCACCCGCGTTAGAAAGAGAGGATTGCTCCATGGCATCCAAATCAACATCGGTACTAAGATCTTCAGCATGCGCAGAGCGAGAGGCTTTACCGCCGCCACCCGATTGTTGGTTCTCTAAAATTTTCTGAAGAGTTTTTTCAAGTTGAGCCGCATCTAAACCATTGCCAGCGTCAACACTGTCCCCTTTGGATTTCTTCGCAAAAAAACTGCGATAAGCCAGGATAAGAGAGAGAAGAATCACAAGAGCAACTAGGCCCTCGATGATGCGCGTATTATAATGATCCCAAAAGGAGAGGAATTTATCCATTGTCACAGTCAAAATTGTCCCTTATCCCACCCCCTCCGTCAACCAATGTACGTCGATGAAGTCTACTGGACCTTTGAATGAAGGTAATGTTAGGGTAGCCCTATCGAGGTGATACATGTCTCAACGTCCCTTTGACTTACTTATCCAAGGCGGAACTTGCCTTCTTCCCCACTCAACTTCAACGGGTTTGATCGAACAGCAGGCCGACATCGGCATCATTGATGGCCGCATTGAAAAAATCGCGACCTCTCTTCAAGGCCCTGCCTTAAAAACTATCAAAGCGACGGGCCTGCATGTGCTTCCAGGAGTTATCGATAGCCAGGTTCACTTCCGCGAACCTGGACTGACTCACAAAGAGGATCTTGAAAGCGGAACACGCGCCGCCATCCTCGGTGGAGTCACAAGCATCTTCGAAATGCCAAACACCAACCCCGGCACAACGACGGCCGAAGCCTTTCAAGATAAACTCAATCGCGCCAAAGATCGCGCACACTGCAATTATGCTTTTTTCATCGGCGGAGCTCATGACAATGTAACGAACATCGCCGAACTGGAACTTCTGCCTCATTGCTCGGGTGTGAAAATCTTTATGGGAAGCTCCACGGGAACTTTGCTGGTCGAAGATGATGAAACATTAGAAAAAATCTTAAGACAAGGTCACCGCCGCGTGATCTTCCACTCAGAAGATGAAATGCGTCTGAGAGAAAGAAAGCACATTGCGACAGAAATGGCCGACCCGCACTATCATCCGGTGTGGAGAGACGTTGAAACAGCCGTGAACTCTACGACTCGTCTTTTAAAGCTGGCCCGAAAAACCGGAAGAAAGATCCACGTTCTGCATGTTTCCACCGGTGAAGAAATGGATTTATTAAAAGACCAAAAAGACATTGCGACAGTGGAAGTACTTCCGCAGCACTTAACTTTGTACGCTCCCGACTGTTACGACAAATTGGGAACATATGCACAGCAGAATCCTCCTATTCGCGAAAAGCGACATATGGATCGCATTTGGAAGGCCGTACTTGATGGAACTGTGGATGTGATCGGTTCCGATCATGCGCCCCATACCAAAGAGGAAAAGGACCGACCTTATCCATCAAGTCCTTCCGGAGTTCCAGGTGTGCAAACACTGGTTCCTATCATGTTAAACCATGTGAATGAAGGCCGTTTAAGTTTAATTAGATTTGTCGAAATGGTGACAGCAAACCAAGCACGCGTCTTCGGCATTGTTAACAAAGGATATCTTCGCCCAGGATTTGACGCTGATGTCACGATTGTCGATCTAAAAAAACAAAAGACCATCGACAATTCTTGGATTGCAAGTAAGTGCGGATGGACTCCGTTTCATGGAATGCAGGTCAAAGGTTGGATGACCCACACCATTGTGGGCGGAAAACTTGTGATGGAAAATGACGAAGTCATTCTGCCGTCGCAAGGTCAGCCAGTGAACTTTAAGGGCACGCGTTCATGAATCCTGCCGGCAATCCGAAAGCGCAAGCGGCCAGCCTTTTCTTTGCTGGCCTTCTTCCTGTCGTCGCCTTTACTTTAATCGAAGAATACTACGGAACCATGGCCGGTTTGATTGCGGGCATGGTTTTCGGTGTGGGTGAAATTTCTTACGAGCTTTATAAATATAAAAAAGTATCAAAGATCACCTGGTTCGGAAACGGAATGCTTTTGGTTCTGGGAGGAATCTCTTTGATCTCTTCTGAAGGTTTGTGGTTTAAGCTGCAACCTGCGATCATGGAAGGCGTCTTCGCGCTCGCCTTATGGGGCTCCATAGTTATTGGAAAGCCGCTGCTAGTTTATCTCGCTGAACAACAAGGTCATCAGTTTCCCGATTTTATAAAAGAAAAAATGAAGGGCATTACATTTCGTTCCGGTCTTTTCTTTGCCATTCACACAGGTCTTGCGATTTGGGCCGCTTTGGCATGGAGCACATCCGCTTGGGCTCTATTAAAGGGATTAGGGGTCACGATTAGTTTTGTGCTGTATCTCATCATGGAGGGTGTTCTTTTACGCCGAGCCGTTTTAAAACAAAGATAGTATGAAATATTTAATTCTTCTGTCTTTCCTAATTCTTTCTTCAGCCTGCAGTCGTTCTGGCGTTATGGTGCGCATGTTTGATGATCTGGCGGTTTCAAAAGCCGATGATTATTTTGAGCTGACCAGCAAACAGCGCGAAGAACTTAAGAAAGATCTGCAAAAAGATGTCGATGTCGCTCGTAAAGAGCTTCTGCCTCAGATCGCGAAAAGTCTTCGCTCGATGGAACCCCACATCAACAAAGACAAACTGGATTCGGAAACCATCACCACCCAGATGATGGAGTTTCAAAACTACTTTAAAAAACTATCAGGCTATTTTGGCGAGACTGCGGTTAAAACCTCGTTGTCGCTGGAGCCTTCGCAAGTCTTTCACTTCGCCAAAGAGGTCCGTGAAGACATTGAAGATGATTCAGAATCTGACGCCAAAGAAAAAGTTGAAAAGCGTTATAAAAAATCTGTCGAGTTTTGGATTGGCGGCATTTCGTCCGCGCAAAAAGAAAAGATACAAAAATTCTTAAAAGAAAACCCTTTTCCCTCAAAACTTCAGAACGAGAATAAGGAATACGTTCTAAATCAGTTTCTGGAAGCTAAGAAGAATCCAGAAGCTTTAAAAAAATTCGTTAAGGACTTCTTTAATGATTATGAATCCGTTCGTCTTCCCGCTTACACCGAGGCTTTAAACAATCATAAAAAAGCCTTTCAGAAATTCTTGATTGAAGAATTCTGGAGCACGGTCAGTAAAAATCAAAAAGAGACACTAAAAGAAAATATCACAAGCCGCGCCGAGGACTTAGAAAAAATCGCTCAGTACAACTAGGTCCCAGAAAACTCGGGCGTCTTTTTATCTTTCATAGCTTGAAGAGCGGTAAAGTGGTCCGTCGTTCTTTGCGTAATGCCCTGATAAGCCGCCGACAAGTCTAAGATCGTATGAAGATCATTTAAGTAGGCCATCTTCATCGCCTTCTTCGTCATCTGCACTGCGACCGGAGCATTATTGGCAATCTTTTCTGCGAGCTTTCGCGTTTCAACCTCGAGCTGAGATTCGTCGGTAAAATAATTAAGAAGTCCCCAACGTTGTGCTTCTTCCCCCGCAATCAAGTCCCCGGTTAAAGACATCTGCATAGCTTTAGAAAAACCAATCACGCGCTGAAGAAAGAAAGTTCCACCATCGCCCGGCACCAATCCCAACTTCACAAAAGTTTCGCCAAATTTGGACTTCGCCGTTCCCACGCGAAGATCACACATCATAGCTAGATCACAACCCGCTCCAATCGCTGGGCCATTGACCATGGCAATTAAAGGCTTCGAAAGCTCTTCAATGCATTTAGGAATTTGCTGAATACCGTGAATATAGCGCATGCGAAGCTCATTGCTTTCTCCGGCGAACATTCCCGTTTTATTTTGCATGGCCTTCACATCACCACCGGCACAGAACGTGGACCCTTCACCTTTAATCACGATCACTCGGACTTGCGGATCAAAATCGGCATGCCTTAATACACGCGTTAAAGAGTCCACCATTTCTAAAGAAATCGCGTTGCTTTGATCAACATTATCCAGCGTCAACCAAAGAATATGACCAGAAAGCTGAGTTTTAAGATGCGTGAACTTTTCAGAATAGAAATCCATAGTGAGCTCCTGACTCGATTGAATCAGAAGAGCTCACCGTCATCAAGGAATGAAATATTCAATCACGGCAGGCAGACCATTTTGTTTTGCCATCATGACTAAGCGCTTAGGTTTTGCCCCTGACGCGGCCTTAACTAAAATGCGACGTCCTTCACACGTGATGCTATCTATCGGCATTGCAAGCTCTGTCAGAGTGTAATGCGTGTTTTCTACAAGCGGCCAGTTTGCCGTCGATGTTAAATCCGCAGGGTTTGTGATTGCCGCTTTATAGACTTTTCCGGCAGAACAGAAATAGATATTTCCGGAATCATAAGCAAATCCACCGGGCGCTTTGGACAGGGTTAACATCTTTCGCACATTGCCACCATAAACTACATGCATGTCTCCAGCATAAGCCGAGTCACGCACTGGATTTAAAAGCCAACCTGAAAGAGGCGCGAAATAAACGGGCGTTCCCTTATAGTGCATTCCACGCGGTCCTAAATGACAGTTGCTAGAACTTCCATCTGGACACGCATCACCCGACTGATCTTGAACGGTGACACCTGCAATATAGTTGGAAGTTGTTGGAGTTAAAAGTCGCAAGTGACTGTTGTTATGAGCTGTTCCATTCCAATGGAAATGATTCATTAAAATATTACCACTGCGATAGGCGACGATCTCTGGAGAATATCCGGTAATTAAAAGATCCGACAACGGTATTGTGGTTTGCGTGAAGCTTGCGGTTGTTCCCTCGCCATCAAGCAGGCTTTCCCAAAGACCTGTAGCTCTATTCAAACGACAGACCTTATGATACGAGACAGCAGAGTCGACATCAATCTGCACTCTGTTTTCATAACAGTTCATGTAAACGTCGCCGTTAGCAGGATTTGTCGCAAAGGGATTTGGATTCCACCAGTTCCCTAAGCGAATCAACTGAGCGTTCGCTGCGGTGGCAAAATTGATATTGCCGTTTTGCCCGTTACCTGCCACCAAACGAACTTCAGGAGAAGCTCCCGGCACGATCTCACGCATTTTATTTTCTTGGTGATCCAAAATAATGACGCTATCGCCGGCTCCGTGATCTAAATAGTGAACCATTGCTAAGCGCATGTCGGTCGCAGAGCCACCGTCACCCGCATCTTTACGTTGACCAAAAAGTGTATAGACATTGCCATTGACGACAGTCTTAATAATTCCACGAGTCGAAAAATAAATTCTTCCGTAACGATCGACAAAGGCATCATCCAGGGCCACTGCGCACGAAGTCGCCGGCGTTCCATCTGTACAAGATCCCAAGGCTCCCGTCCCTAAAACACGCGACCATGTGCCGTCATCATTAAGTTTAGAAATTGAATGTTCTGTGGCGCGATTTGAGCGATAAACTCTGCCATCCAAGGATTGAACTTCATAGTAGTTCAAACTTGAATTGGCGTAGGGATGATTCGGATGAACTCCGTTCGCGACCCAGGTGGTAATATCAAGCTCCGTCATATTCCCATAAGAATTTCCTGGGACGGGATTTGTCGCACCGACATAGGCTTTTAAGATCTCGCTTGTTTGTGGATTGTAGCGCAAGCTAAAAAAAGACCAATCTTTGACGTTCAAATCCCATGTCGGCAAATCTTTGACACCTGTTCCTGAAAAACGGAAAGCTTCCACACGAGGAACCGCTAACGATCCTTTATAAACACGGATGCGCCCTCCATTGTCTTTACCTTTATTGGGGTTGTCTGAAATAAAATAAATATCACCATTAGGCAGGGCCATAAATGGCGCGCGCTTACGAATAGCCCAGGTTTGATCATTCGTGAGATTGATTTTCACGTCACGTGGATCTGCGACGGTGTCGGCGGTGTTAGTTCCGAGATTTCCTGCCGGGTCCGCACCGATGATTGTTTCAATCGTCATGGGCTCGACGCTTGTGTCAATTCGACGAATCATGTTGCGGTCATAGACTAAAATACGATTTTGATAATCTAAAGTGGTTCTTAAAATCGCTTTAGCCCGGGCTTGCTCTACGGGAATGCCATCACCATAAGAGTCCTCGGTGCTTTTAGCTAAGCGAAGAATTAATTTCGAGTTGTTCGTCTTCGGATCAATATACATCAAACCATAAGACGAATCGTTAAAGAAAATCTTTCCGTCGGTCGTCACTAACAATGTACCCGGAGCGGTGTCATTGCCGACTGCGGTATTAAACACGGTCTGCTTCGCGTTTCCATTGTGACCGGGGTCTTGATTTCCCGCGAGCAGATTTAATAGACCACTGTTTAAAGGTGGACTTGTCACTTGCGCCGTCTGACCGTAATTGTCAGTCACACGCACTTGCAACTTGAAGAATGTGTCGTTAGGGAAGGTCGAATTCCAAACAAAGCATCCCGTGTGAGGAGCGGAATAACTGCAACTTGATCCATTCGTAGAGTTATTTGCTAAAGAATCATCAATCAAAGTATAAGAACTTCCATCTAATGAGGAATAAAGTTCCACTTTCGTGATGCTGCCATTATCTGAAGCCTTCCACTTAATATAAACCGGCGCATTGTTGGCAAAATTCATGTCGCCATTAATAGGCGGCGTATTCGGAGTCGCAGAGTTCACAGTCAGGATATCCGACACTATTGGAGAAGGGTCATTGATATATTCAATAGTGTTATAATCTTTTTTAAGCGTCGCCGAATTCGTGCTGATATTGCCAGCCACATCGCGCACCCATGCATAGATGTTATAAGAGCCAAAATTAATCCCTAAGAAGAAATCAAAATCGACAAGTATCAAATCCGGCAATTCTTCCAAACCTGGTTTCGGAGCTTTAACTCCCACCCAACAAGAATCATTCGCGGCTGGAACAGAGCTGGACGTCTTTAAACAGAAATCCTTCACAGCCGTTTCTGCATCATGCGCTTGTAAGCTCACCGTGACATAGGATCGTACAGTATCATCTGGAGTAAGTGAGCCATTGATTTTTAATTGATTAGCCGTGATCGTCGGCGGAGTCACATCCAGAACCACATCAAAAGTATTTGAAACACCATAGCCGATATTGCCATAGTCATCCGTTAAAACGGCGCGCACTTTCAAACCGGTATAAAAACTTGTCGGTGTCCACGAGATCTCAAAGGACTTATTATTCATGGGCCCGGCAAGTCCCAAAGTACGACTGGTCGCCGCCGTCCACGTCGTGCCATCCGTTGAGTATTGCAAACTTAAAGTGGCTGCCGCAGAAACTGTGGCTTCGGTGACTCTGACGACAAAAGGATACGCCACATTTTTTGCTAACGTAGGAACCGCATCCAAAGTCATGATCGGAGCTTTACTGTCATAAGTGATCGTAAAAACTGTCGCGGTGGAAATATTTCCCGCCTCATCACGAGCGTAAAAACGAATATTGCGCAGTCCCTGCTGATCTGAAACGCTTAAGTCATATTGATAATTCTGAGACGCCGTTGAACAACTGATCCAGCCCGCATCTCCAAGAGCTGGCGGCGCATTAACCTCTTTCATTAAAATCATCGTGTGATCCGAACAATCATTCACCGTGAATTTAGCTACCGGCACACTCGTTGTCGCTGAAGTATTTAAAGTCACGTTCGGTGGAACAATCTGCGTATCCTTGATCACACCATGATTTAATACTGATGAGCCATTTCCCGCCGCATCTGAAGAAGTGACAGAAATATTCTTAGCACCATCCACGGCTGACAAAGTCAGGTTGATTGAATAAGAGCCACCGGCAGAACAAGTTTGCACTGAAGGAGAGGGAGTAAAATTACCGTTTGCGGTCACCGTGAGTCCTGCCTCACAAGTTCCTGATAACGTAAAGGTCGAATGGATTTTCTGCCCCGCAACGGGGCTTGCAATCGTTAGCACCGGCGCCGTTTTGTCAATCACGACCGCCGCACTTTCAAAAACGCCGGATGAGGAAGCCCAGTTGTTCGCTTGATCTCCGGCTAAAACACAAAGACGATAAGAGCCGTCTCCACTAAAGCTCAATGGAATATCCGTCCCCGCCGCCACAGGAGTGGTCGCCATTAAAGCACTATACTGGCTGGAACAATCGGCATCTTTGACAATCACGTAGCGATATTGGGTGCCACCATCACTAGGCAAAGTTACAGACACGAACCGTGTTGAATCGTTATTACTAAGTGCACTCCCTAAAGATCCCAAACTTGGAAGAAGCAAAGGCGCAATCGTATCTTTATTAAAACTAACGCTTGTCGCAGTTCCAACGTTCTTAGCTACGTCAGACTGTTTAACAGTAAAAACGTTGGAACCTTCGAGCAACCCATCACCAACAACCGTCGTTGCAAAGGTGCCATCACTTTGACAGGAGATCGTCGAAAGCACGACACTTCCCGAAAGAATCTGCACATCACCATCAGCACTTTCGCAAGTTCCCGCTAACGGAATCGAAGAAATAGAATCGAGCCCCAAGTGCGCGGGCAACACAGAAGTAAAAGAAACCACCGGCGCAACGACGTCCTTTAAAACCGAAGACTCGGTACTTGAAGGCACACCCGTTTTTGATTTGATTGAAAGAACCACTTTGTAAGCAGTGTCAGTCCAATCTTGAGTATCGATCTGCAATTCAAACTTACTATTGGTACAAAGTGTTGAGTACTGATGAGTCTCATGCAAAGCCAACGAAGAGTTCTCAGGAACAAACGAGATCTGAATATTCTGATTCTCGTAATAACACTCCCCTTGAACACTCACATTATTTACATCAGAGGATTTATTGATAACAAAAGACTCAAGACGCTCCCCTGAAGAATCCGTCAAAACAGGAGGAGTCAGAGCATTAAAATCCAAAAGATTGCCACTGAGCGTACACCCAGCAATAACGTACATTCCAAACAGGATTCCAGCGACGTTCCTCATATTATATTCATCGGAACGCCGAAACCGATTCTAAATACTACAAATCATATTCAAGTTCACTATCTCAAGCAGAGACATGACGAATGTTCCACCAACATCCGAACACTCCAACTATTTAATTTTCACATCGAATAATTGTTCTAAGACCAAAATCCCCCTCTGAAAAAACCAAAAAAACCCGGTGCTCTTCCTAAAAATCCCGCAATAATCTAGCCCCCGAATTTCCCCAACGGCGCAGCCCCAAAAAAAACGAATAATACCGCTCTTCTGCCAACACAACAGCGGACAAAAACTCCCACGCAAACATTTTATTTTATGAAGATGGCTTTGAGTTCTAGCAGAATTTGCTTTGGGGAAAGCCCCTTAGGATGCCCGTCCGAAGGAAGGCCTTTGCCGGCGCAGGATGCGCGAACCGCCGGAACGGCGGCGGCAACCGAGCCCGGAAGGCGTGCCGACCGAAGCGACGGGAAGCCTAAGGGGCTTTCCCCAAAGCAAATCCCTCGTAAGAAACCAAAACTCAAACCCCAAAAACGAAAAAAGGCCCCCGTAAGGGAGCCTTTCGAAACCGCCAAGATTACTGTTGGCAGAATGGTAGATCTGGTTGCAGTTGGCAGATAATCTGACAAATCATAGGATCGCCCAATGGGCATTCACCCGGCTCACCTGGGTTGCCTGGATCAGGAAGACCGCCACCGTTGTCTGGAGGATTTGGATTTGTACCACCAGATTTAGCACCTACATTGATGTTCAATGTAGAAGCCGTTTTACCGTCAGCATCTGTCACAGTCACAGTAGTTGAACCGTTAGCAACCGCAGTCAAAGTACCGCTGTTGTCTACAGTCGCAACTGAAGCGTTTGAAGAAGCGAACTTGAATGGAGCTTTACCGTGAAGAACGGAAAGTGCCAATGTAGAAGAAGGTTGGATAGTTGCTGCCGCAGGAACTACAACCATTTTCTTAGACATAACTGCTTCAACAGCTTCGTAAGCGTCAACGCGGCAGTTACATGCAGTTTCGATAGAAACTTTAGCACCTGTCGTTTGAAGAATCGCACGAACTTGAGCACCAGTTAGTGAAGGATCTTGAGCTTTCATCAAAGCTACTAGGCCAGATACAAGCGGAGTTGCCATTGAAGTACCAGAAAGGTTTCCGTACTTATTGTTTGGCAATGTGCTCATGATGTTTTCACCAGGAGCTGCTACGTGAACAGTCGCTGTACCGTAGTTAGACCAAGATGGTTTTGCATCAGATGCGCCAGAAGCTGCAACTGTGATTGAGTTCGGGAAACCGTTGTTTGCCGGATACATCTCAGTTTTATCGTTGTTTTTACCATCGTTAGCTGCGGCTGCGATGAAGATAACACCTTTATCGTCAGCACGTTTGATCGCCTCAAGAAGAGGAGCTGCTGTAGAACGTGGAACCGCCGCACCCCAAGATGCAGAGATAATGTGCGCGCCTTTTTCTACCGCGTAATCGATAGCTTTGATCGCATTGTTCAAGTCACCAGAACCGTCTTCACCCAAGAAGCGAAGTGGCATCATAGAAACTTCTGGAGCCAAACCGATGATACCACCGTCAACCAAACCAGTTGCACCTACTGCGCCCGCGCAGTGAGTACCGTGACCTGGATTTTGGAAGCCTGTTTTATCCATTGGATCTGCATCGTTTTCTTTGAAGTCATAACCTTGGATCATGTTTGGAGCCAAAGCTGGATGGCGGTAGTCAACGCCTGTATCGATAACAGCTACGATCACGTTGCGGTTTCCTTTGTTACCCGCACGTTGCCAAGCTTTTTCAGCTTGAACTTTCGCGATCGCCCATTGCTCTTTTAATGCCGCGGCATCAACTGGAGCTGTGAAAGCTTTCAATTTGAAGTTTGGAACTACGTACTCAACGCCTGGTTGAGAAAGAAGGCTCGCCAAAGCTTGTGCTTCGTGGCTCTTTACGATGTTCACTTTCACAAGACTTGCTGTTGCGTTGTGATCAGTCATTTGAACAGTCGCAACTTTAGACATTGTCATTGTGTTAAGCATGTTGAGCGCGCTTGTGTTCTTATATTTCACCAAGTATTCGCCAGCGAACGCCTGAGAACCGAACAACAACGCACCTAATAATAATGCACGTTTCATTTTTACCCCCTCCGTGGTGAAAAAATCATATTCAGATTTCAGCCACAAATGTTAGGAAAATCTTAAATAAATCTTAAATTTTTTGACACATTCCATCGAATATTGAACCCACCGGGGCAATTCTGAAGAATGAAGCGCACTGATTTCCAACAGCCAACCAAGGGAACTTCCGAATGAATTATCTGCATGCGATCATCCTGGGTATTGTCGAAGGCATCACTGAATTTCTACCGATCTCCTCTACCGGTCACATGGTTATTGCCAGCTCCGTGATGGGGATTCATGACGATCAGTTTGTTAAAAACTTTGAAGTCATCATCCAATTCGGTGCGATTTTGTCAGTGCTCGTTTTGTACTGGAAACGCTTCCTTCCCGACTGGAACTTCTACAAAAAACTTTTCGTTGCCTTCCTGCCAACTGGCATTATCGGTTTCTTCGTGAAAGACATCGTCGATCAACTTTTAGGAAGCGTGCAGGTCGTTGCGTGGGCATTGATCATCGGCGGAGCCATCCTAGTATGGTCCGACCGGGTTTTTGCGCACCTGACGGCTATGGGGCGCAAAACCGACGATCTTTCTTACGGGGATTCCGTGAAACTTGGATTGTTTCAAGCGATCGCGATGATTCCGGGAGTTTCTCGGTCCGCAGCCACCATCATGGGCGGCTTGACGCTTGGCATGAATAAAAAAGAAGCAGCCGAATTTTCATTCTTCTTAGCCGTTCCAACCATGGCCGCAGCGACCGGTTATAAATTGTTGAAAGTCTATAAGTCGATAGAGCCTGGACAAATCGGCGTGCTGGCTGTCGGTTGTGTTGTCGCATTTATCGTAGCGATGTTGGCGATTAAGTTTTTCATTAATATCGTCGCTCGTTATGGCTTTAGAGGTTTTGGTTATTATCGCATCGTCCTTGGCATCATCATCCTTATTATGCTTTATACCGGACACAACCTGCAGCTGACTTAAGATTTCATCTTTAAAGGTACGACATGGAAAAGTTTCTTTTTGAACAGACCGAACTCTTCTCTCACGATCTCACGGTGGCATTGAAGTCCACCGTCTTTGTTATTCCAAACTGGAAATGGGGCGCTTTGGCTGTGGCTCTGCTTCTCGGTTTTTTACTTCGCCCGGTGTTTCAGTTCATTCTAAAAGAATTTAAAAAACACAACCCTTTCATCAAAAAATTCCCGAACACCTTTACGGCCTACTTCTTATCGATGCCGTTAGAGCGTCCGGTCGCTTGGCTCTTAGTGATCTTTTTCTGGTTCGCCGTCGGGGATGCTATCGAACTTTCCGGAAAATTTGGCACTTACTATGACCATATTTTAAGAGGCTTGGTCGCACTTTATCTGATTCGCGTGATTTATTACGCGGTCGACGCTATCACGCGCGTCTTTATGGATGTAGCGGCAAAAACAGAAAGCACCTATGACGATCAACTTGTTCCTTTCGCTTCACGTGCGATGAAAGTCGTTGTTGTCGTTCTTGGTGTTCTGATCGCCCTGCAAAGTTTTGGTCTAAACGTTATGTCATTGCTTGCCGGTCTGGGACTGGGAGGTTTGGCCTTAGCCCTAGCAGCTCAAGATACAGCCGCAAATCTTTTTGGTTCGATCACTATTTTGGTCGACCATCCTTTTAAAATCGGCGACTGGGTGAAAGTGAAGGACATGGAAGGAACTGTTGAAGAAATCGGCTTTCGTTCCACTCGCATTCGCACGTTTTACAACTCTGTGATTACTATTCCCAATGCCATGATGGCCAAAGAGACGATCGATAATATGGGAGTTCGCCCGGCAAGACGAATTCGTCAGATTCTGGGACTGGCATACGAAACTCCTCCAGAAAAAATCGAGCAGTTCTGCGATCAAGTTCGCTATCTTCTGACTCAACATAAAGAAGTAAATCCTGACACGGTCACCGTGGCGTTTAACAATTATAATGCTTCTTCCTTAGATGTGTTGGTCAACTTTCACATCAATGTTGCGACCGGCGCAGATGAGCTCAAGCTCCAGCAGCAGATCTTCATTGAGATTCTAAAAATTGCAGCACAAATCAAAGTTGATTTCGCATACCCGACCCAAACAGTTTACTACAAGAATCCTGAAATCACTTCGTCTCCTTCCTAGGAGTCGAAGTGTGAAGGCACACATTTGCTAACGCACCGTTTCGATGCGCAGTGATGTGCGCCTCTTGCAAAATGCTGCTACTAAAGATGGATGCGTCCATCCGATATTCTTCATCACGAACACGTTAAAAAAGCTCAGAGTAAAATCTTCTTCAATCTTCCCTTTTGGGTGGCAGCAGGAATCGCTGCCGTCATCTCTGTTCTTTACAATATGCTTTTTAAAATCTGCGAAGAATGGGCGCTTCATAACTCCCACTCCCCCATTCTATTGATCACAGCCCCTTTAGCCATCTTGGTTTCTTTTCTTATTGGGCATTTCATTTCCAAAGAAGCTTTGGGAAGTGGTATTCCGCAGGTTTTAGCAGCCGCTGAAATGGCACCGTCAAATCATCCCTTCTTGCAAAAGCTTTTAAGCATTCGCATGCTCTTTGCAAAAATCATCGGTTCATCTCTTTGTGTGCTTGGCGGGGGCGTCACGGGGCGCGAAGGCCCGACATTGCAAGTATCTGCAGCCGTATTTTATCAGCTATCTAAACTTTGGCCTCAGCGTTTTCCGAAGCCGCAACTGCCTTCGATGATCTTAGCGGGAGGTGCTGCGGGTTTAGCATCTGCTTTTAATACGCCCCTAGGGGGAATTGTTTTTGCCATTGAAGAGATGTCAAAAACTCATGTCAGTGTCATTCGCACGGCGGTCTTTCAAGCGGTCATTATCGCGGGCATCTTGGCGCAACTGTTTTTAGGAAATTATTTATACTTAGGCGACGCCCGTTTTCAAACCTACACCTGGCACGCCCTTTATCAGACAGTGGCCATTGCGGGTATCATCGGTGTCGCCGGAAGCTTTTTTGCTGAAAGTCTTTTTCGCGTCACCTCGTGGAGAAATAAGAAATCTTTTTGGATCAAAGTTCTTTTGACGCTGATTTTTGGTGTTCTCCTGAGTCTCACCATTTATCTTTGCGGTCCGTCAACAGTAGGTGCAGGAAAAACCGTGATGGTTTCTTTGCTTGAACATCCGACGGCGCCGTCTGATATTTCCGTTCCGGCGGGACGTATCTTTGGAAATTTCTTTACCTATATTGGCGGAGTGATCGGAGGCGTTTTTGCCCCTGCTTTAGCTAGCGGAGCCACCTTGGGGCAATTCCTGGCGCAAAGTTTTGGTTTTGAATACGTGAAGCTTATGATCATGGTAGGAATGGTGGCGTTCTTAACCGGCATCACGCGCACACCCTTTACCTCTTTTGTTCTGGTCCTTGAAATGAGTGACTCTCATGAGATCATTCTTTATTTAATGCTCTCTTCAATCGTGGCCAACGTAACAGCGCGACTTGTGAATTCCAAATCGTTTTACGAACAAGTGGCTCACGGCATTCTACAACAGAATGCCCCGGAACTTTTAGAAAAGAAGCACTGATTATTTTTTGCAAACACGGGTCCACTGGCCTGTCAGTTTCAAAGTCGCTTGCGAAGGAATCACATTATAAGTTCCTTCTGCTTCTCCGTTTAAATCATAACTTCTAGGCGTCACTCTGCCGCGCAAAGTGCCCTTGGCATTGAGCTCACTCTTTTTACAACTTAACGAGGCTTGAAGTTTTTCACCCTTTAAGTTCCAGTTGTCTAACTTACAGTCGTTCTTCTTTAATTCTTTGATGATCGTTTCTTTGACGTTTTTTGTTTGAGAAGCAGAAATACACTCTTCCGCTTCAGCTGGAGGAAGTGGCAATCCATTCAGGACTAAAACACTTTTCGTTTTCCAAAGACCCGGTTCTAGTTTTTGAGCAAAAGCGACTGAAGATAAAAGAAGTAACAGGATGATGGTGCTTTTCATAAGTCCTCCCAAGTCTTAACTGTACCAGGAAGGACGCATTTTTAGCAAATTTATGAGATTTTAAATGTGCTAGGGCAAACTATCTGTTGCCGGAAGCGGCATTGCCAGCGGCAGAAGAACCACCTTGCGCGCTCGGACTGCCAAAATCAGCCGAGGCACTTGCACAAGTTTCAAGTGCGGCGTTCAAGGCGCGAATCCCTTCCATCGAGCTGGAAAAATTCTGAGCTGTCTTATCAAGAGCGGAAGCCGAATTTGCAGAATTCAAATCTGTGATGTTCCAAAGCTTATTACCTGTTGCTTCTTTAATCTGGGCTCTCAAGCGATCGGCATCCTGGTCGATCACTTCCTTTTGACGCTTTTCAAGTTGAGAAGATTGATTTCCGAATGCGACGGCCATCTTGGCATAGCTATCAAGGAAACCAGCACATTGCTCTGCGGTCTTTTGTGTTTCTTTAAGTCCACCTGACTTTGTCGAGATCATGCTATTTTTGTCGGCTTCTTTGAAATAAGAATCCATCAAACGATCGCAAGCACGACGAGTTGCGGTCACACATTTCAATTCATTTTTAGAAGGATTTGCTAAAGAACCTTCCGAAGCATAGCCATAACAAATCGTCGAAGCGCGCAGTTTATCTTTGTAAAAACTTGAAGTACGAGCGTAAAGAGAAGACTTACCTTTCTCTTTGGAGTTGGTCACCAGAGTTTCAGAAACCGTCAAAACTTCAGATCCTTCGACATCTTCAGTGCCCCACTTCATGCTGTACTGATTGTTTCCTTCTTTGCTCTTCACCCATTTTTCGGCATTATTAAAGCTGGTACCGGCAGAATTACCGCGAATTTTTGAACCATCAAAGTTGAAGTCTCCCCAGTAATACTTTTTTAACATCGAGGGATTATCAAAAGCGTGAGCAGCAGAAGACAAACAAACGATCGAAAGAAGAGTCAAAAATTTCACAGGGAACTCCGGTTATATGTTCAGGATTCTTTGATCTTATCATCAAAGTGCCTTCTGACACTAAAGAGCTTAATTTCACCGGACCTAGGATGAGTCCAGGACATGACGAACTGTTTTGAAAGGGCTGGCGGTAAAAGTGAATCACTGCCAGCCTCTTGGATCTACATTCCCAAAGACGTTCTGCAGGAAGGCGTTAGGCTTTCTTTATTTTTAGCCAAGCACATTTTCAACGCTTCCATCTCTGTGTACTTGTCACAATGTTTAACTTTATCTTCCTTACAAGCCGTCATCACCTCTTGAGCCTTAGATTTTCCTTGCGCCATCAGCTTTGAACTTTGCGACTTTAATGAATCAGTTTCGGCGGCCCCCGCACTTAAAACGAAAAACAAAATAGATGTAAATAAGATGCTCTTCATAAGTCCTCCATTGTCCCGATGCTAACGAGAGCTCTTATCGAACACAAGTTATTGTCTAAACAGCAAACAATAGACAATGAAAGGTTCCCATAAATTCTGGAAGAAAAATATTTCCGGCGCAAAAGCGATCAGGATTACACTTAAGCAAGCCCGTAATATATTTCCCCGTTTTGAAGCGATTGCGTTTAGGATGCGCGACATGCGGTACGTTTTCGGAACTATTCTCTCTTTACTGCTTTTCCCTGTTTGGGGAAAAGCCAACTCGCCTATTGCTGTTAAGGCTGTGGTCATAGAAGACGTTCTGGAAGACTACAAAAAATTTCTGAATGGCAGAAATCCTCTGGATATAAAAGACTTCAGCGGCCCCTACTCTCGACGGGACGTAATTGAACTGGTTTTATTTCAGCAAGCGTTGGTTGCAGGTGGACTGAATACACCTGTGATCTTAGTGCCCATGCCCACTTACCAGCGCAGCATCGCCGAACTCGAGAAGGGTTTTGTCGATGCCACAGCAAATCCCATTTGGGAAACGGATTTGTCAGAAACTTCAACATGGAAATCGATTTCCACCGTAGACCCCGGTCAGTTTGTCGCTGGAATTTATGGTAAGCCCAAAAAAATCGCTGAACTTTCAAACTTATCCATCAGCCAACTAAAAAACAGAAGTATCACGACCAGCTTCGCCTGGGTAAGCGACGTCCAGGCTCTCAAAAAAGCGGGCTTTACCAACATCGTCGATGGCGGGAATTGGGATCGCATGATTCGCATGGTAAAATATGACAGAGTCGATTTTCTACTCTCATCGTTCCGTGCCGAAAAAGATCTTTCATTTCAGGTTCAAGACACAAAATACATCCCTTTAACGGGATACAAAGTCATCCTTGAGGGCCGACGCGTCTGGGGAGTTTCTAAAATTTCAAGAAAATCAAAACCTGTGATCGCGGCTCTTAATAAAGGCGTTCCTTTACTAAAACAAAAAGGCATCATCGAAAAAGCCTATCGTCAGTCCGGATTTTTTAATCCACAGGTCGATCGTTGGAAAATCATCGGCGCCGAGAAGTAAAATCACTTTCGTTCCTCGGCTTAGAAATAAAAAAACCGCAGAATCAATCTGCGGTTTTTTATTTCTAAATCTAAATTCAATCTATTTCTTTTTCTTCTTCGTCGTCAAACCCGCGTCCGCACGAATCTTAGAAGCTTCCAATTTCATTTTTTCCGCTTCGGCTTCGGCTTTCCCTGTGTCTAACTTAATCTTCGCTTCTTCCGCTTTGTTTTGAGCAATTTCCATTTGTTGCTCAAGCTTTTCGCGTTCCGTCTTCGCTTTTTCTGCTTCCTCACGCAGACGCTTTAATTCCGCGTCGGCGCGCAGACTTTCAGCTTCGCTTTCGGCAATCACTTTTTTAGCACGAGCAATTTCAAGACTTGCGGCCGCTTGTTCTTTCTTCAAGTTGTTCCGGTTGCCTTCAAGCTCTTGACGGGCTTTAGCCGCCGCTTGTTTGGCTTTTTCTTCCTGCGATTTTATTTCGCTTACTTTTTTGCGCTCAGAATCAGCCTGTTGAACAGCTTCTTTAGAGGCCGCAAGAGCGGACTTCAACTCGCCATCCACTTTCTCAATCATTGCCTTTGACTGTTCTTCTTGAACTTTCAAACGAGCGATCTCCGCTTCGGCTTTCGCTTTATCGGCTTCAGCTCTGGCAATCTCTTGCTTTGCTTTAGCTTCGCGTGCTTTGGATTCGGCCACAGCTTTCTGAGTCAGCAAGCGAGCCTTGGAAAGATTTTGCTCTGCTTTATTGGCATCAATTTTAGCCTCTTCAGCTTCTTTGCTGGCCTGTTGTCCCGCTTCTGTCGCGGATTGCGCCTGCTTTTCTTGATCTTTCGCCTGATCTCTTAAGTCATCGGCTTTGTCTTCAGCTTGCTTTCTTTTTGCTAACGCTTCGTCGCGAACTTGAATGGCTTTTTTAGTTTTTTCTTGAGCAGCTTTAATACGGGACTCAGCCGCAGCCTGCTCTTTTTCCGCATTGGCTTTTTGCCGTTCGTGGTCCGCAGTTTCTGCTTTCAGTTTTGCAGACTCTCTTTCTGATTCAGCTTGTTCTTTCTTAGATTCGTTTTCTAAAGAACGAGCCTTATTGATCGCGGATTGCGCTTCAGAGCGCGCTTTATCGCGGCGACGGCGGTCTTCTTCCGCACGTTTTTTAGCTTCATTGGCTTCGGCCTTCGCGGCTTCAGCGTCTGCTGTAGCTTCTTCGGCTTCGATCTGTGAACTATCAGCTTGTGCGAACGCATGTTGCGGTAAGCCTTGAGTCATCAACGCTGCCAAAAGAAGTAGACCAAGAGGTTTCAACTGCATGGGAGTCTCCTTACGATGTTTAACAGCAATAAGGATATAGAAATTTTGGGCAAAAAAAAAGCGACCAGGATTGGGGGGGGAGGGTCCTGGCCGCCATGGGGGGTTGACTTGTACTAAAGCAACGGCGGTGCCACGACCAATGTTTCGTCAAAACCAATCAAATGCGCTTTTGTGTATCCCGAGCTGACTAGTCTTTAGACGATAACTGACAATTGCGGGCCTTAGATTGAGACCTTTTCTCCTGTTTGGCTCCTGAAAAAATATTTTGAGAATCCCCGGCTTTTTGTCTCGCTCTAATGCGGTTGTCTCATTCTGAAATACAATTTTCTGTAATCCTTCGAGGTTTTTAGCGGAATCACTCACATTATTTAATTATCCCTCCGATATAAAGGTATGGTCACACTTCGGTACGTCCTTTTTATTGTGCTGCCCATAACTGTTGCGCTATTTGATAGCTTGGCTTTGGCATCTCCCCAGAGTCTGAGTTATCAAGGGCGTATTCTTAAATCTGACGGTTCCCCCCTGGAATACAACAACGTCAGCTTTCTTTTTGAAATCACTTCGGCTGATGGAAGCTGTGTCTTGTATCGCGAACAAAAAGACGGCGTAAATATGCAAAGTTCAAACGGAGTCTTTGATGTCCCGATTGGAACGGGCACACGCCTTTATCCCACGGCACCCGTCTTTGAACTTTCTGAAGTTTTCGTAAATGGAAAGTCTCATAGTTGTTATGGAAGTGGTAGTTGGTCCGCCAGCAACACCTCGGAACGTCAGTTGAAAGTTCAATTCCACGACGGAAACGGCTGGAAGGTCATTTCGCCAGCCAATATCATTCGCTCTGTGCCCTTTGCTTATACTTCTTTTAGCGCGCAAAAAATTGCAGATAAAACCGTCAACGACCTTTTACTAAAAACCGCCGCACCGGCAACGACATGTCTATCAGGTGAAGTGCTAAGCTGGAATGGAGCTCAGTTTGTATGCGTCACTGATGCTGGCGGCTCCGGGGTGATTTCCGATATAATCGCCGGAACTGGAATTTCTGTTTCAGGAACAACAACGAAAACCATCAACCTAGCAAACACCAGTGTCGCTGCTGGCAGCTATGGTTCCGCCACTCAAGTACCGACCTTCACCGTCGATGCCCAAGGCCGATTGACAACGGCAAGTTCAGTGACAATCACCGGTGTTTCACCCGGGGGCAGTGCTGGCGGAGATCTATTGGGATCTTACCCAAACCCTACTGTAGCAAAATTAGCTGGAAAGAATTTGGCAGTCACATCACCTAGTGGCGGGCAGTTTTTGAAGTACGATGGCAGCGAGTGGGAAAATGCATCGCTGTCCTCTGCCGATTTAACGGATGCGGGCTCACTTCTAAAATCTTCGCAAATGCCTGCGACGTGTGCCGTGAACCAAACACTCACCTTCGTTTCACCGACGGGCGCATGGACATGTTCAAATATCGGGTTGAATTGGTCTCAAATCACAGCGGGAAAACCGACAACACTGATCGGCTATGGCATCACAGATAAAGTCATTAATAATGCTGGTACGGACGCGGGAACAGATATCACTTCCCTTCAATCAGGTTTAAATTCTTCAAAGCCTGCGGCGGGAGTTGCGGGAAGAATCTATATCTCCACGGACACCAAAGAAATTTATCGGGACAATGGCAGCACCTGGATTCGTGTCGCCACGGAATCTGGAACCAGCACCGCGACATTAACAGGAGTCACCGCGGGCACAGGACTTTCTGGTGGAGGAACTTCTGGCAACGTCACTCTTAATCTTGCCAACACATCGGTGACGGCGGGTTCTTATGGATCCAGCACACAAGTACCCACATTCACTGTCGACGCTCAAGGCCGTTTGAGTTCGGCTTCGCAAGTCACAATTTCTGGAGTGGCCCCCGGAGGAACTGCGGGCGGAGATCTTTCAGGAAGCTTTCCAAATCCCACGGTCGCAAAAATTCAGTCGACCAATGTGTCTGCGACCGGGCCATCTATCGTGGGACAAACACTTCGCTATCAATCGAGTCAGTGGACACCGGCGTTTTTAAATATGGCGGATATTCGCTCAACGATAACTCCGTTTGGTGGAGTTTTTGCTGCGACAGCGTGTGGCGCCGACCAATCTATGTATTACGAATCCTCGTCGGACACTTTTAAATGTCAAAATATCACTCTGGCAGCTTCGCAAATCACGAGCGGTCAAATCGCCTCGGCACGATTGCCTGCAAGTGCGAACTATTGGCAAGATGGAGGCTCAGGTAAAATCGTCTATAGCGGTGGTGCCATTTCCGCAGCAGGTCTGATTGAATCGACCAGTGGTGGTTTTAAATTCCCCGATGGCAGCACCCTGACTTCTGCCAATGGAATCAGTGCTGCCGGAAGTGCATTTATCGGAGCCGCAAGAACTGTCGCTACAGCCAACTGCAGTTGGGGTCTTGATAGCACAACGTTTGCGACACTCAATACGGCCAATGCAAACTGTGCTTTACCGACATTGGAAGGGTCTGCCCTTGTGCCGAGTGAAGGTAAAATCCCTGCCGTGCGTTTTGCGAATTTGAAAGCGGGTCGATATTTAGTTTATGCCTATGGTGCCTTCTATTCAAATACCGGCAGTTGCTTCTTTCGCATTACTGATGGCACTCAAACCTCTGAAGCGACAAACACTCATTCCGCGACTACGGATCGAACAAGTCTGATCGTTGGCGAGTTCAATTACACTGCAGACCAACCTACAATCACTTATAAAATTGAAATACGCAGGTGGACGGGCTCGGGTTCTTGTAACATCAGCAATGCCGTCGATTATGGCGCCGGACAAACTTTTAAAATGAGTCTGTACCGAGTCGAAAAACCCGCAGAAGCTTCTGATAATTTAGGTAATCACGTCGCTACAAACAATCTGGTTTTAGGTAATCACTACTTATCCGGTGATGGTTCTAACTCTGGAATTGGAATCACGGCTTCAGGCAATGTGGGCGTGGGCACCAACGCACCTGTCACAACCTTAGATGCTCGCGGCGAGGTTCGTATCGGTAACACAGGCGCAAGTTGCAGCGGCGCGATTGAAGGCGCTACTCGCTATAATAGCACGTCAAAGAAATTAGAATTCTGTGACGGCAGTACTTGGCGCCCCGTCACTTCGACCACAAGAAGAACCGTGTGCACCTATGATAACGCCGCCTACAGCACACAGGTGAACGGACAAAATCTAATAAACTGGGGAGCCGGTCATTGTGACAACGGTTACCCTAGCAGTGGTTGTGTAGGTTATCTTTCTAAGGCTGTGGCCTGTGGAAGTGATAGCGATTGGGCCGCTCTGGGCCCGAATGAAACGCCTTACAATGGAGGCGTGGCCGTGGGTGCCAATGGCGGGATTTCATGGTCGATGGCGACTCCATGTAACGGAGTCTGGGTGCGCGCTGTATACGAATGTTCTAACTAAGAAAGGCAGAGCACGTGGTTATGAAGACCTTTATGTACGTTTTTAGAATAGCGATGCTCTTCTTCATCATCACTTATTCTCTTGTGGCGAATGCTTCGCCGCAAAGCTTAAGCTATCAAGGCCGAATTCTAAAATCAGACGGCACACCATTAGAGTTCAACAACGTCAGTTTTCTTTTTGAGATCACGTCTGCTGATGGAAACTGTGTTTTGTATCGAGAACAAAAAGATGCCGTGAACATGCAAAACTCCAATGGCGTCTTTGACGTGCCTATCGGATTGGGCACACGTCTTTTTCCAACAGGCCCGGTGTTTTCTCTTTCTGATGTTTTTGTGAATGGCATCACGTACACCTGTGCCGGCAGCGGTTCTTGGATTGCCAGCAACTCGGCGGAAAGACTTTTGAAAGTTCAGTTCCATGACGGTTTAGGTTGGAAAGTGATTTCTCCGGCGAATATTATTCGCTCTGTGCCGTTTGCGTATACATCCTATAGTGCGCAAAAAATTGCAGATAAATCCTTGAATGATCTTGTGCTGAAATCCACCATCCCGGTTGCATCTTGTACTGCGGGGCAAGTCATTACTTGGGATGGAGGAATTTTTAAATGTGTGACCGATGCCGGAGGATCCGGCGTTGTTGCTGACGTCCTTGCAGGAACAGGAATTAACGTCACGGGAACAACCTCGAAGACCGTGGCTTTAGATAACACAGCCGTCACGCCGGGCTCTTATGGGTCTTCAAATCAAGTTGCGACTTTCACTGTTGATGCCCAAGGTCGATTGACCTCGGCTTCGAACGTCACCATTGCGGGGACAACGCCTGGTGGATCGGCCGGCGGTGATTTAAGTGGCAATTATCCAAATCCTTCCGTCGCTAAAATCCAAGGAACAACGGTGTCAAGCTCTTCACCCTCAGGAGTCGGTCAGGTATTACGTTATCAATCCAGTCAATGGACCCCCGCCTTTTTAAGTGTCGCGGACATTCGCTCAACGATCACTCCCTTTGGTGGGTCTTTCGCCAGTGCTAGTTGCACTGCCGATCAGTCGATGTACTATGAATCTTCGACGGACACATTTAAGTGTCAGAACATTGGAATCTCTGCGACGCAGATTACGAGCGGTCAAATCGATGTGTCGCGACTGCCTTCCGCTGCCACTCTTTGGCAGGAAAATGGCGTCGGCACTGTCTACTACAATGGAAACAAGGTCGGCATCGGTACGAACACTCCCCGAGTGTCTTTGGATATTGGAAGTAAAACGGATGCCTTGGCCGTGCCGGTCGGAACATCGGCGCAACAGCCTGCTTCTCCTACTGCAGGTTTCATTCGCTTCAACACGACCTTAGCAGCCCTGGAAGTTTTCGATGGCTCAGCATGGGTGGCATTAGACAACAGCAATAATTATGTCAGTCCGGCAGGACTTATCACGGCGTTTTCTAGTAACAGCTGTCCTACCGGGTGGCTAGAAGCCAACGGAGCTGCGATTTCACGTTCAACCTATGCCGCCCTTTATACTGCTATCGGAACAACTTTTGGAAGTGGCGACGGAAGCACAACTTTTAATCTTCCAGATCTACGCGGAGAATTCATTCGCGGATTTGATAATGGAAAAGGGGTCGATGCAGGCCGCGTGTTGGGTTCAAAACAAAAAGGCTCTCTTCTTGTGGGTGACGATGGCAACGGTGTGAACTCGGTTTCATTCTCTGGCACTTTTGCCGTCACCACTCAATCCGATCCTATTATAGCTTCTGACTATCCGGGTGTGGCGGCTTCAACTGCGAACGCAGACTTCACTAACTTTTACACTAGCGCTGCAAATCCAGGCTATTTTGGCGCTGCAAGACCTCGCAATATCGCGCTCATCTATTGTGTGAGTACAGCGAACAGTTCGCAAAAAACAGTCGCCAGTGCGGGTACCGGAACAACAAATACCGTTCCCGTTTGGACAAGTTCTACAGCACTAGCCGACAGCCCCATCGTTGTTTCTGGAGGAAATGTCGGTATCGGCACCCCAACACCTTCCGCGAATTTAGAAGTAAATGGATCGATTAAGTTCGGAGGACAGAAGATCGCGCGAGTCACGACTTGTAAACGCGCCGGAAGTGCTTCGGCATTTAACGCAAACTGCTTTTACTGGAAGTGGGCCGCGGGTGAGTGTGACAACGGTCTGCCCTCAGGTAATTGCACAGGATTTATGGTGAAGGCTGCTCACGGCGGCGAAGACCAAGATTGGGAAGTATGGGTGCCCGGCGAGACGATGACTCCCGCGACCTGCGGCCCTAACACAACGACCGCCCCCAACGGTGGCATGACGTGGTGGTGCACGGGATGTGCAAACTCAGGACTGCGCGTATCGGCCACGTACATGTGCGATCAATAGTTCTCTGAGAATTAATTTTGACCGCAATTCTGACAAAGCACCAGCCCTTGGTCGGTTACGGACTCGACAGGGTTCGAGGGCTTTTCTATTCTAAAAAAATGAATCTACTTAAAACCAAAAAGCTCTTGGCGCTGGGACTTCTTTCTTGGAGTCTTCCCGCCTCTGCCTTGCACATCATGATCGATCCCGGTCATGGCGGTGTTGATACCGGCGCCGTGCATGGAGCCGCGAAAGAAGCGGATTTGGTTTTAAAAGTCGCTCAACGTCTAAAAACTATTTTAGAAAAGAACACCGACTTCAAGGTTAGCATCACGCGCACGACGGATCGCAATCTAGGACTTCCTTCACGCGTGAAAATGGCAGAAGATGCAAAAGCTGATTTGTTCGTCAGCCTTCACGCCAACGCCGCTTCCGATCAGCGCGCAAAAGGTGTTGAATTCTTTTTTCAGAACAATCTTCCCCCTGATGAAGAAAGTTTATTTTTAGCCAGCCAGGAAAATCAGATGGTTCTGAACAGCAAAGAACTTCACGATATTTCCGGAGGCGATGAGCTTTCGAAAAAGGGCGACGTCGCGGCGATCGTAGAAGACCTGCGCCGTCAAAACCGTATGGAGAGCAGCTTGCACTTATCCAAAACTCTGACGCAAGTTTGGAATGCGGATAGCACAGCGACTCATGCCACGATTAAACAAGCTCCCTTCTATGTCATTTCAAAAACGTCAATGCCGTCAGTGCTTATTGAAATTGGCTTTCTGACGAATCCTCGTGAAGCCAAAAGGCTTTTAACGACGGAATACCAGAGTGATCTTGCTCAAAAAATCTACAGCGCCCTGCTCTCTTACAAAGAAAAGATGGACAACCGCACAGCGAAGACATTAGATTAGCCCCATTCCCACCTGGAGGTTATTCATGCGCGCCGACGGCCGTCTTTTTGATCAATTAAGACAAGTAAAAATCACTCCTCACGTTTCTGAATATGCCGAAGGCTCTTGCATCGTTGAGTTTGGTAAAACCAAAGTTCTTTGCACAGCCACTTACGAATCCAAAGCGCCACAATGGTTGATGGGAACAGGTGCAGGCTGGGTGACGGCGGAATACGGCATGCTTCCTCGCTCGACTCACACACGCATCAAACGTGAAAAATCAATGACCGGTGGACGCACGCAAGAGATCTCACGCTTGATTGGTCGCTCTCTTCGCGCGGCCGTGGATTTAAAACTTCTTGGTGAAAAACAAATCATCGTCGACTGTGATGTTCTTAATGCTGACGGCGGAACTCGCACGGCTTCTGTGACGGGCGGCTTTGTTGCCTTGGCATTAGCATGTAAAAAACTTGTTGATGTCAGCGAAATCAAAGCCTTCCCTTTGATCAACTATGTTTCTGCGATCAGCGTCGGTCTTCATAATAACAATGTTCTTTTAGATCTAAACTACGACGAAGATTCTGCTATCGGAACAGACATGAACTTCGTGATGACCGATAAAGGTCATTTCGTGGAAGTACAAGGCACTGCCGAACACACGCCGTTTTCTCGTGAACAACTTTTCACAATGATGGATGTCGCAGAAAAAGGCTGCCGTGAACTTTTCATTCACCAGGCTTCTGTCGTAAATGAAATCTATCGTTTGGCGGGAAGATAAGATGGAACTTTGGATTGCCACTGGGAACAAAGGCAAGCTGACTGAATACAAGCAGCTTTTGCGCGAAATCGCGGAACTAAAAATTTTCTCTCAAAGCGATATTCCGTCTTTCACTCCCCGTCCTGAGGATGGAAAAACTTTCGAAGACAATGCTCGTATCAAAGCCAAAACTTTGCGCGCGGTGAAAAACAATGTGTGGGTTTTAGGTGAAGATTCCGGCCTCGTGGTTGAAGGCCTGAATGGTCTTCCTGGAATTCACTCGGCAAGATACGCTGGCCCTAAGGCTTCGGACAGTGAAAACGTGGCGAAGCTTTTAAAGATGATCACATTAAAACCAATGCCGAACAAGAACGCGAAGTTTGTGTGTTCAACGGTGGTTTACACTCCGACTGGAGAAGAATGGGTTTTCACGGGCGAGATGAAGGGCACGATTGCTCCAAAACCAGCCGGCCTTCATGGCTTTGGCTATGATCCTGTGTTCATCCCTGAAGGACAAACTCAGACTTTGGCGGAATTGGGAGCTGGTTATAAGAGCCAACACTCTCACCGTTCTCAAGCTGTGAAAGCGTTCTTAGAGCGCCTTCAAAAAATGTAGTTCTATGCGCCCTTGGCTCCTTCAAAGGTTTACTTCCACGGTGGAAGTAAACCCCTCCTCGTGACGGTTGCCGGGCTGTTTCCCTCTTGAAGTGGGACCCCTTTAACTTCAATTTTTACCTTAGAGCCCTCCCCACTTCGTAATTTTTTCCATCTTGCCCTCGTTAAAAGTTAATGCCGTTTTTATCAGCATTACTAAACGCGTTTTCAGAGGGAAAATCCTTTTACCTTCTGCGAAAAAGTGGACAAGCCCCCTCCCCTTTGTTACCGTTCTGAAAACCATTTAACACTCAGGAGACTACGAGTGATGAAGGGCCTAAAAATCTTTACCGCCAATGCCAATCCGACCCTGGCTAAAAAGGTGGCCGAAGCTGCTGGAGTAGAGCTCGGTTACTGTGAAGTCAGCACCTTTGCCGATGGGGAAATCCAAGTCGAAATTCACGAAAGCGTACGGGGACAACATGTATTCGTTGTTCAAAGTACCTGCCCTCCCGTGAATCAGAATTACATGGAGCTTTTTGTGATGCTCGATGCTTTACGCCGAGCCTCCGCTGCCTCCATCACAGCCGTCATCCCGTATTACGGGTATGCCCGCCAAGATCGTAAGGTCGCTCCGCGCGCACCGATTTCGGCAAAACTTATGGCCGACTTGATCACGACGGCGGGTGCCGACCGTGTGGTTTCCGTGGATTTGCATGCCGCTCAGATTCAAGGCTTCTTTAACGTTCCTGTGGACCACTTATTCGCAATTCCGACTTTGGCTCGCGCTTGGCGTGAGGCCTATGGCCAAGGCACTGAGTTTGTCGCAGTGAGTCCAGACGCTGGTGGGGTTGAAAGAACCCGCGCCTTTGCTAAACGCATCGAGTCCTCAATGGCGATCATCGATAAGCGACGTTCTGGCCCAAATGAGGCCAAAGCCCTGCACCTGATCGGGGATGTTACGGGTAAAACCGCTGTTATCGTTGACGATATGATTGATACGGCTGGAACTCTTACACAAGCAGTTGACAGCCTTCTGAAAAATGGGGCAAAACGTGTGTTCGCCGTTGCTACACATCCCGTTTTATCGGGTCCTGCGATCAATCGTTTGAAAGAAAGCCCTATCGAAAAAGTATGGGTCACTGACACGATCCCGCTATCTGAAGCGGCGAAAAACTGTGGAAAAATTGAAGTGGTTTCTGTGTCGCCGGTTTTGGCTGAAGCGATTAAGAGAATTCACGGAAACGATTCTGTCAGTTCTTTGTTTGACTAAATTTAAACCGCTCTCTGCCAAGGGAGCTTATTATTAACATCCTCTATTGGACTAGAAGGAAGATAAAATGAAAAACAGAATCGAACTATCTGTTGGAACTCGCGAAACTGGTAAACACAACAGCCGCGCACTTCGCAACTCTCGTAACGTACCTGCAGTTATCTACGGAGCTGTAGAGCCTATCAACGTATCCGTTGGTGAAAAAGAAATCGTGAAATACAACACTCGTGCTTACGAGAATGCTCTTTTCACTTTGAAATCTGAAGACAAAAAAGCAAACGGTATCGTTGTGCTTGTTAAATCAGTAGACGTTCACCCACTTTCTCGCCGTCCTCAACACGTAGACTTCTTCGCTTTGGATCTTAAGAAAGCGGTTCGCGTTAACGTTGAAGTTCGTCTTGAAGGCAGACCTTTGGGTCTTTCTGAAGGCGGTTTGTTGAACGTTGTTCTTCGTTCTGTTGAGGTTGAAGTATTGCCTACAGACATCCCAGAGTTCATCACTGCTGACATCTCTAACTTGGGCGTAGGTGACGCTCTTCACGTTTCTGACTTGCAAGTTTCTGGTTCTGTTAAAGTTATCACTGGTGCAGAACAAACTATCGCGGTTGTTAACGCTCAAGAAGAAGAAGTTGCTGCGACTCCAGCTGCTGCTCCTGCGGCTGCTCCTGCTGCTGCGGCACCAGCTGCTGCAAAAGCTCCTGCTGCGAAAAAATAATTCGCTTCGGGTCAAGTATGCATTTTCAAAGGCAGCTCTCATCGAGCTGCCTTTTTTATTTGAGGAAGAACTATGTGGTTGATTGTTGGTCTTGGTAACCCTGGCGGAGAATACAAACTCACTCGTCATAACATCGGCTTTATGGCCGTTGATTATTTCCTGCAAGGCCTGGGCAATCCTCCGATTAAGAATCAATTCAAGGCCGAAGTAGCGCAAGTGAAGTGGAAAGAACATCAGCTTCTTTTCTGCAAACCTCAAACTTATATGAATCTTTCTGGTGAGTCGGTTCAGCCTTTGATGGGCTTTTATAAAATTCCGCTGGATCACCTGATCGTGATTCACGATGAAATCGACATTCCTTTCAACGCCATTCGCATTCATAAAAATCGCGGGCATGGCGGTCACAACGGAATTAAAAGTGTCTCAGGTTTATTGGGATCTGCCGATTACGTTCGTCTGAAAATGGGCGTGGGACGCCCGGAAAACCCGCACATCCCGGTCCCTGACCATGTGCTAGGGAAGTTCTCAAAAGACGAATTCGACAAACTTCCTGATTTCCTGAATCGCGGTATAGACGCGATTGAGAGCATTATCCTTGAGGGAGTTCAAAAAGCTTCGACAAAATTCAACGGTTAAGCTAGAGTCAGTTGATTTTTGACTCTCGAAAAATGAGGTTTTCATGGCTTTACAGGTTGGTATCGTTGGTTTGCCCAACGTGGGTAAAAGTACGCTTTTCAATGCGTTGACTTCAGCAAAAGCAGAAGCAGCAAACTACCCTTTCTGTACGATCGATCCAAACGTGGGTGTGGTGACAGTTCCAGATCCTCGCATGGATAAAATCACTAGCTTCATCAAACCTCAAAAAGTGATCCCAACAACGATGGAATTCGTGGATATCGCGGGTATCGTTAAGGGAGCTTCGCAAGGTGAAGGTTTAGGTAACCAGTTCCTTTCACACATCCGCCAAACTGATGCGATTGTTCACGTGGTTCGTTGTTTTGACGATCCAAATATCGTGCACGTGGCAGGATCCGTAGATCCACTTCGTGACATCGAAATCATCAACACCGAGCTTTTGCTTGCTGACTTGGACTCTGTTGAAAAACGTCTTCAACGTACTGAAAAACAAGCGAAGAACTCGACAGATAAAAAGCTTATCAAAGAAGTGGAAGTTGCTAAACGCGTGAAAGAGGCTTTGGGTAAAGGCCTTCCGGCTCGTTCAGTGACTGTTGACGAATTGGAAGCTCCGATTCTTCGTGAGATGCATTTGCTAACAGCAAAACCTGTTCTTTATGCGATGAATGTATCTGACACAGATTTCGCAGCTGGCGGCAATGACTGGACAAAATCCGTGATTGCGCGCGCGTCTGAAGAAAACAATAAAACAATTCTTATCTGTTCTGCGATGGAAGCAGAAATTGCGCTTCTTCCACCGGAAGAGCGTAAAGACTTCCTTGAAGCTATGAACGCGGAAGAGCCAGGTTTGAACCGCTTGATCCGTGAAGCTTATGCTTTATTGGGTCTGCAAACTTACTTCACTGCGGGTGAAAAAGAAGTGCGTGCTTGGACGATCCGCGCGGGAACGAAAGCTCCTCAAGCAGCGGGTGTGATCCATACGGATTTCGAAAAAGGCTTCATCCGTGCTGAAACTTATCACTGTGAAGACTTGTTCTCTTACAAATCAGAACAAGCTGTTAAAGAGGCTGGTAAATACCGCCTTGAAGGTAAAGAGTACGTCGTGAAAGACGGCGACATCTTATTCTTCCGCTTCAACGTTTAACATCTTTTAGGAGAGGGGCCCACAAGGCCCCTTTTTAGTTTATGAATGAACTGCTGAAACTTTCTGCTACCGAAATTGCCGCAAAAGTCGCTCGTCGTGAAGTGACTCCGTCTGAAGTTTTAGAAGCGCACATTGCGCGCATCGAAGCGGTGAATCCGTCACTCAATGCCATGGTTGAAAAAGACTTTGAGCGCGCTCGCAAACTTGCCAAAGAGCAAGACGAACGCGTGGCTAAGGACAACACCAACCTTCCCGTCTTTTTCGGAGTGCCTTTCACCGTGAAAGAGATGTTTGCCTATAAAGGCATGAAGCGCACCGGCGGCAGCATTCATAAAAAAGAACTCATCCTTGATTGGGATGCAACCGTCGTTGAAAGAATGAAAAATGCAGGCGCGATCCCAATGGGTTCAACGAACGTTCCTGAACTGGGATTTTGGTTTGAAACTTTCAATCCAGTTTATGGTCGCACGAACAATCCTTACGATGTCACTCGCACTTGCGGCGGCAGCAGTGGTGGCGAAGGAGCTCTTTTAGGAGCTGGCGCATCCCCAATGGGACTTGGCAGTGATATCGGCGGCAGCATTCGTATGCCCGCTTTTTTCTGTGGAGTCTCTGGTCACAAACCTTCACGCAAGCTTGTTCCATTGACAGGACACTTCCCTTTTGAACGCGATGAGCTTTTAGGCCTGAGTGAAGAAAAATATCCTTACACATCCATGGGTCCAATGAGTCGTAAGGCTTCGGATCTTTACCCGATGTTAAAAGTGATGATGGGTGCCGATGGACGTGATCCTCACACGATGGAAAAGCCCGTCCTGGAAGAGCGAACTCAAGAATGGGCCGGAAGAAAAATTTTAATCTGCCCTGAGCCTATTTTCCATCGCACGCGTTCGACAGATTATGAACTTGCGCAAGTGGTTCGCAACTGCGGAAGGTTATTTTCTGAATTAGGAGCTGACGTTCAAGAACTCGATCCACGATTCTTCGTGCATGCGACAAGCCTTTGGTTTTCGGCATTGAAGAGTTCAAAGAACCGCCATCTTTACGAAACACTGATGGGCCCTGAAAAAGATTTCTCTATCGGTAAAGAACTTCTGAAAGTAGCGTTGGGTCGTGGCGATTACACTTTCCCAAATCTGCTCGTTTCCTTAGGCGAAAAACTGAATATCGGAGGCGAAGACTTCGCCGAAGACATGCAAGCCTTAGCAAAAATGAAAGCCGACCTTGATGAGATGTTAGGTGAAGAAGGACTTCTTCTTCTCCCTCCACACCCCAGAGTCGCACCAAAACACAGAGCACCTTTATGGTCGCCGTTTGATTTTATCTATACAGCGATCTTTGTTACCACTGGCCATCCGGCAACAGTAACACCGACAGGCCTCAACTCTGAAGGTCTTCCTCTGGGAATCCAAATTGTCGCAGGTCACATGAAAGATCATCTCACCCTTTCCTGCGCCGAATTCATCGAAACCACCTTCGGCGGCTGGCAACCCCCGAAATAGTGCCTGCTTCTTTTTTGGGTCTACAGCGCATCAATTGATGCAGCGTAGACCCAAAAAAGAAGCAGGCACCTTAAAGACGGAACTTGGATTTTAGGGCGTCTAGGATGATGTGGAAACTCCAGACTGTTAAAAATAAAATCAATGATGGATACAGAATGAGGTGTGGGAAGCTTGAGAGGGTTTTCCAGCCTTCGCGTACAAGGATGCCCCAGCTTGTATAGGGTGGGTGAATTCCTAAACCGATAAAGCTCATGAAACTTTCGTATAAGATGTTTGTGGGGATTTGCAGCGCTACTAGGATTAACAAAGTTCCTAACATGTTTGGAAGTACGTGGCGCAAAAGAATATGGGTTCTTGTTCCGCCTAAGGCCATCGCGGCTTCAACGAAGGGTTTTCTTTTTATCTCTAGAACCATCCCGCGTGTGACACGGGCTAAGCTCATCCAGTGAGTGGCGGAAATACCCAAGCACAATGTCGCTAGCGACTTTAAAAAGATATCATCAAAAGGCAACAGCACTTGCAAACTCATGCACAGAATCGAAACCAAGATGAAGCTGGGGATGGCCATCAAGATATCTAAAAAGCGCATCAGCACTCGATCAGTAACGCCTTCAAACCATCCGGCGATGGCACCATAAATAAATCCGAAAATAAAGGATAATAAAGAACACAAGAGTCCTACTAAAAGAGAAATTCTTCCGCCTAAAAGAACGCGAGATAGAAGCTCGCGGCCCAGGGTGTCTGTGCCAAAAAGATGACTCTTCCCTGCTGGTAGTAAAATATTATCGACGTTTTGTTCTAAACCAGTGCCGAATCCCAGCCACGGATAAAAAATCGTCAGCACAGTGAGCACTGAAAGAAAACTCACCGCGAAAATCAGAAGAAGCTTTTTCATGCTTCCTCCCTTAATCGCGGATCGGCTATTTTAATCAGGACATCGATGAATGAATTTACTAAAACTAACAAAGCACCATAGAACAATGTCAGACCCACGATAAGCGTGTAGTCGCGGTCATTTAGCGCAGATATAAACTCTGTTCCCAATCCGGGAACGGCAAAAAGAACTTCCACTAAGAAAGAACCTGAAAGAAGAGAAACGATCAAAGGACCGACGTAGCTTAAAAAAGGGATCAAAGAGTTCTTAAGGACGTGGTGAAAAAGAATATTCCAAATCTTCACACCTTTAGCGCGCGCGGTTCGTACGTAATCTTGTTGTAAGTTTTCATTTAAAGAATTTTTCAAAAGACGAATTAGCACCGCTAACGGACGAAGACACAATGTCAAAAGCGGCAACACGTAGTGAGAAGGCCCCGTCAAAAAGGCCACAGGGAAAACATTCCAGTAAAATCCAAAGAAATAAATTAACAAAGGTCCCCAGAAAAGGCTGGGTAGAGAAAGAAACGCGATCACCGTTTGATCAATCAGATGTTCAACCCACGTGTCTTTGAAACGAACCGCGACCAACGAAATCACAAAGGCGCCGATTAAAATAAAAAGCAAAGCCAACGCGTTTAAGGTCAAAGTATTGGCAACACCTTGAGAGATAATCTCGGTCACCGTGCGCTCAGGCCGAGTCATAGACACGCCCAAATCACCTTGAACTAAAGAAGTAAGATAAGAAGTCGCCTGCCCGACCCAAGATTGATCGACTTTCCAGTGCTCTTGAAGTTTTTCTTTTACGAGAGGATTGAGGGCCGTCTCTTCATCAAAGGGGCCGCCAGGAAGTGCCTTCAGCAAAAAAAACGTTAGCGCCGCTAGGACTGCTAGCGACGCTATAATTTCGAATATTTTTTTACCAACGTACCGAAAAACGTTTCCGCTCAAATGTCATCCCAATTTTCTTTTCCTGCAAGATCGGCCATGTGTTTTGCTGGCACTGAACCCGCCATGTAAGGGAAAAGATCTTTTTTGTTGCCGTACAAGTTAGAGTAAATATAAGCATTTGAAACCACGCGCTTCACATAGTTGCGAGTTTCTAAAAACGGAATGTGTTCGATGAATTCATCTGTTTCCAAATTCCCGAAGCTTGCCAGCCAGTTTTTCACACGGTGAGGACCCGCATTGTAACCTGCGGCCACAAGAGGAATCGCATTTTCAAATCGATCCATCAAACGTTTCAAGTAACGTGAACCGACTTTCACGGAAGTTTCCGGTTGCAACAACAAAGGCGCCTTGAATTCTTTTTCACCCAAAAGAACAGCCACTTTATGACCAGTGAATGGCATGACTTGCATTAAGCCCAAAGCTCCCACGGGAGAAATCGCATCGCGACGGTAGTTTGTTTCCGCACGCATGATACCCCAAACAAGCTCTTCAGGTACTGTGAACTTCTTGGTGTACTTTTCAACATACTCACCGTAGGCGCGAGGATAAGCGAACTCCCAAAGATAGCGAATACCTTCAAGGCCGTGAGCCGCTCTTTGGCCGCTGAAGTTGATTTGCGCAATATAGGACGAGCGATTGAAGTGCCCCGCCGTATTGTACTCGCCCATTAAAGTGCGTAGATATTCACGGTTGGACGTTTTTCTTTCAATGTCATAAAGGTCCCAGCGAGCCCATTCGTACTCACCCAAGATCATCATGTCACGCGCGCGCTCAAAGCGCTTCATCAAAACTGGATTTGAGAATGTCGTCACCTTTTCGCCACCGACATCAGGAAGAGCCTCATCCGTCACGACTTCCACGGATTTAAGATCCGGGTTATCAACCGCATCTGCTTCTTCGTCTTCACTCTTTTCATCATCAGCAGAATACTGAGTCAGAACCAATGTTTCTTCAGACTCTGTTTCATCCCCGCGATACTCTTCTTGATTGGTTGGCATCAAGAATTCACCGGCAGAGAATCGAGAGATCACGCGCGGTTGTGTTGGCAGAGGTGAGGCCGCTAACTTCGGCGTTTTAATTTCAGCCATTTTCTTAAGACGGGCTTGCGCCGTGATCGAGTAATAGCCCATCAACGGATCGTTCGCCAAATCTTCCATCATGTTTTTCGCTTGATCGACTTTACCTTGGCGGAAAAGACTCATCGCCATCCAGTATTCCAGACGATCTTGTGGCAATGATTTCCAGGCTCTTTTATTTCGGCGTTTCAATTCATTCAAACGAGAAAACGCTTTATAAGAACCTTGATAGTCGCCTTTTAGATATTGCAACCAGGCCAGGTGCCACTGAGCATCTTTATTCAGACCTGATTTCGGATACACTTTCATGAACTCTTGGAAGCGTCGAGCCGCTCCATCGTAGTCTTGAAACTGGTAGCTGAGGAACGCCGACTGATAAAGTGCCTGACGACCTGTTTTAGAACGAGGGCTTAATTTATAAGCTGAGTAATATGACCCTACCGCCAATTGAACTTCACCGGCTCTAGCTGCCGCCGAAGCAAAAAGAATTAAATAGTCGAAGTTTCTTTTATTCGCTTCATAGTACGGTTTTAAAATATCAACGGCCTTATTCACTTCCCCTTCTTGAAGGAAGAATTGAGCCTGAAGCTTGTCGGCAAGATACTTATCTGTCTTTGCCAACTTTTCTTTCATGATATTGATTTCGCCTTGAGCCTTTTGATCAAGACCAGCCCATAACAGATAACGAACGCGCGTGCGGAAATCTTCCGTCGTCACATTACAGTCCGTAGGTTTTCCTTCAAATTCATTCTTGGAAAGATCTACGCTCCAATCCTGAACTTTGGGATACGCCGGATAGCGCTCGTAAAGTTTAACCAGCCACTTACACATTTGACCATGACGAGTCAGACCTTTTTCGGCCACGGCCAAATTATAGATCACGTCCGGATAGTCTTCCGTGTTACGGGTTCTTTTTTCAAGTTTGACGAAATAATTGCTCGCCAGCTTAAAATTTTTCTTCTCAAGTGCGACTTGTCCCAGAAGATTTGAAGCTTCGATGGACATTTTCACATTCGGCGAAAGATCGAGAACTTTTTTAAGCTCCACTTCCGCTTGATCCAGTTTGCTGGATTTCATGAACGACTGCGCCAAATAAAAGCGCGCGTATTCTTCTAGAGTGGTTTTTTCTTTTAAAATAGCTTCAAAGCCAGTGATAGCTTCTTCGTATTTCGAAGAGCGGAACTGCTCCAGCGCCTTTTTAAAAGAGTCTAAATCGGATTTTGGGGTTTGTGCTCCGGCCATGGAGCCCACAAACAAAGAAACGGCTAAGCACGCATGTGCAATCTTCATATGTACAGTCCTTGTATCTCTCATCCAATAATGATACCGAATAACTATGGCAAAATCGAAGGCGAAAAGTATTTATACCTGTCAAAATTGTGGAGCCCAACGACCAAGGTGGGAAGGAAAATGCTCGGACTGCGGCGCGTGGAACTCCTACGTCGAAGAATTGCAGCTTCCAGAGGTGAAAACCAGAGGTTGGTCTACGGGAACCTCTGAAAAAGGCTCTCCGGCAGCGAAGCCGATTTCACTAGACCAAAGCCTTGAAGAAGTGAAATTGGATCGTTTTGATACAGGGTATGAAGAGCTCAACCGCGTTTTGGGTGGCGGACTTGCGCGCGGAAGTTTTGTGCTGCTGGGCGGCTCTCCCGGCATCGGAAAGTCGACTTTGCTTTTACAAATGGCGGGCGGCCTTGCGAAGAACAAGCATAAGATTCTTTATATTTCCGGCGAGGAAAGTGTATCGCAAACCGGCTCGCGTGCTCATCGTTTAGGCATTCGCTCCCCACTGATCGAAATCGGTTGCGAGAGCAACCTTCATAGCATCATGGAACTTGCACGCCACAAAAAGCCCGATGTGCTTGTCGTCGACTCTATTCAAACAATGTATTTGCCGGATCTGCAAGCAGCGCCGGGATCAGTATCACAGGTCCGTGAGTGTGCGGGTCACCTGATGGGCCTTGCAAAGCAAGATAACATCACGGTGATCCTCATTGGTCACGTCACGAAAGATGGAAATATCGCAGGTCCTAAAGTGCTTGAGCATATGGTGGACTGTGTTCTTTCATTTGATGGAGATGCCTCTTACAACTTCCGTCTTTTGCGCGCCCTGAAAAATCGTTTTGGTGCAGCTCAAGAGCTGGGCGTTTTTCAAATGAATCAAAAAGGTTTGGAAGAAGTCTCGAACCCTTCAGAACTTTTCTTAGAAGAGCGTGGAAACCAACTTATTGGCTCGGCGGTCTTTGCTTCGATGGAAGGCACGCGTCCTTTACTGTGTGAAGTGCAAGCATTGACTTTATCAAGTCCCATGGCGATGCCTCGTCGCACGGCTTTGGGTATTGACGTGAACCGTCTGCATTTATTGACCGCCGTTTTAGATCGCCACTTGGATATTCGCTTAGGCCATAACGATATTTTCATCAATGTTGTTGGAGGGCTTAAACTGATTGAGCCTGCGGCTGACCTTGCTGTCGCGGCCGCCATTCTTTCAACCGAAGGGCGACGTGATCTAGATTCCAAAACTTGTTTCTTTGGCGAAATCGGATTGACCGGCGAAGTGCGCGGAGTTTCGTTCGTGGAAAATCGTATTAAAGAAGGCGATAAACTGGGATTCCAGCATTTCGTCATTCCTTATTCGAACAAACGCCACCTTGCGGACTTAAAACTATCCAAAGATAAGAAAATTTCTTTTATACGAAACGTGCAAGATTTGAGTAAACTGATCTAAAGAGGTTTAGCAACTATGACAGACGCACTCAGCGCCATTCAAAAAGAAACCTATAAGCCCGGCGATTTCATCTTCTTTGAAGGTGACATCGAAAATCACTTCTACATCGTGGAAACCGGAGTCGTGAATATTTTCACTAAAGATCAGATGGGAAAAAGAATTCCTATCGTCGATATTGTCGATGGCGAATCTTTCGGTGAATTCGCGCTGATTTCTAAAATGCCAAGAAGTGCTTCTGCTCAAGCCGTCACGGATGTGGTATTGGTAAAAGTTTCTGAAGACGGATTTAAACAGCTTTTAGAAGAGCTTCCCACTTGGGCGGAATGCATGCTCAAGTCCTTCGTGGATCGCTTGCAAAATATGACCGAAAAAGTACGCGAGCTCGAACAATTTAAAAAACACGAATAAAAAAAGCCCCAAGAAAACTTGGGGCTTTTTGCTTTTTATCCATGCAATAGCTTAGGGGTAACGAACTGCATAGATTTGTGGAGTTCCATTGCTAGAACTTACAGTCAAACGAACATCACCGTAGTTACCGTAAGATTCCAAACGAAGATCGATAGCTACGATTCTTTCGCCAGCTGTGATGTACTCAGAAGTGTATGAGTTTCCAGGATACAACATCTGAGACGCCAAGTTACGGATCACCAACTGACGACCGCTTTGAGTATGAAGAATCGCTTCATGCACTAGAATAGAAGCAGATGAAGCATAAGCGCGAACATGATCTACGTAAGATGGATAGCTGAAGTTCACGCGCACCCATTCTCCCCCACTGCGACGAGTGATATCACTGAAGTACACGCTGTTGTCATAAGATGACGGCGGCGTAGGGTACGTCGGATAGTTTGGATAGTTCGGGTATGTTGGATAATTTGGATGCGACGGATACGTAGGATGTCTTGGGTAATCCGGGTATCTTGGTGGAGGGTTTGGATCACGGCGAGGAGGATTATGCCCACGACGGTCGCGTTCTTCTCTTTCGCGGCGGTCGCGCTCTTCACGGTCACGACGATCTCTTTCTTCGCGATCACGGCGGTCTCTTTCATAACGATCGTTATCACGGCGGTCATCGTGGCGATCATGTCCAGGACGAACGGGCCCATGATTATCACGGCCACCACGGTCTTGAGAGAAGGCCGCAGGTGCCTGCAAAAGAACCGCAGAAACTAAAAGACTTGTTAAAAGTGGTTTCATAAAAACTCCTTGTTAAATCAGACAAGGAGCCCTTATTCCAAGATCCGTGCCGGACAAGATGACACCAGCCGGATCACGAAGAGCTATTTTTTGGGGTACTTCAGGAAAATTTCGCGTTGCAAATCCATCATCAAGCTTAAAAGACGACTTTCGAGAAGATTATCAACGTGTAGAAATTGCAGACCGGCCATTTGCGTGGGCGGAGCGGCCCCAACCGGGTCTTTCTTTTGGGCAAAACGCACTTCCACTTCAAACTCGATCGCGCGGCGCACTCCCAGACGGAGATTGCCCTTTAAGACATCCCCGATTTTAACTTCGGGGGCGGTAGCCGGAAGCTCAATCTTAATTCCGCCCGCACTGATATCTTTCACGCGACAATCTAAAAAGTAAGCTTTACCGCCAGCGTTGGTCAGAATAAAAACAGCATCGTACTTATCGGGCAAATCAATGCGCGCGTTGGCGCGGCGTTGAAGCTGAAATAAATCCGTATCAATTTTTAAAACAGCCCATCCCGCTTCAAAATACAATTCGGTCTGAAAAAAATAACGTTCACTTTTAAATGCAAAATTCACCACGCACTTTTGCGCGGTCGCAATGCCTTTTGAATCCGCCGTGTGATGGCATAAAAGAGCTTCATCCTTTTCCGTCTGCACCGCGATCAAATGAAAAATATCTTCTTGAGAAGCACCCTTAACGGATACCTGCATTTTGTCGTGAGCCACTTCGCGGAAAAGCATTTTCTTTTCCGAAAGTGCGACCTTCTTAAAGATCATTTGCGGGGCATTGGGATTGTTCGAATTCATTAAACTTTCTCCAAAGCCTTTTCCCAGCGGAGCATACGCTCTTTGCGTTTTGCCGGAGTCATCTTTACTTTAAATTCTTTGTTGATCTTCCAGACGCGACGAATTTCTTCTAAATCTTTCCACATTCCACAGCCCAGGCCCGCGATGAAGGCGGCTCCCAGTGCGGTTGTTTCCAGATTTTGCGGGCGCACTACATTCACGCCACAATAGTCCGCCTGCATTTGCATTAAAAGATCATTCGCAGCCGCGCCACCATCGACACGCACACTGCGGATTTTTTTACCCAGATCTTTTTGCATAGTTACTAATATATCCACGTTCTGAAGAGCCATGGCTTCTAAGGTCGCGCGCGCCACGTGAGCCTTTGTCGTTCCCCGAGTCAGACCACTGATAACTCCGCGTGCTTCGGGCTTCCAATGAGGCGCCCCGAGTCCCGTCAACGCAGGCACAAACTCGACACCCTGAGTGTCATCCACGGTTTTGGCCAAAGCTTCGATATCTGATGACTGTTGGAATAATCCCAATCCGTCACGCAGCCATTGAACAGCGGCTCCACAAACAAAGGCACCACCTTCTAACGCGTAAACCAGTTCTCCATCTTTCAGTTTCCAAGCAATCGTTGTTAGGAGTTTGTTCTTCGACTTCACTGCCTTTTTTCCGGTGTTCAGCAACAAAAAGCTGCCAGTACCGAAAGTACATTTGGAATCACCAATATCAAAACAAGTTTGTCCAAAGAGAGCCGACTGTTGGTCCCCTAAAATACCTGTGATAGGAATTCCATCCGGCATGAAGCCCAAACCTTGAGTGCGCCCGAAATCCGCATTGGAAGGACAGATTTCTGGAAGAATGGATTCCGGTACATTGAAAAGTTTTAGAAGCTCTTCATCCCACCAACCCGTATGAATATTCATCAGCATCGTACGCGAAGCATTGCTGACATCGGTTTTGTGAGATTGACCATTGGTGAGTTTCCACAAAAGAAAGGTGTCAACAGTTCCGGCAAGCACATGTCCTTCGCGGGCTTTTTTCATGGCGTTAGGGACATTCTTAAAAAGCCATTGAATTTTTGTCGCTGAAAAATAAGGATCCAGGACCAAACCTGTTTTGGCCGTAATCATTTTTTCTTTTTTAGCTTTTTTTAATCTTTCGCAAATTTCTTGTGTACGGCGGCACTGCCAGACGATGGCGTTGTGAAGGGCCTTTTTCGTTTTCGCATCCCACAGCATCACTGTTTCGCGCTGATTGGTGATGCCGACGGCTTGAATTTGCGATCCTTTAATACCCGCTTTTTCTAGAGCCAAACGCATGGATCTTTGTGTTGAGTACCAAATGTCCTCAGGGTCATGTTCCACCCACCCTGGCTTGGGAAAAATTTGTTTGAAAGTTTCACGGGCCTCTGCGACAAGACCTCCGGCTTGATTGATAATACAAGTCCTAGAGCTCGTTGTACCTTGGTCAATCGCCATGATAAAAGTAGAAGACATATTACCCCCAGATTCAGATGGACGTTACTACATCATGAAGAATTTCTTGCAGAAACCCAACGAAAAAATTTTTGGTCTTCGGAACCTTGACCGAGACACATTAATTTTTCGCGTGTTGCCAAGATTCCTTCTAGAGATCCTACGCAAATACTTCCGCCTAGAGATCACGGGCGCTGAAAACATTCCTCGCCGAGGGCCGGTCATCATTGCCCCTAATCATTCGGGTTATACTGGATTTGATGCTTTTCTTTTGGGGCATATTGTTCAAGAAGAAGCTCGCCGCGTCCCCCGTGTTTTGACTCATCACTTTTGGTTTTTGACCGAAACGACGGCCATCCCCGCACAAAAAATGGGTTTTACTGAAGCAACCTTTGAAAACGGCATGAACGCACTCAAAAAAGGTAATGCCATTGTGCTTTTCCCTGAGGGCGAACAAGGAAACTTCAAACCCACTTCAGAACGCTATCAGCTGCAAGAATTTAAACGTGGCTTTGTGCGCATGGCTTTAGAAAGTCAGTGTCCCATCGTACCGGCTATTATTTTAGGCGCGGAAGAAACCCACATCAATTTAAAGAAATTGAAATTCACGAAATTCCTAAAAGGCAGTGTCATTCCATTGCCGTTGAATATCGTTCCCTTGCCGGCAAAGTGGCGCATTCATTTCTTAGAGCCGATCTATCTTCCTTATAAACCAAGCGCCGTAAATGATTCCGAGCTTGTGCATGAAATCGCCCAAGACATTCAAGAAAAAATGCAAGAGGCGATCAAAGAAGAGCTTTCTAAGCGCGGGAATCCATTTCTTTAAAATTCCATCGCGAGACTAAGACCTCTTGTTTCCCCGTCTAAGATAGGAAGCACCGTCATAAAACTTTTTCCGGTATTCAGCGCCGCCGCTCTTCCCCAATAAATTCCCAATGCCGCTCCGGCCACCACGTCACTGGCCCAATGGATATTTTCATTCACCCGCGAGACACCGATAAAGGTCGCTGCCAGATAGGCAGGAATCCCCGCTTTGTATCCATAGGCATAAGCCAACGATGTCGCCGTCGCAAATGCGGAAGACGAATGCCCCGACGGAAACGACAGTCGATCCCGACCGCTGGGACGTTCGCGGTTGACGACAAAGGCCGTGGTGATGTGGGTGGCTGCTGTGAGCATCAAAGCTTTACTGTGAGCAACTCCATTCACCGGATCCAAAGCTAATTGTAAGACGGCAATGGCAATGCCCGGCCCACCACTTCCAAGGTAACCACCAATATCCGCGACATTGGAGTCCATCCACTTATCTTCTTCGCGCAGATTATGAAGATAAATGGTTCGGTCATACTGTTTCGTGGCCGCGACGGATAAAGCTCCACTTAAAAAAATCATCTGCCCACCGGTATCAAAAGAGTTCACGATCGTGGGCTTAAGCTCGTACTCCCAGAAATTGCGGGGCTCAAGAGTTTTCAGATTCTCTTTCATATCGTCCCCGTGAGCAAAGGGACCACTTAAAACTATCAAAAAAGACAGAAGGTATTTCATCAGGCACCTCGGACTCTTTTGCTAACAAATCGTAGAAAGTGATATGAAAGTTTTCCGACTAGAAATCCCAGAACGAAGCCTGCAATCACGTCAGAGGGAAAATGCACTCCACAATAAATGCGTGAATATCCCATTAAAATGGCCAGCGGATATAAAAGGTACGCCGATCTGGGGTAAAAAGAGCTGGCAAAAGCCGCGACGGCAACGGCATCCGCCGCATGACTTGAAGGGAATGAAAATCCCCCGGCCAAAGGACCACGCAAGATCACTTCTTCAAGTAAATTCGAATTCATTGGACGAGGTCTTGCAAAGATATCTTTAAGAAAAGAACCTGATAGAGCATCAGCGAGACTGGCGACAACACTCGCGCCCAGAAGAACTCCGAGTCCCTTCCATCTTTCTTTATAAAAGATTCCGATCAAAAGAAGAGGTAAAAGAAAATAATAAAAAATGGAACTTTTAAAAAAGTCCGTCCACAACGGGAAGAAAGCATCAAAGCCCTCGTTCGCCGTCGTAAGATTGATCAGGTGAAAAAGCGCGTGATCTAGTTTTTCCAACATGGGCGCTCCTTAAAATGCCAAAATTCCGACGGTCCAACTCAAACTGTAGATGTTTGAGTTGTCCGTCCTGGAGCTAGAAGAAACGACCACAGGCACGTCTCCATCCATGCGGACGTCATCTTCTTGCTCTAAAGATTGAATGGTGAATGAAATTTCTGAAAACCAAACTTGGCCTTTTTGCGTTTTATTTAATAAACCCCAACCAATTCCTGCGACGGGCCCATCTAAGTGAATACGACTGACGGAAGGGTCCGAGACATTTGATGGCGTGTCTCCGTTTAAAAAAATCACTGTCGGAGCGCGGCCAATAAAAAGGCGTGCATAAGGAGTTCCCCATTCAGGGGTTTCAAGATCGGGGATCTGCGCTCTTAAACCTAAAGTGAATAATGTGTCCCAAACAAGGTAACTGCGCACCCGATTGAATTTAACATTCGCACTCCACTCCACCGCCCACTGAGGATGAAAGACATAGAGCAAGTCGGTTTTTAAGTTCAGTCCCAAGCCCGCATCGTCACGCTCATGTTTGGAGATGTATACGGAAGAATTCAAACCTCCACCCGCAAGAAGATGAATCCCTTCACTCCAATATGACGGAGTAAATTCGTCAGCGAAGCTGGGAGCAGAAAATAAAATCGTGAAAAGAAAGATCCACTTTTTCATTAAAACCCCACAACAACCTGCAAGCCGACAGACCGATCTGAGACTTGCGGAAGAGCTGCGATGTTTTCAGGATGATTCGGCAGCAAAGTGAATGGATTTAAGATGTATCCTAAAGACTTTAAAGCGACGGAATCTTTCGCGCGGAAGTAAGTGCTTAACCGCTCAAATCCCATTCCCACCAAAGTTCCATAGATGGGAGTTTGATAGATGTCTTGGATGCTGGGTTTCTCGGTGTAAGTTTCGACGGCGAATTCAAAAGCGAGTGATGATAGAAACGTCCACAGAAACGCCTCTGTTTGTTCGTAGTCGCGATAACGATAGTAAAGATAATAGTAATTTCCCGAAAGCGCGTGCTTAAAGATATTGAAATCAAAACTGTCTTTATCAAACTCGGGATGAAGCGGATAACTGAAGAAGTTATCCCAAGACCCATGATCCGTGATCGTATCCTTCTGAGTGATCAAATAGACCGTCCACTGCGCCCCGTACACTGCGGAAAAATCGAGAACCTTCTGATGAATACCAATTCCAGAAGAGGTGTTTTCTTGCGAGGGGTTGGCCAAAACCAAAGACGCGCTAAAAAGAACTGCAACAAGACTGAAGACATGAACTCGGAAGTTCATAAAAAGCTCCACGAACCACATGAAAAAACAAACTTGTGGGCCGAACTAACTATTTAGAACCTCTAATATTTTCGACCTCTAAGTATGTATGTGATTACTTACTTATGTGAACGCAGATTACACCCAACCCAAATAAGTAATCAAGCAATTACTTAAAAATTAAGCAGTGGGGGCCGAACTATAGAAAGAAATATCGAGACCGTTGCAAGACTGCGGTGGGAAATGCACGAAATTTTAAGACTATTGCTTACGTTTATCAGGAACGTCTTGAGCGACAACGTTCAGAATGTTGTGCCATTTTGAGACAAGAATACCCGGCTCTTCGGAATTACGACTGGCCAACTGCTTTACGAGCAAGGCGGAAAGTCCGACGGCGATGGTGAGGAGGAGCACATACTCCACCACGATTTGACCACGTTTATTCATGAATTAGATGATATCACACTTCCGCAAGAGCTAAAGCAGGAGCAGTGACAGCTGGACGCCAGTTTTCCATTGTGAGACGCAAAGTCTCTATCAAAAGATCTAGGTTTTCGTCTTCGATAGGACCACGAAGTCCAATCACCACGTCGTCGTGCCACTTTTCAACTTCCAGAGGACCTGGTTTTCCGATGGCGCCTTCGAAGGAAAGAGCAAAACTATCTACGGTAGGATAAACCATCACAAGGATGTTTGCTCCTGAAGCTTTAGAAACTTCTTTGGCCTTCGCCATTTCCGCGCCCAACTTCTGTTGAATCAAGAAATAGATTTTCAAAGCCAGAGCTTCATGAAACTGAGCAAAGTAAATGCGAACGGGACCATCAAAGATGGCACTGTTAAAAGCAGGATTAAAATACTTCGACTGCATTAAAGTGGTGTATGACGATCTCATGTTGTAGCTTCCCCTCCACGACACAGCTCAAGACTAGGAAGAAATGCCGTGTTTATTCAAAGGAAATTTTAAGAATCTTAAATTTTCTGACGCAGCAGATTATTTAAAGACTATTAAAAACCTTCTTTCCTCTCGAAAAAACAGCCTTCTTCGGCGCATCCCCCACGCTGTAAAACAGGGTTCGCCAGTCCTTCTCGATGCACAAAATATCAGCAGACTTCCCGACCTCAATGGAACCCACCTCTTGCTGCAAGTTCAAAGCATGAGCAGCTCCGACAGTGTAGGCTCCGATGACTTCAGGAAGTGTCATCTTCATTTCAAGTCGCGCTAGCAATCCCACCAAATTTAAATCCTGTGTGGGTGATGTCCCTGGATTAAAATCTGTCGCTAAGGCCACGCGGGCCCCTGCTGCAATCATGTCGCGAGCGCGCGGATAATTTGTTTTTGTATAGAGATCCGCTGCGGGCAGAAGGACACAAGTCACTTCAGACTTCGCCAAAGCTTGAATCTCTTTATCCGAGACTTGCAAAAGATGGTCACCTGACAAGGCTCCTAAGCGGACAGCCACATCACTTCCGCCGCTTAAAGACATTTGATCGGCGTGAATCAGAATTTCAAATCCCATCTCTTGAGCTTTACGCAAATACGCTTCGGATTCCGCTTTCGGAAAAAAGCCTTTTTCGATAAAGACATCCACGCGACGAGCGAGCTTTTTCTTTTTAACTACTGGAAGGACTTTATCGCCCAAGAAGTTTAAATACTCTTCATAGGTTTTAAATTCAGGAGGCAGAGCGTGCGCACCCAAGAACGTGCAGACAGTCCGAAGATTCTTAATTGTGTTCGCGGCCTCAAGCATTTTTAATTCATCTTTTAAATTCAATGCATAACCGGATTTGATTTCAACCGTCGTCACACCTTGAGAAATAAAGTGATTCGCTCTTTCCTGTCCGTCTTTAGCCAGTTCAGAAACTTTCGCCGAACGCGTTTTCTTCATGGTGGATAAAATACCGCCTCCGCGAGCGGCAATTTCCTGATAACTGACACCTTGATTGCGCATTTCAAACTCTGCAGCGCGATCCCCTGAAAAAATCAAATGTGTGTGACATTCTACAAAACCTGGAAGGACCGTAAGTCCCTTCATGTCGAACTCTTTAAGACCTTTTTTTCGAGACCATTCTTTCGGAAGTTTTTTATGCGCCCCCACCCACGCAATGCGATCTTTTTCGATCACGACAGAGGCGTTAGACTGAATGCTAAGATCTTCTTCCTGCACGTGCCGTCCGCCTTTTGCGGAAGCGCCTTGCAAGGTCAGAAGTGTGGAAATATTTTTTAAAAGAATGCCCATGGTTTATTCAAACACATGCACGCCTAGGATCAAGCAAAAATAAAAACGGCGCCCTTAGAGCGCCGTTTCACCATCTTAACTGTAATAAAATATTATTGCGGCGAGAACCACATATCGATGATGGATCCCTGCTTCTCTTTACCTTTCTCTACGAAGACAAAGGTGCTGCGCTCACGCGCTTCTGCTCGAGAACCAAACGGTGTCTTCGCACTGTCATCGTATTTCAATGAAATCGACTTGATGCGCGACTTTAATGGTACAAGCTCGGAAGCTTGCGATTTACCATCACCATTTTTATCAAACCACAGAAGAAGTTTTGCAAAGTCTTTGTCGTTTTTATCGATCACGCCATCGCCATTAGAGTCAAACTCTCGCAAGGCTTCGAAACCGTTTTTAAACTTCTCACCTTCATTACCAAAAAGCTCGTCCGCTTTTGTGATCTTCTTATCGCCATCACGGTCGATAGCCACGAAAGCTCCCGGAGCTTTCTTTTCTGGCCATGATGTTTTGCCTGAAGGATTCAGAGGGAACTCTGAATGACCGTCAAATCGCGGACGATTGTCGTCGAAGAAGACCATTAATGGAGAGAAGTAACCGCCGCAGTGACCTGTCTCGCCCGGAAAAAAGGCGGAGATACTGTATTGCCGGCCGTCTTTAGACGAACTGGTATAAATACTAGCCGAAAGAGGGCCGTCAGTACCCATATACTGTTGTCCTGCCTTCGGTGCGAACGTTTGTGAAAAGGAAGTCCCATGAAGCTTTACATCGAAATCTTCACTAATATTCCCTTCTTCATCGACGGTCGTTGTAACTGAAATTGGTACAACCATTCGTACTATATTCCCTGCATACGAAGCCACTACGCCAGGGGAAACATTTGCCCCAGTTATGTCTTGCACCACTTCGTCACCAGCGTTCAATACTATATCCGCTGGATATTTAACCAAATAACTTTTAACTGTCCCCTTGTCATTGATAGCGACATTGAACTCAACAGTCGCACCCCTCGCAATCGGATTTGAAACCGAACGAAGATTTGTACCAAAACAAGTATTCGTAATATTTATGGTGATAGCGTTCTGTGCCGCTCGAGTCACTTGCCCGGAAAGCACAACCCCTTGGAAACCGGCCGTGCCACCCACGCCCGAGTTGACGGCTGCGGGTTCTTGTTCCGCGTGTGCGTAAACCCCGATGCCGAATAAAAGTGGCAGTGGTAGCCATCTTCTAAGAAACATACAAGCCCCCTTGTTTTCCCCTTAACGTGCCCTATTATTTACCCACATCTTGTGGACGAATAATTTGGTAATAAATCAAAGAATCCCGTGCGTTGTTTCTAGAGAAGACAACTCTAGTTACATCGGCTGCGAACAATTGACCCTTAGAAAACGTATTATTCATATAAACAGAACGCAAAAGATTGACTGTCTTCGTTTTCGGGTCTCTCTCTAAATAATACTTGATAATATTCACGGCTTTCAAGCGCACAAGAGGAGCAGCGCCCCCCATCGGCGGTATATCCCTTAAGAACTTATCTTCATCGTTGATTGTCTCATTTGGATACAAGGGATGAGTCTTATTTAAGAAACCTGTGAGGTTGAAGGGGGTCAGTCTTGATTCCCCCGGTGCGTTTACAATTCCCACGAAAATCGGAGAGCGGGCTGGCACATTGTAGTTGGGTCCTGTCGGAGTCATCTCGCGAACAGCTGCTGGAGAGTCCAACATCAAAATCGTCCCTACCTGCCAAAATCCCGGATTGGATTTTAAAACTTCATTTCCTTTGTTCAAAGACCGGAAGATTAAAGCCGCCTCTTGATTCGCACTTGCCGGAAGAGCCCCTAAATCGTAAGCCAAGGCCGGCGTGTACATCATCGTTCCCAACTTGTCGTTGGAAGTCATAAAGACAAACTCATTGCGACGACCAAACTCCAACGTCAGCTTTCTTGGAGCATCGAACTCTTGGTCTCCACCAGAATCCGAGACATAGTCGAAGAAACGAAAGCCTGTATCGTCGGGAATCAACACATTATTGAAAGAAGGTTCAGAGTATTTAAGGTCTTTAAGAATCATACGCTCAGCGATGATGTTATCAACCTTATCTTCGATCTCATTGGTGATTTGATCTTTGGTCTTTGCAGTAAAAACAAAGAAAGATGCGGCAACCATCCCCATGATCCCGAGGAGGGCCACACCGACAACCATTTCTGCTAATGAGAAACCTTTTTGATTCAACTTCATTGTGAGTTCACCACAAACTGATAATCTTGAAAGCCATAGTTGGCTGGATTGCTAGGAAGACTTCCGTCACCTTGAGCCTGCGACCAATCTTTATGACTCATTCTTACCGTCACTAAATACAATCCCTTAAATTCTGGTGATGCCTGCACCACGAAGCCATATCGTCCTGGACATTCAGAACAATCTTTTGCCGGCAAAATTTTACCATTTCCCCAGGCCATAGGAAGCTTGTCTAAAGCCAGAGCTTCACTGCGTGACTTGTCTGACGTGGAATAATTGATTTGATACATACGAACATTCGGGCGGATATTTTCAATCACGTCGTTGATCTGTTTGTACAAAGAGTTCTTCGTACCGCTTTCTTTAGCGACTTTACGCATGTTGATAGTTCCTGAAATAAAGAACGAACCAACTAACGTAATCATGGCCATTCCAAGCAGCGATTCTAAGATCGAAATACCTTTTTGGTTCTTGAGTTGCGACATCATATGCCGGACTCCCGCGAAATTTCTAATACATAAAAATGAACAAGACGGTTCTTACAAGTCGTCGCTGTTCCAGTCGAACTTGAGAGACCGCAATCTGGGTCTACGGATGTCCAACGGAACGGATCGGCCTTCGAACGAAGAGCGATCGAATTACAGCGATATAGATTTGCCACATTTATCATTGAAGGATAAGGATGCCATACAGGATAGCGGGCAATTGTCGAACAATCCTGTCCGTTGATGCCTTTTAGCACGCGTGCTTGGCGCAACTCATAAGTAGCCATTGGATGATAAATTGTACTCCAACGAATTCCATGATTATAGGCGGTATCATCAATATCAATTCCGTTTGTTACGATAAAACTACCGATAATTCGCAATGGCTCACCACGAGGCTCAATTATTAGTTTTTCACATGTAAAGAAACCTGCTACAAAATTTGCGGTGCTTTTAATAATACAATTTTTAGCCATAGACACGACTTGGAAGTCGACATTAGAAATACCCCCGGCCTTATAAGCGTTCTCACGCTTCAACTCAATGTCCTTTCGATTTTCATACTTTTCGGTAAATGACCAAGAGAATTTCGCGTTTGGAGCGAACGACAGTCCCCAGTCACTCAAACCGAAGGCAGAGTTTTCCGGAGTTTTGCAAATTATGTCATAGTTTTTATATGCGTTCTCATTCGGTAGCTCCCCACGCCATTGCCCGTACTGGTCTCCAAGATACTGAGAACCTTTAATCGCCGTACCTTCACGACTGAACTGCAAAGTACCTACGTTATTATTGGACCACGGTCTTAAAGAATACTTTTTATAATAAGAAACGTCATATGCCTCAAGGCGCATATTCAGGGAAAGCGGGTTGCCGTTACTATCAAGTAGCATCTCTTCATTTTCAAAAGAGACTTCAAGGTCACGGAAAGAAGCATTTCCGGAGTTCGTGGAGTTAGGGTTGTTAGGATCTTGAGGATACTTTAATGTGATATGCACTTTGGGTTGCACACCTTCTTTAGATTCCACTGCCGCCAATTGTCTTTCGAACGTAGTTACTTGCTCTGAAGCTCGAGCAAGATCATTGTTTTTATTTTCTTTTGCACGGTTGATTTCGCGAATCTGTCTTTTAATATCTTCAACACGATCCTCAAGACGAGCTATGCGGTCACGGTCTTTTTTATCACGGGCTTCACGCAAGTTATCTTCTGTTTGCTCAAGGTCTCTGTTCGCACGAGCTAATGCATTTTCAATTTCTCTAATATCCTGTTCAAGTCTTTCTTTTGCAAACTGGGCGTCTGCAAGTTTCCGTCTGATCGAATCCTTTAAGCCAGAAAGATCAATTTTCGGCTCTAACGTCACTGTTCCGTTATCTGGAATCTCACCCAAAACGACAACGGACTGACCGAAGCTCATAGTGAACTTCGCTACAGCGGCTTCTTTTTTTGTCAGGTTAAATGTATTCAGAATACCGCGGATTGCATTCGGCGCATCGACTTCACCCGTTTGCGGATTGAATCGGTTTTTGTCCGTCATACCCAGACGGTACTGATGTTTACTGCCTGTATTTCGTAAAATTTGACCACGCAGCTGACTGTTAATCGTGCTTTTCAAATCATATTTTGAAAGATTGTACTCGACACATTTTTTTAAATCCGAAGGATCCACCGTATCGCCACTGGTCTGAAAGCCGGAAAGGAAGTCTAAACCGATGTCGCGCGCGCCATCCAGCTCAACCCCTTTTTGAAAGCCACCAAACTGGCGGATGTTCGCCCAGAACTGATCTGAGTCGGCTCCCGCGCTTCGAGGTTGAAACTCGGCGTTCCTACGAAGCACCGGGCCTTCACCTAAAATAATCTTATCTTTGAATGTCACTGGCGTATAAACTGTATCAACGCCCTTTTCGTCAGACTCTAAATCAGGTGCCGCGGGTAAGCGAACCGCTCCATTTACAAACACCGGACTTTCAAAAATAAGTCCTGGAAATCTTAAACGATCATTTCTAGAAGAAAATTGTTTTAGGGCTGCATCCCCTTTTGCTTCAGGGACACCGGATCTATTCTCTTTATCTAAGTGAAGATCACCAGCCACGAGCAAAGCAAAGCTTCCCACTTCGCGAGGATATACGCCGATTTTTGAAGTCGTCGTTAATTCACTGCCGCCGACCAGAATCGGTTTGCCTGAACCATCCAACAAACTGATTTTGACCGTAAGATAAAGCTCTCGGCCGTATTCGGGAATCACACCGCGATTATCGCGTGCTATGTCAATGCGAATCGCTTCGGTTTTATAACCCTTTAACTCAGATACGATTTTGTAAACAGGATGAAGGGCACTGAAAGTTTTTAAGTTGATCGTCTCGCCAAATCGAATCAAGGGAGCTTTTTCTGGATTTGTAACACCGGCCAAACGCAAAAAGTTCACCGTTTCGGCCTTCATCAACATACGCTCGATAGAACGCGGATGCGCAAGCACTCCGTTCATGTTGTCGCCGCATTTTTCCGGCATCCAGTCTTTAGAAAAACACCAGCGTTGTTTGATACCAAACAACGTAAAGTCCATCATCGAGTGCAACGCCAATCGCGCCGTGATGATAGAAGCGGTCTTCGTCACTTGTTGACGATGTTTAATGACTTGCGGAGATAAGAAATAAAGCATAACGCCCACGACACCAACGGCGACGAGGGCTTGGACAAAGGCGCTACCTTTGTTGTTCGGCTTCAAGATAGAACGTTCTAGCCAGAAGAGTGGTTTCATGGCGAATCTCCTATCTGTCCATATCGACACACAGGATATCAAACTTAAGATACAAAAGTCCGGTAGGTCCTGAGATTTACCTGACTTTCACTCTTAGTGATTCACTATGAAACACTCGCTGTTTCGATCCGGGAAACTACTTGGCTTTCCCTTGGTTAGCGACGGCTTCGATGGCCGCTTTCACTTCTTCAGGGTCTCCGATGAATTCCTTCTTCAGGACCTTAAAGTTTGCGTCCAACTCGTACATCATAGGAATACCCGTTGGCATATTCACTCCCATGATTTCATCCGGAGTCATGCCTTCAAGATGTTGCATCAAGGCACGCAAACTGTTCCCATGCGCCACGATCAAAACATTCTTTCCCGATTTGATCGTCGGAGCGATCGTGTTGTTCCACAAAGGCAAGAAACGCGCGACCGTGTCTTTCAAAGACTCTTGGCTTGGCAGAATTTTTGGGTCCACATCTTTATAACGCGGATCATGAGAAGGATGGCGAGGATCGTTCACATCCATTGCTGGAGGCGGAACATCATAACTACGTCTCCAAATTTTCACTTGGTCCTCACCATGACGAGCCGCGGTTTCAGCTTTGTTCAGACCTTGCAGAGCTCCATAATGACGCTCATTCAAACGCCAGTCTTTGTGTACTGGAAGCCACACTTGATCCACTTCATCCAAAACGAAGTTCAGAGTTTTAATCGCTCTTTTGAGCATGCTTGTGTAAGCGATATCAAAGCTAAAGCCTCTATCTTTGAGTGCTTTCCCGCCTTTTAGAGCTTCGGCTCGACCTTTTTCTGAAAGATCTACGTCTTGCCATCCGGTAAAACGGTTTTCTTGGTTCCACACACTCTCACCGTGTCGAATTAGAACTAACTTATACACAGTTTAAACTCCTTCAATTTACATAGAAAAAGAGCTATCATGGCAGGGCCTTCTTTTACATCAAAAGCTTGTGATATCGCCACGCATTAAGGCGTGTCAAACTCCCAAGATTTTGAAAAATTAGCAGGCGTCTAAAACGTGGAGAAAACACCGTGAACAATAGCAGTGGCATCAATCGCGCCAACCTTGAATACATTGAACAGCTTTACGCAGATTTCAAATCCAATCCGGATTCGCTTGCCGTTGAGTGGAGAAGTTTTTTTGAGGGAGTCGAGTTTGCTCAAGAAGGCAAATTCGGAATGTCCGACAAAGAGCTCGCGGTTTTTCAATTGATCCAAGCCTATCGCGCTGAAGGCCACACGGAAGCGAACTTAAATCCTCTGTACGCTCCGAAAGAAAGCGAATTGCTTTCTTTGAAACGCTTCGGTTTGAGCGAAAAAGATTTGTCTGCAAAATTCCAAGTAGGCTCTTTGATCGGCAAACAAGGTGCAACACTTTCAGACATTATCGCGCAACTTAAAAAAATCTATTGCGGCACTTTGGCGTTGCAAGCCGCCGACGCTTCTCCCAAAGAAGTTCAATGGTTGCAAACAGAGTTTGAAACAGCGAACGCTGGCAAGCTTTCTTTGGACGATAAGAAAAACGCTTTGTCGTCTTTGACGAAGGCTGAGACTTTAGAAAAATTCGTGCACACACGTTACGTGGGTAAAAAACGTTTCTCTGTGGAAGGGGCAGATTCCATTCTTCCAATGATGGACACTTTGGTGAACAAAGGCACAGGCCTGCAAGTTCAAGAAGTTTTCGTCGGCATGGCTCACCGTGGTCGCGTGAATATTCTTGTGAACTTCTTCGGTAAAGGTGAAGAGTACGTTTTCGGTGACTTCAACGGACCGCTTGAATTAGCAGAACCTGTGGAAGGTTTTGATGGCGACGTGAAGTACCACCTGGGTTATGTTTCTGAAAAGAAAACAGCGAACGGCACTTGCAAAGTGACGATGGCTTACAACCCTTCCCACTTAGAAACTGTGAATGCCGTGGCTGTCGGTATGGCTCGCGCGGCTCAAGATGCGTTGGGTGACAACACTCGTAAAAAAGTAGTTCCTGTTCTTATTCATGGTGATGCGGCTTTCGCGGGCCAAGGTATTGTGCAAGAAGTTTTGCAAATGGCGGGAGTCAAATCTCACACTGTCGGCGGAACTATTCACGTGATCTTGGACAACCAAGTTGGTTTCACAACAAATGGTTTTGATACTCGTTCTACTCGCTATGCTTCTGATGCGGCGAAAATGACTTTCACACCGGTTCTTCATGTGAACGGTGATGATGTTGAAAGTGCTGTGCGTGCGATGGACATCGCTCTTCGCTACCGTCAAGAATTCGGCAAAGACGTTGTTATCAACTTGATCTGTTACCGTAAGTACGGACACAACGAAGGTGACGAACCTGCTTTCACTCAACCGCAAATGTACGAGCTCATTAAAGCTCACCAGACAGTGCGTGAAATCTACGGCAAAAAACTTGTCGCTGAAGGCAGCTTAGATCAAAAATTTATTGACGATCTTTACCAAAAAGCGATGGATCGTTTGCAATCCATCTTTGAAGAAACAAAGAAAACAGCGCCGAAGCTTAAGAACTTCAAATTCGAGGGCCCTTGGAAAGGTCTTCGTCGCGCGACGGACGCGGACTTTGAAAAACCAGCTAATACAAAATTCGATATCAACACTCTGAAAAAGATCGGCGAAAAAATCGGTTCTTTCCCAGAGGGTTTCACTCCTCACCCTAAATTGATCAAACTTCTTGAGACCCGTAAAAATATGGGCGCAGGAAAAGATCCTATCGACTGGGGTATGGGTGAACTTCTTGCTTACGGAACTCTTCTTCACGAAGGTTCCAGCGTTCGTTTGACCGGTGAAGACTGCGTGCGCGGCACCTTCACTCATCGTCATGCGGGTATGTATGATTTCAAAACAGGCAAGGCGTACTTCCCCCTTGCCGATCTAAACCCGAAAGCCAACCTGCTTGTGGCTGAAAGTATTCTTTCAGAATACGGCGTACTTGGTTTTGAATATGGTTACTCAAACCAAGATCCTCGTTCCCTAGTTATGTGGGAAGCGCAATTCGGTGACTTCGTTAACGGAGCCCAAATTGTGATCGACCAATACATCGCGGCCGCCGAATCTAAATGGCAACAAATGAGCGGTCTTGTGATGCTTCTGCCTCACGGATACGAAGGTCAAGGACCTGAGCACTCTTCGGCTCGTCTTGAGCGTTTCTTGCAACTGGCAGCGCAAAACAATTTGCAAGTGTGCAACTTGACGACTCCAGCGCAGATCTATCATGCTCTTCGCCGTCAAATGCACCGTGATTTCCGCAAACCACTTGTCGTGATGTCACCGAAGTCTTTACTTCGTCACCCACGTGCGGTTTCAACTTTGGAAGAGTTGGCAAACGGTCAATTCCAAGAAGTGATTGCGGATACTGTTGATAAATCCAAAGTGGATACAGTGGTGTTTGTTTCCGGCAAACTTTACTACGAGTTGTTAGAAGAAAGAGAAAAAACGAAGAAGGACAATATCGCTTTGGTTCGACTAGAGCAGATCTATCCTTTCCCTGCAAAACAAGTCACTGAAGTTTTGAAGTCTTATCCAAAGGCAAAAACTTTGATCTGGGCCCAAGAAGAACCTAAAAACATGGGTGCTTTCCAGAATGTGTACTTTAAGTTTGTCGATGTGGTTGGCAAAGCCGGCATGAAGCTGGGCTTTGAATATGCGGGCCGTCCAGAGAGATCTTCTCCGGCGACGGGCTCTACATACCGTCACGCGATTGAGCAGGCTGAAATTATTAAATCCATTTTTGGCGCCTAAGGCGCAGTTTAGGACTTTGTAAATGAAACAAGAGATTAAAGTTCCTACGGTTGGGGAATCCATCACAGAAGCAACCATCGGTAGCTGGACAAAAAAATCCGGCGACTTTGTAAAACGCAACGATGTTTTAATGCTGCTTGAAACAGACAAAGCCAGTGTTGAAGTAGTCGCTGAAAATGACGGTGTCTTGACTATTCTTCCAGGCAGCGAAGCTGGCGCCGTGGTAAAAATCGGTGCGACTGTAGCTACTTTGGATACTGATGCAAAACCAGCTGCGGGTGCTGCAGCGGCAGAGCCTGCGAAAGCAGAATCAGCTCCAGCACAAACTCAAGCGGCTCCTCAACAGGCAGCTTCCACAGGCAAAGATGCGTCAGCGCACCTTTCCCCTGCTGTGCAAAGAATTGTAACTGAAAAAAATCTAGATCCTTCTTCTGTTCAAGGGACTGGCAAAGACGGTCGTTTGACGAAGGGTGATGTTCTTGATGTACAACCTCAAGCGAAAGCCGCTCCGGCAGCAGCCCCTGCTAAGTCCGCAGCTCCGCAAGTTTCTGCGGCGGATGTGATGGCTGCTCGTGGTCCTTCAAAACAAGGCGATAAAAAACTTGTAGCGATGACGACGATCCGCAAACGTATCGCTGAAAAACTAAAAGAAGCGCAAAACACCGCCGCTCTTTTGACGACTTTCAACGAAATCGACATGACGAAGGTGATGGAGCTTCGTGCGAAGTACAAAGACAAGTTCAAAGAAAAATACGGCTTGAACTTGGGCTTTAATGGCTTCTTCGTAAAAGCCGCGGTTGAAGCATTGAAGGCTTACCCTGCCGTGAATGCATGGATCACAGGCTCTGATATCGAATACCACAATTACTACAACATCGGTATTGCGGTATCGACGGAAAAAGGCTTGATGGTTCCCAACGTGAAAGACGCTGACACTCTTTCATTAGCTGGAATTGAAATGGCCATCCGTGATTTGGCTACAAAAGGCCGTGATGGAAAAATCACTCCGAATGATTTAGGCGGTGGGACTTTCTCAATCACAAACGGTGGCGTGTTCGGATCTCTGCTTTCAACTCCGATCTTGAACTACCCGCAATCAGCTATCTTAGGACTTCACAAAATCCAAGACCGCCCTATGGCGATCGACGGAAAAGTAGAAATCCGCCCTATGATGTATGTCGCATTAACGTACGACCACAGAATCATCGACGGGAAAGAAGCCGTCAGCTTCCTTGTAAAAATCAAGGAGCTTGTCGAAGATCCAGAAAGACTTCTACTAGAAGTCTAATAAAAACCCAAAAAAAGGCCCGTATCAAACCGGGCCTTTTTTTTATTTACCAAAATTTGTTTATAGTTAGATAAAACAATATCCGATTTATCTGACATGAAGTCTCTTTTTCAATCTTCATTGTGTTTCTTCGCCCTGACTTGTGCAGGTTGCACTGGCGAACTATCAACGGCAACATACGGCTCGATTCAGAGTCTTTACGGAAATTGGACAACGGGTTGCAAAAGCGAAGGAACCGTCTTCGCAAAAATCAACGCTCTGATGAATGAGGACGCCACTTATAGGTTGGAAACCATCACTTACTCGGACCCGACCTGCACGACAAAGCTTTTAGCTCTTGATGAAACCGGCACGTTTCAAATCACTCGTATCACGAACACGAAGCTGGACCATTCCGGAGACCTTACTTGGATACTTTCTTTAGCGACGGTCACGCCCCTCTCCGTTGATGCAGAAACTTCGCTTAACACATCCGCCTACTGTGGTTTCACGGACTGGCAGCTCAATATACCAAAGGACATCATGGGTCAGACCTGCGATGGAAAGACCATAGGATCCACAGGAAACAAAAACTATGACCTGTTCGATGTAGCAACGACAGACAATCCCTACATAGGACGCAAAACCGGCGATCTCAGATTCGGCTATAGATCCACCGATCGCGACGGAACTTCAGAATCCCGAAGACCCAACTCTTTAAACACCAACCTCATTTATCGAAAATAATAAGGCCATCAAATCGCCCCACAGACCTATGGCATAACACAACAAACCGCTCCACAAGCAGCTATAGCCTCGTCTACAAAAAACAACAATAATCCCCCACCCAAAACCCAAAACACTAGGACCGTTCAAAAAGGTCCAGCCGCAAGGCGGAAGGGGCCCGACAACGCAGCCGGATGGGCCTTTTTCAACGGTCCGGGTAATGCGATGATTCTTTGGTGACCCTTCTGCTAGTATATCGTATAAAAGCATAAGTGCTTTTCACTAAAGGATGCTTCTATGAGCGAGACACAATTTGATCTAATCGTTATTGGTTCTGGACCCGGTGGATATGTAGGCGCGATTCGTGCCGCACAGTTGGGTTTAAAAACAGCTGTTATCGAAAAAGATAAAACTTTTGGTGGTACATGCTTAAACGTCGGTTGCATTCCTTCCAAAGCTCTTCTTGAAAGTTCTGAACACTACGTGGCCGCTCAACATGATTTTGCTGCCCACGGTATTAAAGTTTCTAAAGTGGATTTAGATCTTCCAACAATGTTGGCTCGTAAAGACAAAGTCGTAAAACAAAATACGGAAGGAATTAACTTCCTGTTTAAGAAAAATAAAATCACTCCATTCACTGGCTTCGGTAAAATCGTCGCTCCGGGTAAAGTGGAAGTGAAAGCGGACGACGGCAACACGCAAGTTCTAACAACAAAGAACATCGTGATCGCGACAGGCTCTGCACCGGTTGAGCTTCCTTTCTTGAAATTCGATGAAAAACGCATCGTCTCTAACACGGGCGCATTGGTTCTTTCACAAGTTCCAAAAACAATGATCGTTGTGGGCGGTGGTGTGATCGGTCTTGAACTTGGTTCTGTATGGCAGCGTTTGGGCGCTAAAGTAACAGTGATCGAATACGCCAATCGCCTTGGTGGAACAATGGACCAAGACTGCATGAATGTGCTTAAACGCGGTTTAGAAAAAGAAGGCATGAGTTTCCTTCTTTCGACTAAAGTGACAGCGTCAAAAGCATTGAATGACGGCATTGAAGTTACTTACGAATCTTTGACGGATGGTAAAACATCTTCCATGAAAGCCGACGTCGTTCTGGTCGCGACGGGCCGTAAACCATTCACAAACGGTGTGGGTTGTGAAGAAATGGGCATCCAAAAAGATCCTCAAGGTCGTATCGTTGTTGATAAACACTTCCAAACAAATGTTCCTGGCATCTATGCCATCGGTGACGTAATTGCGGGCCCAATGCTAGCACATAAAGCGGAAGAAGAAGGCGTGGCTTTAGCAGAGATGCTAGCAGGTCATGCTGGACACGTGAATTACAACACAGTCCCTGGCGTCATCTACACGCACCCAGAAATCGCGGCTGTCGGATTGACAGAAGAGCAATTGAAAGAAAAAGGCATTGAATTCAACGTTGGTAAATTCCCATTCATGGCGAATGGCCGTGCTCGCGCGAAAGGCTTCACAGAGGGATTTGTAAAAATCATCGCTGACAAGAAAACAGATCGTATTTTGGGCGCGCACATGGTCGGACCAAGTGTTTCTGAGCTCATTCATGAAGTGGTTGTCTGTATGGAATTCGGCGGCAGCAGTGAAGATCTAGCTCGCTCTTTCCACGCGCATCCAACACTCAGTGAAGCGGTTCGCGAAGCCGCCTTGGGCGTAGAAAAACGCACAAGACAAATGTAATTTTTGAGGTTCTAAAAACTAAAAAGCCTTCAGGGATCCTGAAGGCTTTTTTATTTTATCGACAAAGTGACTGAAGCACATCCCAACCCGGTCGAACCGCGGGCTCAATCGGAGCCTCTTCCGCCGTCGGCTCAAACTGGCTGACCAGATCGTTTTCATATTTATAACAGTCGCGACGCTTGAAATTTTTCTGCTGAGGCAGGCTTTCTAACACGCTCACCATTAAATCCATATGCGCTTCATCTAAAGCTCCCTGCGGAGCGCTGTTGTCACGAAGAGTTTTAATTTGCCCCAAGACGCGGTGAACGGAACTGAATCGCTCTTTATTATTACGTGCTTTGACGACTTCTTTTTGCAGAAGTTCGGCGTAACTATCCACCTGCTGACGAAGACTGCGTTGGCTCTGAATGGGAACTTCTTGGCGGATCGCTGCCGAAGCATCCAAGACTAAAAGCCAAGTAAATGCCGCTAAAAAGATACTTTTCATGCTCGCCTCCAACATTTTTATCGTATGACTTCCCGTTTTTAGCAATCTCGACTGTGGGGAAAGCCTAAATGCTGATACTTTTTTAATTAAGAACGTTTGAGGAACCACAATGAAATGTCTATTTACCATCAGTATTATTCTTTTTTCACTTGCATCAGCCGCATCAAACAAAATGGATATGGCTTGCGTTACAGAGTTCCCATCTACAAGCTTCGTTGTCCGCGAAGCTGCCGACACTGTGATTGTTGAAATTTTCAATCACAATGGTCCGCAGTACCGTCCCGTCTATGACGGTATCGTCACTCCGAACGACCTCGGTACTATTGCAAAACGCGCGAACGTTGTCAGCAAACTTCCGACGATTTTACGTTTTGAATGGCCGAGAGCGAAGTGTGAATACCATGGTCCATTAGTAAAATCCTGCATGGGAACGACTGACGAACAAGATGTGAACGGATTCAAAGTAAGCGGATGGTCTTTCACTTCCTCAGAAGTGACGGAAAAAACTTTCGCTGGAGATTTTAAGTCGCATAAAGTGTCTGCGCATTTCAGCGTCGATGGCAGCACGTATTCCGTGCCCATGACATATCAGGAACATGATTGCGAACCGAACAGATATTTTAGAAAAGACATTCTCCAATAAATTGGATTTTTAAAAACAAAAAAAGCACGGTTCAGCACCGTGCTTTTTTTATTTGCCGTAAGAGGATTCTACTTACAGATAAGATCCACGACTTGGAATGCCTTATCAACATAGGCCTCTTTTTGGCTCTTATCGTAAGACTTCATCATAGACGTCACTTCTTTTTTATACTCCGGGCACTTTTTAGCCTGAAATTCTTTTTTATCTGGCATGTAAGATAAAGACTCCATGAAAAGGCTCATGTTCAGTTCCTTTTCTTCAGATTGACGTGGGTTCTTTGCACGCAAATCACTTAAGTCTTTATAGCTTTTCAAGAAAGCATCGAAACGTTTGTTCACGTCTTTTTCTTTCTTTAACTCTGTTTCTAAAGCCGCTACTTTCTTATTGAACTCTGAAAACACATCCACTTTCGCCGCAGCAACCGGAGTTCCTGCGGTAAAAAGAGAAACAGAAATTAAAGCTCTAAGAATTTTTGTTCTGTGCATGTTCCTGCTCCTAAACCTTTATCCAACACACGTGCTTGCGCTTTCACTGCTGGGATGTAAATAGAATCTTTGTAAGCAAACAAGTATTGCGCCAACGTCAAAGGCTTACCACCTTTAGAGATGGCTTTTGCTCGCGCTTCACCTGCTTTGAATTTACCCTGACCCGGCTCGTACCAATAGTTCATATCGAAATCGGCTTTCGTGATCGGATACTTCTTCAAAGTGGCAATACGGTACTTCAACCACTCGCGGAAGAACATCGCAGGGCGGCCCGGGCCTGAATTGTAAGCCATAACAAACAGCATCTCTTTGATGGTCTCTTTGTCAAAGCTATCAATACCTGCATCCTTCATCAACTGTTCAGCACCTTTGAAGTTCGGATCTTTATTGTCTTTGGAACGAGCAAAGGCATTGTTCGCATTGCGTTTTGTCGCATGATAAAAGATTCCGTAATACACAAGGCTGCGCAATGGATTTGGCGGAGACGAAATCGCATGGCAGCGATTGGCGTCATCGGCTTTGATATCTTCCGCATTCTTCGGAACGGCGCCAGGAATCTTCATCAAGCGTTTGCAAGACTCTTTTTCGCTGTTCGTGATACGACCTTTGAAATTTGGATAGTTTTGCTGAACGTCGACAAGTGCTTGATCCGTGAATTGACCAATACCACCGTCATTCACCAGACCAAACGCGTTCACGTGCAAACCACTTTCATTTGAAAGTTTGGGTGCAATGAATTTCGCAGGCACATCAAGACAGTCAGCCACATCAATCAAAGAGTTATAAACCAAGTTAACGTAATCTTCTGTCACGCAGGCTTTGTGCCCGTAGCGCTCCGGTTTACCTTCAGGGTCATTATCACACTTAGAAAATAAATGCGGATCATGCTTATAATCCTTAACGTCCTTCACTTCACGTTGTTCTGTAGGACCTTTGGTGCGATTGTAAGCAATGTCGGCTTCCCTTTTTTCTTCTGGAGTCAACGCACGGTCTTTCCAGAAGCGTCTCATGATATAAAGCGCGCATTTGCGAGGCAGAACTTCTGCAGTCTTAGAATAATCACGAGTTCCAGAAAACAATCCTTGAGGATCTGCTTTTTTGAAAGCTTCGAATTTATCTTGAAGATAGTTACGGTCTTTGCCGCAATCTTCAGGCTTTTCAAAGCTCAAAATATTAGGTGTGCCGCCAAATTGACAGTTACAAGTCATGTCTTCTTGAGAAGCCGTCATCGTTGAAACGGACTGATTCGCCAAATTGATTTTCTGAATGACTGTCTCTTCTGCTGAAGAGGCGAAGTCGCTCCCGTCAGGTCTGTAATACAAGCCGTACCAGCCGAAAACTGCAAAGCAAGTAAAACAACAAAACGTGTAAAGCCAGAAGGATGTCCTTGATTGCTTCACCCTACTCTCCTTTTTGATAGTGCATCAGCTTCTTATCTGTTTATTCAAAGCAAAACTAAAGGTACGAAAGTCTAGATGCTTCCACAATTCTTGAAGAGTTCTAATTTTGAGACGGTGAAATTTAGAAACTGTAAGAGATAGCCAGGACGGCGTTCGCCCCGCCTAAAAAATAAAAAAGACCGCGCATGTCTTCGTCTTCGGATTGACTGGCGCTATAAATATTCACAGCCGCAATCAAAGCATGAGTCGCGACTCGAATCCAACGGCGATTTTCCCGCAATTCGTTTTGTTTCAAAAGATATCTTTGCAGCACTTCGTTCTTTTGTGCGAGTGAAAGTGATGAGCCCTCTAAGGCATAATAGAAAGACGAGGTCTCACTTCCTGCCCAATAGTAACTGGCCCCAACACCGATCGCAGCCAGCCCCACATTTGACGTGATTGCAAAAAGTGTCTGACTGAAAATCTCTTCAGAGTGAAAGTATCCTACCGTTCCACCGACAGCCGCCACCGCGCCTGAAATCATGTAACTTAAGCCTTTTAACTCCTGAGCTTTTTCTTCTTCTAAAACATGTTTACGAAATTCGTTCCATTGAACGGGACCGTCATAATGTCCGTCTTCAGAAAATGATTTCAATGGGCTTAAAAGAAGAATGAGCAAAAAGAGACTCAGCTTCATAGCGTGATTCCCATCTGAATAAAGACGCCTCGACTGACTTTTTCGCTCCAGTACGTTAAACCACTGGTGAAGTTTTTAAATGTTAAAAGAAAGCCGGCAGAATGATCGTACTCTGACACACTAGCCACCGCATGAAGGATACCCAACTCGTAAGCCGCCGCCACACGAAAAGCATCCCGCGCATTTTCAGTTTCTGAATGCAGATGAAACTGCACACCCAGTTCGAAAAGACCTAATGGCACCAGGGGTTTCATAGAAGCGCCAAGAAGCCCTTCAGGTTTGATCGGATACTCTTCGGTTTTTCTATCCGAAAAGCCCCATTGACTTAGCATCGCTGAAATCTGAGGCTGCCAAGCTAAATCTTCCCAGGCATAAAGAAGGCCCGGTTCGACGTACACCAGTTCTTGTGTTTCTGAAGCAAGTATTTCTTGAGAGTTTCCAGCAAAAGCTTCGCTCAAAGCGAAATACTGTCCGATAAATCGCACATGCGTGTAGCGCACCTGAATACCCGCATAAAGATTCTCGTACAAATAAGTTCCCGCCTGTCCTTTCACGCTTTGCTCTTCGGCTATAAGCAAATCAATCATCGGCAAAGAAGGATTTTCCATACGCGATATGGCAACGATGCGATAAGGTTCAAAAGACACGCCCCATTTCGGAGCTTGAAAAGAGGCTTCAAAAGAAAACTCTCCCTCAATATTTTCTCGGCGAGAAAAGAACTTCGCAACGGCGGCTTCGTCCTCTTTGCCCTTCAAAAGATCTTCCGCTTCTTTGATGTACTCAAGATTGCTTCCCATGAAAATATCAGCATCGAATCGACGGGCGCGATCTTTGGCGATAGCGGCAGGATTGCACGGCAGACCTTTTTGAACGCTATCCATCGTGTAACAAGAACTGCCCAATGAACGCGCCAAGAAACGAGTCGATCCATCACGCAAGGTGGATGGCAGCGTATTTGCTGAAGCCAAACAAGAAATGAAAAGTAAAAATAAGATCAGCCTTAGAAGCATACTGTCTCCCGCGGCCACGGCTTGGCTAAGGCTTCCGATTTTATTCTCTCAATGTCGTTTTGAAGCTGCTCACAATCTTTTTGTCTTTCAGGAAAGGATTTCTGCACATCCTTCACTAACAACTTCACAACATCTAAAATATTTAACGACCATGCAAAGAAGGGTCGTAACTCTTCGGTGCACACTTGACCTTGCGTGGTGATGAGATAGTTCCGCAGACCTTCGCTCACTAGGGACTTGATATACACAATTCTTAAGGTGGCGGAATACAACGCAGCTCCTGGCTCTGTGACGTCATGAAGAACTTGCAGCGCGCGCGATATATCTTCCCTAGGAGCGGAAGAAAGCTCTGGCACTTTTTCCCAATGCGCAGACATCTGGCGAAGCACATTTAAAAGTCCCGTTGTCGGTTCTGAAGTCTTCGAGTGCGCGATTTCTATCTGGGGAATTTCTTTAACGGCGACAAAAGAATAAATCTTTTCGATCTTCACCCCGGCCCGCGCCGCATAGGCTGAGGCCAAAGCCAGCTTCACGTGATAGTGCGGATCTTTTGCCGATAGCTCCGCGAAGTAAGAAATGGCCTCATCCGTGCGTCCGTCATCCAACAAAGAAAATCCCCTAGAAAGTGCTTTTTCTCGGGTCATCGGATCTTCTTTTGACTGGCACGACGAAAGTCCTAACAGTAGGACGAGTGCTAATTTAAGCGGGTTTCTATGCATAGGACACGGATGTTAACGCCTTGCATTGGAAAATTCGACAGGGCACGCGACGCAGTAAAAATTATTCATTGATCCTTACTTCGCCGCAATATACCCCTGCCACCGTGTAACACTTCTAAGGATGGTGTCATGTTTCGTCTACTATTAGTAACAACGACTTTTCTTGCTAGTTTTTCTGCGTCTGCGGCCGTTTGGACGTCCGTCAACGATTGGTCTTCTGCTTGGGAAGATCGTTATGCAGAATGGGTGCGCACTGAATGGCGCACAGACTTCTTCTCTCGTCGCACTTTACCCAATGGTCAAAGCAATCCTTATTATGGATTGAAAGTCGATTGTGCCGATACGGTTTATTCAATGCGTATTATCTTTGCGTATGAAAATCGTCTGCCTTTCGTCGCTCAAGATCCGACATCTTCCGGAAGAACGATCTCTAATAAGATGAGCCGTTGGGATGGTCAAAGCGAGACCAACCGCGTGCGCAATTTCTTGTGGTTCATCTATGAAACGATGAGCACTCGCTCTCTTCCGAATGACACTTACCCTGTCGCCATCAACCGCAATGTGATTCGCTCCGGTTCGTTGATTTTAACGACGAAGAAAAATCATCACTCATGGACCGTGAAAGAGATCTTGCCTATCGGTGTGCCTCACCTAGTTTACAACTCTGTTGTGGGTGCAACGACGGGTTTGGGTTTGCAAGAACGTCAATCTTGGCCAAATCCTGAATGGGTTTTCGAGGGAGAATACGCAGCTTCCGGACACGCAGGTTTCCGCGCTTGGAGACCGGCTTCTGCTTTGAATATCCCCGTGTGGCAAGTTCCAGGTTACAGCGAAGAACAGTACCGCATTCCATTGAACAAATGGGTTCGTTACGTGCAAAACCGCTTGGCACTTCGTCAAGAAACGGACGATCAAATGGTCGCACGTATGTTGAAAACTATTTGCGTGGGCTTTACAGACCGCGTGAACTATGCGCGCGAAGGTATCGACTACATCAAAAAGAATCCGCGCTGCATGAACTACGCAACTTACGACAACTACTCGACGCCAAATCGTGATCAACGCATTTTTGACGACATGATGTCTTTGCGTCGCGCTTACCGCGAGATCTTGCAAATCAATGGTGGCAATCAACTGAGTGCGGCCTCTGTTCAGCAATTGAATAAAATCTTCCCGTTCATCCAGCAAAGTGCGGCTTACGAAGCTTCTAAAATGACATCTTTAGGTGTTAGCAGCGCCTCAGTTTGCGTTACTGAATATTACCCGGGGCGCAAAATGGATTTGGCTGAGTTCAAGCGACGCATGTTTGCAGGCCTCATTTCCAATAATCCGCACGATGACCTTGAGTATCGCTGGGGCGAAGCGCGTGGACCTTCGCAGCGTGCAAGATCATGTCAATCGTGGGATTCTTGGAGTCCGGATCTTTCAAACAACTAGATAGGAACTATGAAACCGATCACTCTTAAAGTATGGATTCTGTGGGCGCTGGTGTTATTCATCTTAGGCGTCCTTGCAGATTATTATTTCTTACACATTCTTTTTCACGAAAAACAAAACGGCAACGGAACGCACATCGAAGCGATGGGCACGCCAGCCGAAACGCCTGCGGCCCAACCGACTCCAGAGACGGGGGTTGACTCTTCATTTCTTGACCGCAACGCCAGCGACGAATCGGCGAACAGTTTACCTCAACAGGACAACTTCCTAGCGTCTTTGAAAGCTTGTGCTCCTGAAATTGCAGCCCAAGCTATTGCAACACCCGAAGCTTTGCTTGAGTACTTGCAAAAAAGTGTGGGTGTAGCTCGCGAAGAAATCGCCGTTGAGAATTATCATCTGACATTGAAAGACGGAACTCTTCGTCGCGTTCACGTGATTGCCGCTGACAACACGAACTCTGCGGATAAAAAAGAAATCCGCTATTTCAAATTGGATGCCGAAGGGTATCCCGAACGTCTTCCGTTGAAAAGCGATGAAACTGTCGAATCCTTGCTCGCTCAAGGAACCGTGACAAAGCATGAAGTAAAATCAAAATTAGATCTTAAAGATGGATCGAGTGTCAGCCTTGAAATGCACGACCAGCGTGCCTTTGAATTCCAGTACGACAATCACGGAAAAGTACTTTCCTGCCGTCTGCGCGCCTGCCAATGTCCTTAGGACCTTCCTTGGTCTAGGACCGCATTAAGTTGCTGTCACAGTATTTCAAATCACAGCCCCTCTGATAGAGTAAATGTTAGAGGGTCTTTGATCTATGCCAAACTCGCAGTCCTTTTTACATTCTAGAAGCCTGTGGACTTACTATGTACTTTTCTTTTCAGGCTCGACCGTTTTGCTTTATCAAGCGTTTGGTTGGAATGTGTTTGGCGACTCGGTCAACTTCTTATGTCTGCTGTTTTTAATCCACGGATTTGCAGCGAAGAAATTCCTGCACATCATTGAAAATTCTTTGCTGGTAACCCTGGGATACATTCTTCCCCTTCTAATTCGCAATTCGCTGAAACTTTCTTATTCCGAAGCACCTTCGATGAAAGACTTTTTGCATTTAGGTTTGATCTCAACGGCGACAACGTTGGGATTTGGATTTGCGTTTTCGCTTCTGGGTTATGTTGTGCGTTGGGCGCGCCACAAAGTTCTTCGCCTGTCTCGCGGCAAAATCAACACCCGCGCCTTGCAGGATGACTAATCTCCGGTCGTCGCACGCAGCTGCGCCTCTTCAAAACGATTCTGTTCTGCCATAACAAGTTCAGACAGTTCTTTTTTAAGAGCATTGAATTCCGGCGATGCGGGATTGCGGGGCCTCTGAATTCCCACATGAATATCACGCTTCACTGTTCCTGGGCGATAGCTCATCACAATGATTCTATCTGCCAGATAAATGGACTCTTCAATAGAGTGTGTGACAAAGACGATGGTCTTTTTAAACTCACTCCAAATTTTTAAAAGCTCATCTTGAAGACTGCGCCGAGTGAGGGCATCTAAAGCCCCGAAAGGTTCATCCATCAGCATGATCGGAGAATCCAAGGCAAGGACTCTTGCGATGGCCACACGTTGCCTCATTCCTCCTGAAAGGTCTTTGGGGAAACGTTTTTTAAAATCGGTCAGTTTTAAAATTCTTAAAAGATCATCCAGCTTCTTAGTAATTTTATCTGGATTTTCTTTACGAATCTTCAGACCGAAGACAATGTTTTCTTCGACCGTCATCCAGGGAAAGAGCGCATATTCTTGAAAGACCATGCCGCGGTCCGGGCCGGGTTCGGCAATCAATTTTTGTTCGACTTTGATTTGTCCCTCGGTCGGTAACGAGAAGCCCGCAATCGCATTAAGCAGTGTGCTCTTACCGCAGCCGGAAGGACCGAGCAGGCACACAAACTCTCCGGGTTGGATATCGAAGGTGATATCTTTTAAGGCGACGACATCTCCGCCATCACCTTTAAAGACTTTATGAACGTGCTCGATTTCAATGTGGGCCGCCTTGCTCATTCAAGCCCCCGATGCCAGCGTAGAAGATAATTATTTAGTTTGCTAACAGCAGAGTCGATGGCTAACCCCAAAAGACCGATAGAGAACATACCGGCGATAATTTTATCAGACCAAAAGAATTCCCGAGCTTCCAAGATACGATAGCCTAAACCATTATTCACCGCGATCATTTCGGCCACGATCATACAGATAAATCCTGTTCCAATACCAATACGCACGCCGCTTAAGATGTAAGGCATTGCTGCTGGTAAAATCACTTTCATAAACATGACTCCGGGAGTAGCCCCCAAGTTTTTGGCAGCGCGAATATAAATGCTGTCCACCGCGCGCACCCCGACAATTGTATTCATCAAGACAGGAAAGAAAGCGCCCAGAGCAATCAGAAAGACAGCCGGTGGATCACCAAGACCGAACCACAAAATCGCCAGCGGAATATACGCGATTGGGGGAATCGGTCTTAACACTTGAATCAAAGGATTCAGATAATCATACACGTGAGTGCTTGCCCCCATCATCAGACCCAATGGCAAAGCCAAGCCAGCCCCAATCAAAAAACCCACCGCCACGCGGTAGGTGCTTGAGATCAAATCGCGAATGAGTTCTCCGGAAAACATCCAGGAGAAGTATGACTCTTTGGCGGGATCGTAAGGTTCATAGGGTAAGAGGTATTCATACCACTTGATAAGAACAGATGAGGGTGCAGGCAAGACCTGAGGATTCACCCATCCGGCACGCACCACCAACTCCCAAAGGGCGACGACCAAAAAAGGAACCCAAATACCCTTTAAAGATGAGGACCAATTCTTCAAAATGATCTCCTGCTATTTAACACCGACGGCTTTTTTTGCATCCGCCAACAGATCTAACTTCACCCAGTCCGCCGCCTTCGGAGGGTTCTTCATACGACCCACTCCGTATTTTGCCATCATGTCCGTTGTGATCTGCATGTGTTCGACAGTTAAGTCGTAAGTGTAATCCGCATTATCCATGGCATCTTTGAAATCCTGCGAAGTGATTTGACCTTTGAACATTTTTTGAATGACAAACTTTTCGGCGATCTCGGGTTTATCAATGAAAAGTTTCGTCGCCTCGACAAAACACTTCATGAATCTTTCAGCTACGGGTCTTTTTTCTTTGTACATTTTTTCGGTCATCACCATGGTACGAATCGGCTCTCCCATCGCGGTGTCATAGGGCTTTAAAAGTTCCACGCCGAAGCCTTTGTTAATAGCTTGTGAAGACTGCGGTTCGCTTTGGGACATCGCCATGATATTTTTAGATTGAAGAGCTTGATTTAAATCTGCAAAAGCCATGAAGACAATTTGCACATCTTTACCGGGTTGATCGGACCACGTCAGATTGTGCTTAGCTAGTTCCGCATAAAGTAAGAGTTCTTGGGCTCCCCCGCGAGCGACTCCGACTTTTTTGCCTTTAAGATCTTTTACTGTTTTGATACCGGAATCTTTAGCGACCACGATACGGGCCCCTCCCTTAGAAAAACCCGCAACGGCAAAGACGGGTGCCCCCCCGGCTCTTCCCGCAATCGCGGCATCGGCCGCACTGGCCGCCACATCAATTTCACCGGCAATAATGGCTGGAACGATATCCAATCCCTTGGCGAAGACCCGCTCTTGGACATTTAAATTATACTTATGGCAATACTCGGAAAGATAACTGATAGCGCCGTAGTGAGCGAACTTAAGGTTACCAACCCGCACTAAGTCGGGAGCCGCTTTCGCATCTAAATTAAAGATGCTTAAGAGTAAGAGGAAGAAGAAACCCAAAATCAACTTCGAATTCTTACCGTTCTTCTTAACACCAAGATGTTGCATAAACGAGCCTCCGTGAAGTACGCCGTACTTTTGTTGTCGGATGCACCGTAAGCACGGCCATTTCAGTAAACGCTGCAATGACCCGACCCGCAATAAGTCTTATGACAGGCCTTTTCAATGTCGACCTACAGATGTCATTTCTGAAACTTTGTTAAATGAAGGTCTTCCGTAATACTGCAGTAAACCAAGGAGTAGTCATGGCACAAAAAAGAAGATCGGCTACGGCGGCGGCAAAGAAGAAAACAGGTTCTCGTAAAAAAGCAAAATCCGCTTCTGCGAAAACTAAAAAAGCGCCAAAGCTAGCCCAAACAAAAATGGAAATGAAAAAAAGTCGCGCGACTCAAAAAGCCCCTCCCGCATCACCTAAGAAGTCTCGCGCTAAAGCCGGAGTTGAAACCACAATGGATTCTCCGCGCGAACCTGCACGTGAACTTGAAGAAGGTTTAACAGCGCAGCCAAAGATGAAACTTTCAAGAAAAGGAAGTGGCGATTTTCGCGAAAGACAAAGATCTGTTTCACAACCGAATGCTGTCAATCCCGCAGGAAGACGATAGCACTGACTAAAGATTGAAAGAAAAAGAGCCTTCTTATCAGAAGGCTCTTTCATATTTATAACCAAAGACTTTTCACACCGCGCTCTTCAGCGACTTCTTTTGCAAGCTCATAGCCCGCATCCAAGTGCCTGAAGACGCCCATTGCTGGATCGGCAGTGAGAACGCGCTCTAAACGACGAGCGGCTTTTTCAGTTCCGTCGGCCACGATAACTTGTCCTGCGTGTTGACTATATCCCATGCCCACGCCACCGCCGTGATGCAAGCTCACCCACGTTGCTCCGCAAGCAGTATTTACAAGGGCATTCAGAAGAGCCCAGTCACTCACGGCATCAGATCCATCTTTCATCGCTTCTGTTTCACGGTTTGGACTTGCGACAGAACCGCAATCCAAGTGATCACGACCAATCACGATCGGCGCTTTCACTTTTCCTTCCGCCACAAGCTGATTGAACATCAAGCCCGCTTTAGCGCGCTCGCCGTATTCAAGCCAGCAGATACGCGCCGGCAGACCTTGGAACGCAATACGCTCTTCAGCCATATCCAACCAACGAAGTAGGTCTTTCTTGTGAGGGAAAAGCTTTCTCATCGCATCGTCTGTCACTTTGATATCGTTAGGATCGCCGGACAAAGCCACCCAGCGGAAAGGACCACTGCCTTTACAGAATAGAGGGCGGATGAATGCAGGTACGAATCCAGGATAATCAAAGGCATTCGTCACACCTGCTTCGTAAGCGCGCGCACGAAGGTTGTTACCGTAATCAAAAGTCACGGCCCCTTTATCTTTCATCGCCAGCATACCGCGAACATGTTTTGCCATTGAAGCATAGGCTGCGTCTAAATAAGCTTTTTGATCGCGCTCACGGAATTCCTTCGCTGTCTCGACCGTGCAACCTTCAGGAATATAACCCACCAATGGATCATGTGCTGAAGTTTGGTCTGTCAAAAGATCCGGAGTAAAACCTTTTTCAATCATTTGATGAATAACGGTCGCCATATTGCCCAGAAGAGCGATGGATTTTGCTTCACCAGACGCTGTGTATTTTTTCACGCGTGCTAAAGCATCATCAAGATCTGTAGCGACTTCGTCGACGTATTTTGTTTCAAGACGTTTTTGAATACGAGTAGGATCAATTTCGACGGCCAAAACTGTGGCACCTGCAAAAACACCGGCAAGAGGTTGCGCTCCACCCATACCACCTAGGCCTGCCGTCAAAATCACACGGCCTTTAAGGTTTCCGCCAAAATGTTGGCGACCGGCTTCAACGAATGATTCGTAAGTTCCCTGGATGATACCTTGAGTTCCGATGTAGATCCACGAACCCGCCGTCATCTGACCGTACATCATCAGACCTTTTTTATCGAGCTCATTGAAGTGTTCCCATGTCGCCCACTTCGGTACAAGGTTCGAGTTTGCAAGAAGAACGCGTGGAGCATCTTCATGAGTTTTCAAGATTCCAATCGGCTTACCCGATTGAACCAAAAGTGTTTCGTCGTTTTCTAGATTTTTTAAAGCTTCAAGAATTTTATCAAAGCTTTCCCAGTTACGAGCGGCTTTACCAATACCACCGTAAACAACCAGATCTTCCGGACGCTCTGCCACCACTGGATCCAAATTGTTTTGAATCATTCTGTAAGCAGCTTCTTGCAACCAGCCCTTACAAACCATTTTATTTCCTGTAGGAGCCTTTACAACACGAGACATTTTCCCTCCAAAAGGTGCCAAATAAAAAATTAAATTACCATTCCATCGGACCGACGGCTTTTTCAGCCACAGTCACTAGCTCGTTTGAAAGCATCATCGCTTTAATAGCTTCGATGTCTTTGTAGAAGATACGATCTTCTTTAGCGTATGGAACTGTTTTACGAATGTGATCAAACACAGCCTTCACGGCCGCATTCGGTTGAAGTGGCGCTAACATGTCAATAGCCTGACATGCCGACAACAGCTCCATAGCAACAACATGTTCTGCGTTTCTTAGAATTTGCGCGAACTTTCTTGCGGCGATCGTGCCCATTGATACGTGGTCTTCTTTTTCCGCTGAAGTCGGGATGGAATCCACCGATGCAGGATGCGCCAAAACTTTATTTTCGCTGACCAAGGAAGCCGCCGCCACTTGCACAATCATGTGACCTGAGTTCAAACCACCGTTCGGAGTTAAGAACGCGGGAAGCTCACTCATCTGAGTTGAGATCATTTTAGAAATACGGCACTCACTGATGCTGGCTTGAGAAGAAATGGCGATACCGGCAAAGTCCATCGCATGCGCCACAGGCATTCCGTGGAAGTTGCCGCATGAAAGAACTTTGTTTTCATCGGCGAATACCAACGGATTGTCTGTTGAAGAGTTGGCTTCAGTTTCCAAAACTTTAACAACATAACGAAGAGCATCTTTAGCGGCCCCATGAACTGCTGGCATACAACGAAGTGAATAAGCATCTTGTACGCGAGGGTCGTTGATGGAATGACTTTCAGAAATCTGGCTGGTCTCGCCCAAAATTTTCATCAGGTTGCGCGCTGTTTTCGCTTCGCCTGGATGAGGACGAGTGGCCGAGATCAAGGGATCAAAAGCTTTGCGTGTGCCACGAAGGCCTTCTAAAGACATCGCGCCTGCGATATCCGCAAGCCACAATAAACGGCGTGCTTCCCACAATGAAAGAAGACCGACAGACGTCATCACCTGACAGCCGTTGATCATTGAAAGACCTTCTTTAGCTTTCAACTCTAAAGGCTCGATGTTTTTTTCTTTCAACAATTCACGGACGTCGACGGCTTGACCGTCTTTACCCCACGCCAAACCTTCGCCGATGATTGTTAGTGCTAAGTGAGAAAGCGGGGCTAAGTCACCACTCGCCCCTACGGAGCCTTGTGAAGGCACTACCGGGATGATGTCGTTGTTGAGGAACTCAAGGATTTTATCTACGACCAGCGGGCGGATACCGCTGTGACCTTTAGCCAAAGCATTGGCACGAAGAACCATCATCGCACGCGTTTCTTTTTTCGTGAACGGAGTGCCGACACCCACTGAGTGGGAACGAATCAGATTTCTTTGCAACTGCTCAATTTCAGCGTCAGAGATACGAACGGAAGAAAAGGCACCAAAACCTGTGTTCACTCCGTACATCACTTCACCACTAGAAATGCGGCCTTCAATATACGAACGAGATTTTTGCATCGCCGCTCTACCGCTGGCTGCCAACTCCACCTTCATGCTAGGTGTGGTCGCGATTTGGTAAAGGTTTTCTAAAGTGATGTTTTCACCGTTAATTTGCATAGAACTGACTCCCTTAAAAACGAACCGCATCCTAGCGCAAGGACTCTAGTTTAGGTACTTTCTGTGTGGTTTGCGCCTTGCGTAATTTGGTGCTTTTTGGGGTTGGGCAGTACGGCGTCTTTGAATGTTTCCTTAAACGGAAACAGTTCCTTTGCGGAAGTCGTTAAAATGGCTTTACCCCCGTGGGACTCGTGGCTGTTCGAAGTACTTAGGCTGTGTTTGGGTGCCCGCGCCTGGAAGTTGTTCAAAATAAAAAAAGGAGTTGGTTGACCAACTCCTTTTTAGTTTTGCTTCTAGATTTTTATTAGAACTCAAGAGGTAAAGAGACTGAAAGAACGTAAGAGTCGTTCTTTGCATCAGTTGCCAAATCATTACCATCAAGCTCTGTGAAAGTTTCATTTAAGTACTCAAGATTCAATGAAATGAATGGCAAGCCTGTGAATGCGACACCCACTTTGTAGTTAGAACCTTTAAGTTTACCAGAATCTTCAAGTTTGATTTCATTCAAGAAACCATATCCAACCCAAGCTCTCACTAAGATTGGGAAATCGATACCGACAACACCATAAGCTGTACTTCTTTTTGCATCTTCATTCGCGCCAGCATCTGGTTTTGATTCCGCGCTGACTCCTAAAGTGTAATCAAGTCCCGCCCAGAACATAATTGGCGTTTTGTAAGCCAAACGAAGCCCTAGTTGAGTACCATCCAATTTACCATCTGGATCTTTAGTTTTACCCATCTCATAGCCAAGATATGGCTCCACTAAAAGATCGGCGTGCGACACGCTTGTAAAGCCTAGAATCAAAGCAAAGACTGCCATGAGCTTTTTCATAAAATTCTCCTTTTGTAATCCAAAACACTTAGGATTCGTCTAAAATTTTGAAAGGACTCTTTACAGAGGTCAATGACACTTCCACTGCGTACACGACCTTCTAAGAGTTCTTCTGGTTGAAAAACCAGTCCAGGGGAAACGCTTATGTTACGAACCTTCAAGGATGACAAAGAGTTCTATGCCTCCCTGCCCAAAAAGCGTATTGGCGCGGGCGTACTGCTTTTCTATAAGGGGGATTTGTTGATAGTGCAGCCAACTTATAATCCGGGATGGATTTTGCCTGGAGGCACTGTCGAAGGTGAAGAATCTCCCCTCGAAGGATTGCATCGCGAAGTCCGCGAAGAGCTGTCGATCGCCATTGATCCCCGCGATCTTATTTCTGTCGATTATATTTCAAACAAAGACGTCAAAGGCGAATACATCCAATTCCTTTTCACCGCCAAAGAGCTGACAGAGGTGCAAGCACAAAGCATTCGCTTAGACCCTTACGAGCTTCGCGATCATAAATTTGTCGATATTGAAAAAGCCCTGACTTTGCTGACACCTTCGGTAGCAAAGCGTGTGGGACATAGCTTGATTGCGATGGAAGAAAAGAAAGGCGCAGTTTATTTGGAAAACGGATCACCGTTTGTGAACTTATAAAATAACAGTTTACCCGCGCCATTTCTTCCGCCGCGATTTAGATTTATTTTTTTATTTTGATATTCCGAAGGAAGGTTTACTTTAAAGATGCAATTGCCGTCTTATAGTCTTTACTAAAAACGTAACTACCTGCCACAAACACATCGGCTTCGTGGCAAAGCTTTGCGGTTTCTGCGTTGATGCCACCATCGACTTCAATAAGACAATTCAATTTTTTTGCGTTGATTTCCTGGCGCAGCTTCGAAATTTTTTCGATTTGGTCGTGCATGAAAGACTGACCACCAAAACCAGGTTCTACCGTCATCACTAATACAAGATCACACAATGGCAAAAGCGGAAGAACAGTCGCTAACGAAGTTTTGGGTCGCAAAGTGATGCCAGGTTTAGCACCCAATTCACGAATGCGGCGAAGAACCGCAACAGGATCTTTGGTAGCTTCCACGTGAATGGTTAAATAATCACTACCCGCCTTAATAAAATCTTCGACGTAGCGCTCGGGCTCTTCGATCATCAAGTGAACATCCAGGGGAAGTGGAGACACTTTCTTCAAAGACTTAACAACCGGAATACCGATCGTGATATTGGGAACAAAGCGCCCGTCCATCACATCCACGTGAATCCAGTCCGCCCCCGCTTCGGCAACGGCCTTGATTTCTTTTTCAAGATTCGCAAAATCCGCTGACAAAATAGAGGGAGCGACCATCTTAGACACCGAGCTTGTCTCCTACTTTAAGATCATGACCTTTTAAGAAGTCCGCCACCTTCATGCGATTGCGAGACTCTGGCTGAACTTCGTATATTTTTAAAATGCCATCACCTGTCGCCACCGACAAGTGATCTGCATTGACTGTCGTGATACTTCCTGGCTCTGCACTCACCGGTCCACTAACGGGAACCGCTTTATGCAGTTTCAATTTTTTACCTTGAAGCAAAGTGAAAACTCCCGGCCCGTAAACGAAACCACGAATTTTCCCGTCAATCGCTTTTGCAGAAAGATTCCAGTCCACCTGCGATTCATGCTTTTCAATTTTTTTAGCAATGGTGACTTGCGACTCATCTTGCGGCGTGGGCGCTAAGTTGCCACGCACATAATCCATCAGCTCCACACGCAAAAGATCCGCACCCAACTCTGCAAGTTTATCGTGAAGTTCTAATGCATTCATTTCGGGAGTGATCTTCACGCGACGAATGCCGATGATGTCTCCAGCATCGAGCTTCTTCACCATCTTTTGTAGAGTCACGCCACTTTCAAGATCGCCCGCTTCAATCGCACGTTGAATGGGAGCCGCTCCCCGCCATCGCGGCAAAACAGATCCGTGAACATTCACGCAGCCAAAACGAAAAGAATCTAAAAAATTTTGTGTCAGAATTTGCCCGAAGGCGACGACAACACCAACTTCTGCTCCCCAGCTAGCAATTTCTGCAACAGCAGCGGCGTCCGCTTTTAAGGATTCAGGAGAAATAACTTTTAAATTGTGGGCTTGAGCTAAAACCTTCACCGGACTTGGTGTCAGTTGCAATTTACGTCCTGCGGGACGATCAGGTTGAGTGACAACTCCGACGACCTCAAAGTGCTCATCTTTCAGAAGAGCTTGCAAAGAGGTCACGGCAAATTCAGGGGTTCCAAGAAAACAGACGCGGACCTTACTCACACTTCCAACTTTTCTTTGCCTGGTCCTGCTCCAGCTTTCGCATCCGCTCCAGCACTGCCGGCGTCCGCCGCTTTATCTTTCACAGGGTAGCCGTACTTTTTGATTTGGTTTTTGATCTTATTGCCTTTAACGAAGCTCAAGTGATCGACGAAAAGAGTGCCCTCTAAGTGATCCAGCTCGTGCTGCATACAGATCGCAAGAAGACCATCAGTTTTTACGATGAACTCTTTGCCATTCAAATCAAAAGCTTTCATTTCGATATAGTTATAGCGCTCCACAGTTTCGTAGTAACCAGGGATAGATAAGCAACCTTCGTCGAAAGTTGTTTTGCCTTCGCCTTTAACAATTTCGGGATTGATTAGAATCAACGGTTGAGGAACGGCTTTTTCAAGATCCGTCATGTCTTCGTACTTATAACGACGACCTTTATCATCTTTAGGGCGAGTGTCGATAACAACCATACGCACCAACTCACCCACTTGCGGAGCCGCAAGTCCGATGCCGTTCGCGTCGTACATAGTTTCGATCATATCCTCGGAAAGCTTTTTTAGCTCAGGACCAAACTCCGTGACAGGTTTAGAAACTTCACGCAATTTCGGATCTGGGAATGTGAGGATTTTCATGATCATAGGAACCTCCGAGAGGCCCCCATTATATCAGCGTTTCAGCCTTTTGAGAAGGACCAAGGCCACGACCGTCATGACAATGTTGGGCATCCATGAAGCCACATAAGGAGGCAAAGTCCCATGCTGCCCTAAAGTGATTCCCGACGAATAAAACACGTAATAGGCGAAAACCAGCCCTAAGCAGATCCCGACATTCAGCATTGTACCACCCGAACGAGCTCGCCCGACGCTGAAAGGGATGCCTAAAAGACACATGACGAGGCCGGCAAAGGCAAAGCTGACCTTGGCGTGATAGTCGACCTCATAGGCCACTGTATCCAGGCCCGCGTTTTTGTTCTTTTCGATAAAGTGTTTTAGCTCTGCCTGCGACATCATATCGGCCGTCTGACCCGCGCTTTGCAGGTCTTTGGAGTCCTCGGCCATGACAATGTTTTTCTTTTTAAACTGTGTCGTTAAAGGAAAACTGGAGTTCTTGGTAAAGACCGTGACGGCACCGTTTTCAAGTAGCCACTGCGAGCCCTGAATGATGACTTCGCGAGATGTGATCATCTGCACCAGATCCCAAGCATCGTTGAAGAAATACATCGTCAAGCCTTGGGCGCGGTCCCCTTTGGCGTTCAAAGTCTGAATGTTGAAGATCGAGTTCTTAGAGCGGTACCAGATCTTATCAGTTTTGATCGTCGAAAAACGATGCGGCTCTTTTTTCAGATCATAATAAAGAATGTAGTTCTTTTCTTTCGTCGCTTTTGGAATCAGGCGATCCGAGGCGTAATAACCCAGAACAGAAATAAAGCTGACGCAGATAAGGATCGGCGCGGAAATACGCAGAAGACTCATTCCACTCGCAAATAACGCGACGAGTTCATTCGCCTTATTCAAACTTGAAAGCGTCAAGATTGTGCCCAACAAACAGGCAACCGGAAGAAGCTTCGAAATGATTTCAGGGAACGAATACAGATAGTAATTCAAGAGTGCCGAGGGAGCGACATTCTTATAATTCACCATCGTGGACATGGCGTCGACAGCGGTGAAGATCGTCAAAAACACTAAAAGACCACCCAGGAAATATCCCCAAAACAGCCATGTTGTGTATCTGTCGATTCTGTTCACTTGACTACTCCCGGTTTTCCTATTCTACTTTCCATATGGCTTTACGCGTCTTGCTTGCAGATGAGAGTTCCACAATCAAAAAAGTAATGCAACTGGCATTGTCTGACTTCGGTGTCGAAGTGAAGGCCGTTCCCGTGGGACTTGATGTATTAGCCGTCACCAAAAGCTTCAAACCCGATATTGTATTTGCCGACGTACTTTTGACAAAGCGTTCAGGTTACGAAGTTTGTTCTGATCTTAAGAACGATTCTGAAACAGCTCACATCCCGGTTGTGTTGATGTGGAGCGGTTTCATGGAGATCGACGAAGCCAAAGCCACTCAATGCCAAGCCGATCGTCGCTTGGAAAAGCCTTTTGATGCGGATCTTTTGCGCTCGATCGTCACTGATTTGGTGCAAAAGACCAAGTCCAATCCTATCAGCAATTTCTTGGCTTTTCCGGATATGCCTGAGTTTGAAGAAACGCCTTCATCCCCTCAAGAACAGCAGGTTGCGGAAGTTACGGCTTCAAAAAGCGGCAATATCTATGCAATTCCTGAAGCCGGTGAAAATGAGTTCGATCATATTCCTGAAATTGAAAATCCCGATGTGAATCCTTTGGAGTTGAACGACGAAGAATTTTCTTCGGTTCCATTGACGAATCCAAAAATGGCGGATGAGCATGACGAAGGTGGTTGGGCTCATCAAGATTTGACGAAATTTAAAATCAATTTGCCTGAGACTGAAAATAACGATTTTGCCTCTAAGTTTGTCATCCCGCAGGATGACGAATTATCGCAAGCGCATATTGAAGTCGCTGGTGATTTTGAAGAAATCAGCTTTGAAAAGCCTGCGGCACAGACAAAGACGAAAATTCCTTTAGAGTCCGACTCTTTCATTAACAAAGTTGAAAAATCAGTGAAAGAGCAGATGATGGAAACATTGTCGAAAGGGCCACAAAAAGCGGCACCTTCTAATGCTCAGCCCAATTCTCAATCCAAAGTAGACTTAAACGGCAATATGATGGAAAAGGTTATTCGTGAGGAAGCTCGCGAAGTGATTGAGTCTATTTGCTGGAAAGTTCTTCCTGAAATCGCGGAAAGAATCATCCGCGAAGAGATCAATAAAATCCTCCGCGAAACAGAGAAATCTATTTAAGCATCAGCCTTTATAAAAGCCTGGTGCTTTTGAAAGAGGTCGATTGCTATGACATTGTTGGAGCTCATCCGCGCTGCCATCAAAGAAGACATGCCTCAAGGCGATGTCACTACCGAATCTTTAGCACTTAAACCACGCATGGGCCGTGCTCGCCTGAAAGCCAAGGAAGACATTGTTCTTTCTGGAGCCATGGCTTTTGAACAATCCATGCAAGCCTTAGAACCCAGCGCCCGCGTGAAGTGGCACTTTGAAGAAGGTGACGAGATTTTAAAAAATCAGATCATCTGCACTATCGAAGGCGACTTAGTACAAATTCTTAAAGCCGAGCGTGTAGCTTTGAATTTCTTGGGACATCTTTCTGGTATTGCTACTCACACTCGTCGTTTCGTGAAACAAATTGCCGGAACTAAGACTAAAATCCTGGATACTCGAAAAACGACACCGGCTTTCCGTGAACTGGAAAAGCGCGCGGTCGTTCATGGGGGTGGTGTGAATCACCGCATGAATTTAAGTACTGCGATTCTTATCAAAGACAATCACATCTCTGTGATGGGTGGAATCACAGCGGCGGTGAATCGCGTGCGTGAACACTCTCAGCTTCCCATCGAAGTGGAAGCTCGCACTTTGGAAGAAGTGAAAGAGGCTGTCGGTCTGAACGTTCAACGCCTTCTCTTAGACAACATGGATAACGAGACTTTGAAAAAAGCTTTAACCATGATCCCTGCCGAAGTTGAAACGGAAGCTAGCGGAAACATGAATCTAGAGCGCGTTCGCTCTGTCGCTGAAATCGGTGTGAACTTTATTTCCGTCGGTGCTTTGACTCACTCTGCACCTTGCGCGGACGTGAGCCTTATCTTCCACTGGGAGGACTAATGGATACTCCTTTAGCTGACATCCGTATTGGGCAAGTGACATCACAGTGGGCGGAAAGCAATCACTTGTATGTCTCTTACAAAACACAACAAGACAGCACAAATTCTCTCGCTAAAGAAGAAGCCTTTGAAGAAAGTCTTTTGGAAGAGTCTTTGTGTCTTTACGTGACGGACCATCAAACTGCTGGACGTGGCCGCGGTAAAAACACGTGGCTGGATGCCCATCACGGAAGTGCGTTGCTAAGTTCGTGGTCTTTTCTTTTGGGAATCAAACCACAGCCGACGACTTCTTGCTTGGTGGGACTCGCCGTCTACCGCGCCTGTTCGACAACGTGGCCCTTTTTACCTTGGAACTTGAAAGCTCCGAATGACATTTACATCGGAGATAAAAAAGTGGCGGGCATTCTTTTAGAAAGCCTGGTTCAAGGAAGCGACGTGCGCTTAATTATCGGCCTGGGCTTTAATGTCACTGCTTCTCCTGAAGAGGTTGAAACCGCAACAAGCCTGATTGAATCTTTACCTCAGGGCGCTCCCCTATTGGGCCAAGACTACATGGCTTTTTTGGACCGTTTGTTGTTTGAATTAACAGATGCGGTTTCTCACTGTGATGAAGCTTTAAGTCCGACAGATCAATTGTCCTTGTTGACGGCTTTGAATCAACATCCTTTGTTGAAAGAAAAGTACACCGGCATGGAGGCTGATGGCAGCCTGCTTATTGGCGATAAAAAAATCAATTGGACGACTCTTTAGGAGGAAATCATGGCTTTGACATTCACTCCGTTCCCCGATTTAGGAAATGCTTGTCCAGAGTTTAAGCTTCCGGCAACGGACGGGAAAACTTATTCCTTAAAAGATTTCCCGACGGGACATCCTTTGGTTGTGATGTTCATCTGCAATCACTGCCCCTATGTTCAAGCCATTGAAGACCGCCTGATTCAACTGGGTCAGGATTTGAAAAAACAAAACGTATCGGTTGTTGCTATTTGCTCTAACGACGCGAAATCCCATCCTGAAGACTCTTTTGAGAATCTAAAAAAACGTGCGGAAGAAAAATCTTACCCGTTTGTTTATCTTTACGATGAGTCTCAAGAAGTCGCTCACAAGTTCGGCGCGGTCTGTACACCGGACTTCTTTGTATATGATAAAAATCACAAGCTTGCGTACCGCGGTCGCCTGGATGACTCTTGGAAAGATGCTAGCAAAGTGACAAAGCGCGAACTTTACGAAGCCGTGCAAACCTTAATAAAAGATCAAAAAGTTTCTGAAGAACAAACGGCCTCTATGGGCTGCTCAATCAAATGGATATAACAGCATGAAGTATATTTTATTTTTCATTCTAGTCGCGATGGTTTCATTCGGTCTTTTCCTTTCCAACTATTTGGGAGCTTGGAAAGGCGTCGACATCTCTGAATCACAGCAAGGTCCTTTTAAAACCGTGTACCTTGAGCATGTAGGCCCCTATCACAAAGTAAATAAAGTGATCGAAAAAGTGGAAAAATTCATGGCTTCACAAGGCGCACCTTGTGGTCGCACTTTCGGTGAATACATGGATGATCCACAAACAACAGAGGAAGCACGCCTTCGCTCTAAAGTGGGTTGCATCGTTGCTGAAGTTCCAGCAAACCTACCTGAAGACTTCAAATCTGGCGAAATTCCAGCGCGCAAATACGTTGTGGCGGTCTTCACAGGTTCTCCCGGCATCGGCCCTATGAAAGTCTACCCTCGTGTGAACGACTACATGCTAAAACAAAACCTAAAACAAACTGAAGCCGTCGTTGAAATCTACGAGATCCACTCGATCACTGAGAAAAACGCCATGACAACGACGTACCTATTCCCAGTCCAATAGGTACCTGCTTCCCTTCGTGTTAAAAAAAAAGAGGAGCCATAAGCTCCTCTTTTTTTTTAAAGTGCCTGCTTCTTTTTTGTACTGCTCTGCACGACAAAAAAGAAGCAGGCACCTTTTAGTTGATTTCGTATTCGGCGGTGACTTCTACGCGGACTTTGATTTGGCCGGAAGCTACGTCTGTGGATGCGGCTTCGGCGATGGCTTTATTGAAAGTGGCATAGAACGGTTGCGGTGGTGATTGGGATTGGTTGCTGGTGATTTTACCAACGGCTTTGATTTTAACTCCTGCCGCTTTGGCGATTTCTTCGGCTTTTACTTTGGCGGCGCGAACGGCGTCCCCCAGAGCAGCTGTTTCGACCTGCATTCTTTTGTCTGAATCCCAAGTTAATGATGCAACGTTCACTCCGGAAGTCTGAGTTTTCTTATCAGACACAATTGCGTCCAAGAAGTTTCCAGCGTCATCAATTTTACGCAAAGTCACTTGCAGGCTTTGAGTCACTCGGAAGCCCGTCATTCTGTTTTGCTGAGTTTTTTGATCGTACTCGTATTCAGGATTCAAACTGTAGTTGTCCGTTTGAACGTCTTCTTTCTTGATTTTGAAATCCTCAAAGACCTTCTTTACATTCTTGAACTGGCTAGCGGCCATTTGCTGGGCTTGTTTTGCTGCTGGAGCTTTTGCCCACACGCTGATAGAGATGTTTACAAGATTCGGGTCTAAGCCTCGCTCGGCCACACCGTTGACCACAATCAAGTTGTCTGCGTGAGCCGCAGACGCCACTAAAGTAAGTGCTATAAGAGCACAGCTTAAAATCTTACTCATAAATTCCCCTTTCCATGGGCTACCTCAAAATTCTAATCCAGGCCCTAGGTAAGGTAAACTTCTTCGCGAGGTCCAACGCATTGATTCTAATATTGCGCTTCATTCGGCTTTGTTTTGATAATAGAGCCCTAGAGGAGTTCATTCATGAAAAAGTTAATTTTAATCGGGACAGCAGTGGCGATGATTGCTACGGGCTGTGCAACAGCGAACGAAAATCCAAACACAGCAAAAGGTGCTGGTATCGGTGCCGGTGTGGGCGCCGTTGTGGGAGCCGTGATTGGTCACCAAACAGGTCGTCGCAATGAAGGTGCGTTGATCGGTGCGGCCTTGGGTGCAGGTCTTGGCGGAGCTGTTGGTCACCGTTTGGATAAGCAACAAAAAGAATTGGCAAAAATCGCAGAGACAAAAAGAACAGAGCAAGGTCTTATCACAAAACTTAAAAGTGATATCTTGTTCGACACTGGTAAAGCAGACCTAAAACCGCAAGCCAAAGAAAACATCAATCAATTGGCGGCGATCATGAAGAAGTATCCAGAGAATGTTCTGACAGTTCGCGGTTACACAGACGATACAGGCAGCCAAATGGTGAACAACCCGTTGTCTCAACAACGTGCAGAAGCTGTTCGCAATCAGCTTGTAGCATCAGGCGTTCCTGCAAACACAGCAACAGCAGTGGGCATGGGTGCGGCTAACCCGGTTGATCCAGGAAAAACAAAAGAAGCTCGCGCTAAAAACCGCCGTGTAGAAATCGAAATCACGGTGGATGAATCTAAAGTTCCTAAGAACGCGCAAAAATAATTTGTTTTAGAAAAGACAAAATAAAAAGGCATCCCGAGGGATGCCTTTTTTTATTTCATGAGATTGCGGGCGATTTCTAAGAAGCGCGCCTCTGTCACTTCCGGCGGCCACGGGATGATAGGGAACTCAAAAGGCTCATCCTCCCCGATATTCCAAGAAGCTAAATCCTTTGTGATCAGGTCGCGAACCTCAGTTGCTAGCAAACGACGATCGATCTGTTTTACGACTTTGGGAAGTGGGAATTCCAAATTGAATTTCTGCGAGATCGCCCAGTGAATACGCGACTCTATAATTTCAAAATCAGGTAGAAGCGCTTTTACCGGAGACACCAAATCCCCGACATAAGCTTCAGTCGCATCATGAAACAACATGTGCAACGCGATCTCTTTCGTTGGAGAAACCTCTGCACCTAAGCAAGAGTGCTGACCCACGCTATAGAAAAAACGTGTGTGTCCATTAAAGCGCGCCTGACGAGCTAATGCACAAGCAATGTCTTCCATACGCACTGCTGCTGGGTCTGGATCCAAGATATTAAAACGTGTCCCGGAAAGAGTGATCACCCAGGATTTTTTGATGATTTCAGGTCTATTCAGCTTTTCGGTAAGTTCAGGCATCGCAATATTCATGAACGAAGTCCTTACCCGAAAGGGTTCCGTGTTGCATGAGTTTTCTCGTGATTCAAAGCATCATTTTGGCCTCAAATGAAATCTGTTGGATCAGTCATAAAACAAAAACCGGTGTTCCTGTGTTGAGAACTTTCAAGCAACAGAAATAAAACCATCATCACAACTTTTAAAGGAGATCGTATGAAAAAAATCATCGCACTATTTTTAGGAATTCTTTCTACATCGGCGATTGCTCACGCTTACTCTGCGGATATGTCATGGGACGAAATCAACCGTTCAAAATACCTTCACCCGAAGGCCCCTACAGTGTACATGGGTCGCTCTATTGACTACATGTTCGTTTGCCAAGATGGCGATCGTTTGCGCACACAAAAGCCTGTGGACATCACAGAGACTCGAAGCTATGGCGGTGACCGCATGGAAGTTGTGGTCGTTGGACGTGAATATCTATCAACTCCAATCAGTTATGTTCACACTGTGGAAGACTGCTTCTGGAATACAAATCAACGTATTTGCAAAGACGTCGACGTCTATGGCTCATATCCCTTGACCGTGACGATCCCGGTTTACAAACGTATTTCAAACCGCAACGTAGAACGTGAAGAGCTTCTATTTAGAAAATCTTACACGGTTCCTTCGTGTAACGACGTGGTACAGCCGCACTAGGATTTCAATTACTTCTCAACTAGAGAAGCCCCTGCTTCTCTAGTTGTGATTTTCAGTTGGAAAACTTATTTAGACGCCATGCAAAGACGTGATTTTTTAAAGACGACAGCGACATTGGCGGCTCTTTCTTCTCTTCCAACGAAAACCTTGGCTCAAGGTTCTTCTTGGGTATCCAAAAACCTGACTGACGATTGGCCTATTGCACGCCTTTCTGACAACGAATCTTCAAGCCTCGATTTTAATGGCGACAACATCGATCGCCCGCACGACATTCTTTGGAATATCGATGGCTACATCGAAAAACAAGGTGGCGAACCGAAAGTCTCTGAAGAGTTGGACGTCGTTGTCGTCGGTGGTGGTATTGGTGGCCTCGCCAGCGCCTACTATCTTCGTCATAAAAAAATCGCCCTTCTTGAACAGGATTATCGCTTGGGTGGCAACACCAAGGGAGAAATGTACAAAGATGCGATCTACAGCATTGGTGCGGCTTACTTGGCTGAACCCGATGCCGAATCTCAATTAGGCATTTTACTGCGTGAGCTGGATATTCACGATAAGGCCCGTCGTGAGACGGGTGATGAAACCACCGTGTTCTATAATAAAAAATTCGCGCGTCCTTTCTGGGAAGGCGCCAGTGCGGATGCTCACGCCGACTTTAAAAAGTTCCACGCACGCTTAAAGCAGATCTTCAATGAAGCAGACTTTGGTTTCGAAAGTGATTTCGCCAAAGAATATGACCAAATGACGGCGGAAGAGTGGGTCGATAAAGAATTCCCGAATATTCATCCGCATATCAAAGAGTACATGCAGCTTTACGGCTGGAGTTCTTTCTGTGGCTCTATCGATGAACTTTCTGCTTTTCAATATTTGGGTTTCATCAGTTCTGAGACCGGAGCGCTTTTAGCGTATCCAGGTGGGAACTCTTATGTTGCGCAAAAGATGGCGATCCAAATTCGCAAAGATGCCGGCAAAGAATCCTTGCGCTCTGGCTGCATGGTTTTAAGAGTGAAGGCTGAAGGCGGCGGAGCAACGGTGCTTTATGTTGACGGCATGGGCGTATTAAAGAAAATCAAAGCAAATCATGTTGTCATGGCTTGCCCTAAGTTTGTCGCTCGTCGTTTGCTTCCGCAAATGCCAAAGCAACAAGATACAACGATTGATCTTCTTCCCTACCGTGCTTACTTGGTCGGAAACATCATCACGAAAAAGCCGATTCAAAGTCCAAGCTATGAGCTTTACTGCTTAACAGGAAAAATGCCTCCCTCACCGACGGCAATGAAGCGCGGCGATCGAAGCTTCACCGACATTTGTTTTGGAACGTGGGCTCAGGAAGAAAAAACCCAGCACAGTGTCCTGACTTTGTACCAAGGTATCGCTTACGATGGCGCTCGTCAGTTCTTGTTCAACCCAGCCTCCCATGACAAATACAAAGCGAAGTATCTTACTGATATTGAGCCCGTTCTTAATGCCTTGGGTTTATCACAAAACGACATTCACGGTGTGCGCATGACTCGCTGGGGACATGCTCTTCCGGTCGCGGCTAAAGGTCTTCTTGCTGCAAGAACAGCACAGATTGCCTCTGCATCTATTCACGACGTGATTCACTTCGCGAACCAAGACAACTGGATGACTCCTTGCTTTGAGGCGGCTCACCAAGCAGCGATTGAAGTTTCCTCGCTTATTAAATAAAAAACTTCTGTCTTAATTTGAGAATGAAGACAGAAAATCCTTAAGCTCACAGGCAATAAATCGATAAAGAACTTATGCGGTTTATTGCCTTTTTGTTTTTATTCATCTTTGCGAGCGGCACCCTTTGGGCGAATGGAAAAGCCTACCTAGACCTTGAAGACGGTCAGATTGTTTCCGTATTCAATCAACCCGGTATGAACTGGAAAAACTGTGCGGGCGATGCCAAATGTAAATCTGTCGCATGGCCCGATAGTTCCGCGCAAATAGAAGTTGTTTCCCCCATCAAAAAAATGAAAGTCGAAGATCCTTACACCGGTAAACTGGAAATGGAAGAATACGTTCAGGTGAAGTACCGCTATAAGCGCACGGTGAATGGCAAAGTCTATACGCAAGAAGGTCAGGGTTGGATTGACGCCGCTTATGTGACTAATGCTAAAAAGAGTTCTTTCTATGGAACGGCCGCGGCTGAAAAAGAAGAATGTCCTCCGGGCGCAAAAACTCCAGCTAAAGATATACAAAAAAGTTTAGAACCTTTGCAAAAGTCTTTATCAAATCACTCGGTCACAGATACGGCGAAAGCTCTGTCGCCGTACGTTGGCGCTTGCGTGATCAATCCTAAAAATCCGCCATCGCCATATGCGGGCGGAAATCCCTACGATGCTTACGTGCTTCCGGCTTTAAAAAAGCAAGGTGTACCGAAAATTAAAAAAGAAGATGGCACCCTCATGACCCAACAAGATTTGATCGAGGTCGATGCCCTGGCGCGCACACTTTATGCCGAGATGGCTCGTTGTTTCAAACATGGTCTTCACTACCCGATGACAGTGGCTAAAATTTCCATCAATCGTGCTGAAGCATCACAGCGTAAAGCCGAATTTATTAAAGGCGATCATGCCGCTATTAAAACTCCTTTGGCAAAAGTTGTGACATCTCCTTCTCAATTTTCACTGTGGCTTAAAAAGATTGATGGTAAAGACAATCCAAGTCTGCGCCACGGTCTTTGCCCGCCATCAAGTAAGGACAAGGCCTTCTGGACCGGCGCCAAACCTCCGCCTTTTGAGCAGGATATCTGGGAAAATACGATGAGGATTGCGACTGAAGCCGTTTTATTCCCGAAAAAATTTAATGCACGTACTAAGCAAGTAAAGCAGTTTCATTACACGTCCGGGATGGATGGATTCTATGGAATGAAACAAGTCTTCCCTTGGATTGAAGAACGCAAAGTTTCTAAAAATGCTTGTGTACAGGTCTGGGACGACAAAGTAAAATCCTAAGCATGAACAATTCGACATCCAATTTTGTGTTCTTAATGGATTGTGCTGATTTTTCTGAAGCGCAAGTTGTGAAATCTTTTTTGGAATCTCAAGGATTTCATCCGCGTGTGCGCGATGAACAAACCCGCACCGTGGCTCCCCATCTGGGACAACTTCTGGGAAAACTGACTCTGGAAATTCCCGAACACGAATATATGGAAGCCTCTTTAGAGCTAGAACGAAGAGAGCCTCCGAGAATTCAAATCGTTCATGAGAATGATCTGGAAACAACTCAAGCTATGGCCAAGAAGGCTCTTTGGAATGCGATTCTAGGCTGTATTTTTATTCCTCTTCTTTGCAACTTCTATTCGATGGTGTTGGGTTATAGAGTCCTGCGCCAGGAAGTACCTTTGACTAAGACCAGTCGCAATCGCCTGCTCTGGGCCATCGTGTTTAACTCTTTTGCCTTCTACGTTTGGCTGACAATTGGTCCAAAATATTTCTTTAAAAATTATTAGCTCACGTTTTTAACCCTGTTTTTCAGCACGACGTGATTAATAGGAACCCTTTTCAGTTATGCTGAAAGCATGAAAAACATTCTGCCAGGCTTATTATTTTTTTTAGCGCTGGCTCTCTCTGCTAAGGGCCAGTCGCATGTCGTCGTCGGTCACGATTTTGATCCCTTTTATTATAGTGATGCCGGTCCGGGAATTCAGGGAGCCTGCTACGACATCCTCAAAAAACTCTGCGAATCCAACGAAGAAAGCTGCAAATTTAAAATCGCACCTTTACGTAACATGTTACGCATGTTGAAAGAAGGAGAAGCCGACATTGGCTGCCCACTGGGTCCTTCTCCTCAAAGAGGACGCGTTTACTACTATTCAGAAAAGGTCTTCGACACTCGTTATTCTTTTTTTGCGCGCCCCGCTGTTGCTAAAAAAATCAAAGACTATGATTCTTTGAGCCATCTGAAAGTCGGCGTCTTTTCCCCTTCTATGACCGAAGTGAGCCTGCAACAAGTTCACGAATACGTAGATAAGAAATTCAAAATTTATCCTGAAAAAACCGTGATCAACACCTTAAGAAAAGTTGAAAACAACAGCTATGACCTGGCCTATGCCAATGCCGATGTCGCTAAGACCTGGATTAAAAAAAATCGCAGCAAACTTGTCGAAGTGACAGGGCTGGGTGAGCCTACGGAATACTCGATTGTTTTTTCTCGCAAGAAATTTTCTGCCTTGGAATTTCAGAAATTTCAAACGAAGTTGCGCGAACTGCAACACACTCATGCGCTTGATGAGATCGCCGCCAAACACGGTTTAAAAATTTCATTGAGTGAAGAACCAAGTGAAGCAAGATCCAACGGAGGTTCCAGAAGAACTCCGGCGACTAAAAATCCTTAGTAGTACTTGTCTAAAAAGCGGAAGTATTGGTCCTTAAAGACATCCAAGTCCATACGGTTTCCTTGAGAGTCCTGCATTTCAGGTATACTCAGAACAATCTTGTCTTTGACTTTCTTATATTCCAAAAACTTGGTGAAAAGTACTTGCGCATCTTCGCCACTTTGTTCGGAAAAGTACGGCACGAAGAAACTTTCAATCTCTGCTTTATCGGGCAGAAAACCTTCGACCATATTTAACTGATTCACGAAAACGCGGGGGCAATAAAAAAGCTTTAAACGCTGACAGCGCACCCGTTGAATGAAGTTATGAAAATTGCGAATGCCTAAAGAATTGATCGCCTGCAGATCTTTAAGGTCAATGCTTAAATCGAAATTAGGATTCACCTCAACCCCATCAAGGGCCGAAGAGTACTCATTCAAACTGCCTTTAAGCAGGATGGTCGTACATTTGTCGGTAACGCTGAAAGAAAGTTGCAGAGCCATTAGGTTCCTTTGAGATCACCTATTATGCTCTGAACTTTCCTAAAAACAAAGTCCAGGGGTCACCGCTTCACGAAAAAATTAGCAGCGCGGTCCTTCTCCACAAATCAGAACGTCAGCTTCTTTGATTTTGAGGAGATTTTTAATACGCTCTTCGTTGGTAAAATGTGTTGCCGAGTCGCCTTCGTGCGCGTCGGGGATATGACATAACCAGTTCATAGCCAAGGAAATCCTGTCTTGCTTTGTCTTCACATCTGTCACGGCTTTTAAGTGAGCCATTAGAATACGCCCTGCGGTCATATCGGCCATAGCTTCTCGCTCGCGAGTTTCAAAGTATTTAGCGTCACGCTCAGGCATTGCGTTGCGAAGACACTTCGATGCCTCGACATCTTGAACGTCGACGCGCGTCTGGAACTGAAGTTGATGATACATCTCGTGAGCCAGCAGCATCACTAATGAAGTGATACGATCTTCTTTGTCTTTACCAGCCAGTTTAAGTAATTGCCCAGGGCACATTAAAATCACACCCGCGGAAGCTCCCGGAAGTAATGACGAGTGCGCTCTTAAACCTAGACCATCCCCCTCACAATTGCTGGTCGCAAGAATGGTCATCGCGTTTTTGCCTGGATAAGTATTTTCGATGATTCTTGAAATGGACATCACTTCAGTGGAATTAATCACGCTGATCTGATGCTTTTTTTCTTCTTCGGAAAGTGCGCTGGCTTGAATGTGCTCTGCATAGAGCTTCTGAACAAGAGTCTTGGTCTCTTGGATGTCTTTGTCATAATCATAGATCATGCGGTAAGCGGCATCTGACAGATGCAAAAAGCGCAGCTCTTCCTTATAGAGCTTTCCTGTTTGAAACTCTTCGTTTGTTCCTTTGAATTCCGCCGACAACTGTGGGAATTCTTTTTTTAGCTGGATCAAAGCTTTTTCACGGCCTTCTTTACGAATTGTTTCTGCGATCGGCGCCTCTTGAACCGCACACACCGTCTGCTTCGGTTTTTCGCAAAGATTCGTTGCTATTTTCTTTTCGTTTTTAGGAACGCCATCTTTGTGACTTGTCGCCGTCTGCCCTGCTTGCGCACCGGCATTTTTTTGACGCATTTTCGCTGCGTATTCGGAATCCTTTTTCGCACAAGCGGCTAAGGTGAATACGGCTGAAATCACAGTGACTGTTAAGAATGCTTTTTTCATGGACTGCTCCTAAGTTCGACACCTGTCGGGCGAAAAAAGGCGCGCGCCCGTGCGAGCACCCTTTAGATCGACCTTCAGCTGTCGAAGATCTTAAAAGCAATTTAAAGACCAAATGAGCGTCTCAGCCTGAGACACTCAGAGATTATTCACCGTCTACGGCAAAAACAATGAACTCTGTCAGTTCGGCTTTTGAAAAGTTATTATCGACCATGACTAAAAGGCTGCGACGGCCATCGGGAAGATTCGGCCCCCACGCCATGGCCTCAAAATTCTGAATGACCTTTTCACCGCGCACTTGAAGAAGATCTGTTTCAAAGTCGACGAGCTTCACTTTATCGACCGGCTGAAACGTCCCGGCTTCAAGTTTTGATGCCTCATGAACACTTTGAGCTTTTGATAAATCTGCCAAATAGATAGCAACTGTTTGCGCCCATTTTTTCGGGCCTAGAACACGCACGCCTCTTTCCATCACGAGCATTTTAGTTTCTGAAAGAGCGAGCATTTCAGAAACCCCTCTCATCACTTCTTTTCCTGCCGGAAGTTCATTGAAGGCGTCGATGTGATAAGCGTACTCAGCGATGGGCGCATACCCTTTATCTTTTTGATCTTCAAATTTCAGAATGCGAACGGTGTCGCCTTCCGCTTCTCTGCCATTTACAAGATCTTGAGTCAAAGCGGCTTCCGTCGTCGTGAAGACGTACTGACCGTCATTCCATGTCGTCAGGCTTTCAAAGGCCAGGTTTCCTTGAATGCCTTTAGTCTCGACGCCTGTCGCCTCTGGAAGAAACTTATCTGGCATTGGAAAATCAGATTTCCAAAGACCTTCAGGTGAAGTTCTAAAAATACGTGGCATCGCGCGAGGTTTTGCGTCGCTATTGCCTTCAGAGGAAAGAATTAAATCGCCTGAAGACAAGCGCACAAGTCCTTCTGGATCTAACATGGCTTTACGATCGCCATCCATAGGAAGTCCCGTCACAAAACGAACGGCTTTCGGTGTCAGCGTCACTTTTTTGTCGGAAGTGATTGTAAGATCAAATTCGTAAAAGCGTGGATCCCCGGCGCGACCCTTGTCATCAGAAAGAGCCGTCAAAGTTCCGTTATTAAAACTGATCGCAGATAGCCCCCCGATCGTCGTTTTTTGAAACTTTGTCCCTGTGGGAATAGATGTTTCAGCAAAGTATTCCAAGCTTAATGCCTGGGACTCTACACTGATCAAACTCAACACGAGTAAAGATAAAAGCAGCTTCATTCTAAAATTCCCCTCAATTCTTAAAGAAAGCGGCGCACAGTTTTTCAATCTCTTCTTTGTATTCCAGAACTTCAAGCCAACGCGCAGGAATGGCTTTCGGGCCATAATAAGCTCCGCATAAGACGCCCGCGACAGCTCCGCAAGAATCCGAATCATCGCCGCGATTGACAACCGCGACCAAAGCGTCTTCTAGCGAATCAAATTTCATAAAAGCCCACAATCCCGCACACAATGTATCTACACAGAATCCAGAAGTGGAAAGCTCGTTCCATTCGGTTTGCGGGATGAATTTCAGCTTTTCATAAATAAATGGACTGACTTTTTCGGCTTCATGCAAAGCTGTAGCAAAAATTTCTGCTTTGTTTTTTCCAGCCAGGACGGCCTTCACTGTTGGAACAAAAATCAAATCCGTATCGACACAGTGATGATGTCCATGAGTCATCTTGGTTTGTGTGACCATGATTTCGTGCAGACCTTGAATAACTTGATCTTGGTAATTCCCATGAGCATTGTCATGAAGAAGCGCGAGCGGCGCCACACGCATGATGGAACCATTACCCTGGAACTCATTATTCACATAACCACAGTCTTTGAGCGGCAGACCGTCTTTAAGGTTTTGCAGTCCTTTGATTGTTGTGGTGCCAATATCCGGTGGATTACTAGCATACCATTTCAACATTTCTGATTTAAGAATATCAAACGAGATTTCTTGAGGACTCTTTAATGCGCGCAAAAGACAAAGCATCAAATCCGTGTCGTCCGTCGCTTCGCCGGCTTTCCAGTTGAATTTACCGCCGCCGACGATTTCAGTCTTCGTGTTCCAAGAGGCTTGCGGAGGCAAAAATTCCCACGGAGCTCCTAACGAATCTCCTGCGTGCAAACCCCATAACATTCCTAGAACGCGCTCTTGATAAGACAACATGCCACAAAGTCTTAGCGGCAAAGGGGGGGGCTTGTCGACAATAAAAAAGCCCTCGTTTGTGACGAGGGCTTTCCCAATCAAATCTTAAAGATTTAAATTAAAGTCCGCGAATCAAATTCAACGCACTTCCCGCGCGGAACCATTTCAACTGTTCTGCGTTGTAAGTGTGTTTCAACTCGATAGCTTCAGAAGAACCATCCTTGTGTTTAAGGATCATCTTCACGTTTTTACCTGGAGCAAGATCTTTAAGATCTACTAGGCTTACAAGGTCTTCTTCTTGGATCTTGTCGTAGTCTTTTGGATTTACGAAAGTCAAAGCTAATACACCTTGTTTTTTCAAGTTTGTTTCATGGATACGAGCGAAGGACTTCGTCACAACAGCCGTGGCACCCAAGAATCTTGGAGACATCGCTGCATGCTCACGAGAAGAACCTTCACCGTAGTTTTCGTCACCGATGATCACCCAGCCTTTGCCGGCTTTTTGGTATGAGCGCGCGACTTGAGCAAACTCAACACCTGTTTGACCCGTCATTAAGTTGCGACCTTTACCGATTTCACCCGTGAATGCGTTATCCGCACCCAACAACATGTTGTTAGAGATGTTGTCTAAGTGACCACGGTAGTTCAACCACTTACCGCCCGGAGAGATATGATCCGTTGTACACTTACCTTTAGCTTTTGCCAAAACGTAGTTATCAACGAAGTCTTTACCATCCCATTTCGTGAACGGAGAAAGAAGTTGCAGACGCTCTGAAGTCGGGCTGACGGCCACTTGCGCCTGAGCACCCGCTGGTTTTTGGTAACCTTCCGTATCAGGGATGAAACCTTGAGCTGGAAGTTCTGGAGCTACCGGAGCTTGCAACTTGATTTTACCTTTTGGTCCTTCAAGTTCGTCTGTCGCTGGGTTGAAATCCAAACGACCTGCAAGACCCAATGCCATCACGATCTCTGGAGAAGCGATGAATGCCAAAGTTTCTGGGTTCGCGTCGTTACGAGCGCGGAAGTTACGGTTGAAAGAAGTCACGATCGTGTTCTTCTCTCCCGATTTTACGTCGTCACGTTTCCATTGACCGATACAAGGACCGCAAGCGTTCGCAAGAACAGTCGCACCCACTTCGTTGAACGTCGTCATTTGACCGTCGCGCTCAATGGTCTTTTGGATTTGTGTTGAACCTGGAGAAACCAAGAACGGTTGATTCATTTTCACGCCGATATCCATAGCTTGTTTCGCTACGAAAGCGGCGCGACCGATATCTTCGTATGAAGAGTTCGTGCAAGAACCAATCAAGGCTGAAGAGATTTTCGCTGTGTAACCTTTTTCTGCCACTTCTTTTTTAAGAGCAGAGATAGGACGAGCCAAGTCTGGAGTGTGAGGACCTACAAGGTGTGGTTCCAAAGCAGACAAGTCGATTTCGTAAACTTCGTCGAAGTATTTACCAGGATTTGCAACAACGTCTGCATCCGCAGACAAGATGTCTTTGTGAGCATCAGCGATAGACGCCAATTGATCACGGCCTGTTGATTTCAAGTAAGCGCCCATGCGCTCGTCATACGGGAATACAGAACATGTCGCACCCAACTCGGCACCCATGTTTGTGATTGTGGCTTTACCCGTACAAGAGATGGAAGAAGTGCCTTCACCGAAGTACTCAACGATTTTATCCGTTCCACCTTTTACAGTCAGCATTCCGCAAAGTTTCAAGATCACGTCTTTCGCAGAAGCCCAACCGCCCAACTTACCTTTCAAGTGAACACCGATAAGTTTTGGATTTTTAACTTCCCAAGGAAGTCCTACCATCACGTCAGAAGCATCAGAACCACCCACGCCCACAGCACACATACCCAAACCACCCGCATTCGGAGTGTGAGAGTCTGTACCGATCATCAAGCCACCTGGGAACGCGTAGTTTTCAAGGATCACTTGGTGAATGATACCGGCGCCGGGTCTCCAGAAGCCGATGTTGTAACGAGAAGATGTCGTCGCCAAGAATTCGAAAACTTCTTTGTTCGACATGTTGGAAGCCGCCATGTCAGCGTCTTTCCCTTTGTAAGCTTGGATCAAGTGATCGCAGTGAACTGTTGAAGGAACGGCTGCTTCATCTTTACCCGCAAGCATAAATTGCAACAAAGCCATTTGCGCTGTCGCATCTTGCATCGCTACACGGTCTGGTCTTAGAAGAAGAAAACTTTCTCCACGAACCAACTCTTGATTTTGTGGATCATCCAAGTGACCAAACAAGATTTTCTCCGCCAATGTCAAAGGGCGGTTCAAACGATTGCGAACTACAGCCAATCTTTCAGCTGTCTTCTTGTAAACGTTCTGTACCATTTCTGGTGACGTTTCGATTTTCGAAGCCATTGTTATTGCCTTTCTTTGAAGAACGCCCGATCATAATGAAAATCAGTTGAAAGCTCAACGAATCCGCGGCTTTGCGCGAGGCATAAATGGACTTAAGACTATTTAAGAACATCGTCATCCTAACGGGGGCTGGAATCTCGGCAGAGAGCGGGATTCGCACATTTCGCGACCAGGACGGCCTTTGGGAAGAGCACCGCATTGAAGACGTCGCCACACCTGAAGCTTTTGCTCGAGACCCCAAGTTGGTTCAGCGCTTCTATAACCTGAGACGGGCTCAACTGAAAGACCCGAAAATCCAGCCAAACCCGGCTCATCTCGCATTAGCTGAATTAGAACGCCTGTGGGAGGGGGACTTCCTGCTAGTCACCCAGAATGTCGACAACCTCCATCGCCGCGCCGGCTCTTCCCACTTACTCCACATGCATGGTCGACTGGACAAGGTTTTCTGCCTCCATTGTGATGAGCATTACGAATGGAACGAAGATTTGGCGGTCGACCAAAGCTGCGAGGCCTGTGGGCGAAAAGGCGGCGTGCGCCCTGATATCGTGTGGTTTGGGGAAATGCCTCACCACATGGAAGAAATCTATGCGGCTTTAGACAAAGCTGATTACTTTATCTCCATCGGCACCAGTGGCAATGTGTATCCGGCAGCAGGCTTTGTGCGCTTGGCGTGGAAGGCGAAAAAGATTGAGATCAATTTGAAAGACACCGAGATCTCTCCTGCGTTTGATGCTCATTTTGTCGGACGTGCTTCGACAGAAGTTCCGCGCTTTATTAAAGAACTGTTAGAGTAAAAATCTCCCGTTCCAGCAATTCCTAAGAGTGAAAACTGTCTGAAGTTTTGACTGTTTTTGGTAAAAAACTTCGAGCCCTGAATACGCATAGCTATTCTCATGTTTGTGCTTTAACTCTAGTGCCACTTTCAAAAGGTGGTTTTATGCTGCACAAAGCGGTTCTCGCTCTTTCGCTTCTTATGTCTCCGTCGGCCTTCGCCGAAGAGAATTCCTTTTGGCAGCTTCCCTCTTCAAGTCCCGACCACTACTGGCAAGTTCCCTTTGATCAATCTAAGGCGTACGAAGCCAATATGATCAAATCCCATCTGTATGTGCAGAAAGAAAGCTTGAACACGATTTTGAAAATTGATTTTGATGACTTCCGTGAAGTCCCGGATCTTTTTAAAAGCTACTTGCCTGGAGAAAATTTTGATCGTCCTCGTAAAGTCAGCATCTATTTAGCTTTAACAAACGACTACAATGTGTTGAGCCCTGTTGGTGTTGAGGCTGAGACCGATGACAACGGCTACACGCACGGTTCAAAAATCGTGATCGGCGGATTCTTGCCGCAAGGTCACTACATGAGTTTTGAATACTCGTCGGACCTTTATACTCAACCGATCGATGGGACGGCTTACAAACTGCCTGATGGTGGCCGTTACGTCAGCCAGCATTTTACGAATGAAAACGTTCTTAAAATCGTTCTAGATAATATCGATAAAAACCGCGGTAAGACTTTTTACTGGAAAGCGGAAGCTGGATGGCAACAACTTAAATCCGACTCTCCAGGAGGATATCTTGAAGGCGCGACTCAACAGGCGAAGTTCCACGCGTTGATCAATAAAGCCCAGAATGGCAAAATGAAAACTCCCATCAACGTAGATAACGGCAAAGACACTCGCAATGGTGCGATCTTGGGATTGTACGTTGGTATCGCTAAAGAATATCTGATGGCGAAAAATATGTGTCGCGTGCGTGCATTTGCAGAAAGTGGCGGTCGCGGCTCTACAATCAATGAAGCCAGCTACGTTGCAGCGAATGTTGGTGGTATTTTGTGGTGTCAAAGCTCTCCATCATCACTGACTTATCGTGCGGAGCTAGGTCATGAGTCGAAGCTTTATAACACAGGCTATGAAGGCACCGGTTATGCAGATATTTCGACAGGAAAAAACAACTGGAGAATCGGTTTTAGAATCATGCAAAAGCATGGAAAACTTTTGAACTATGTCGATTACAATCTTAAGAACATCAAAACTAATAAAATCGACATGATCTTTATGCTCTATTTCCGCTACGATTTTAGATAGTTCTGCAAAAGCACATCTGAAAATAAAAAAGGAGTCTTTCGACTCCTTTTTTTATTTCCAAATCTAAATAAGAATTAGAATCCAGAATAGCAACGACTTGAAGTGATAGTTTGTGACGCATCACGAACCATGTACAAGCAGCTGTCTTCAGCTCTGTGAAGTTGAACACGTGTGTGAGGAATTTCTTCGTACTCCCCGTTCACCAGTTCAATAGTGTGAGTGGGTGTCGCTTCCACGTCCAAGATCATTGGGTGGTTGCACATTTCTTGGTAGCCCCATTGAGTGTGCTTAGCTACTGTTTTGATCGCTGTTGTTAAACGTTCGTTGCGGATGTATTTATCGCAGCCTGCTGCCAATGCAGAAGACGCCGACAACACCATAACAAGTGCAAGTAAGATACGCATAAAAATGCCTCCGTTATTTAATTAGCGAAGGCATGTTTAGGTGTTTTTATCAGGAATGCCAACGACAAAGCCCTGACCTTTTCAAAACGAAAGCGCATTGAGAATGCCTAATAACCTGGCGCGCCAGCCTCGGGCTCGCCATCCTTTTGTTTCTTAAATAAAGGCAGATATTCTTCGTAGCCTTCTTTTTCTAAATCGCGGACGGGAATGAACTTAAGCGCGGCAGAGTTTAAACAGTAACGTTTGCCTGTGGGGGCCGGGCCGTCATTAAAGATATGACCTAGGTGGCAGTCCGCGAGTTTACTGCGCACTTCAATGCGTGGCACAGAAAGACTGCGGTCTACTTTCGTCGTGACATAGGATTCATCCAAAGGTTTGGTGAAACTAGGCCATCCGGTAGAAGAATCAAACTTATCTAACGAACTAAAAAGAGGCTCGCCAGAAACGACATCGACGTAAATACCTTCTTCGTGATTGTCCCAGTATTTATTTGAAAACGGTCGTTCGGTGCCTTCCATCTGTGTGACTTCGTATTGCAAGGGATTGAGTTTGTGTTTCAATTCCGATGACGTGGGTTTGTGGTAGTGAGAGAAATCTTTCATAACTCCTCCAATGTCTTTACACCCCTATTTTACTCTTATGGATTTGACGAAACACAGTTTTGCCTGCTGCCATGGGCTTTTTGTCTTGTTATTTCGCGAATTCTTAATAAGCTCGATTCTATGAAAACACTTCTTCTTGCTATGACATTTTTTTCCAACTTCGTCTTCGCAAACCCTGTCAACCCACAAGGTGAATTTCTGCGTTCATGTTATGAAGACGACACGGACTTTTTGGCTTCGGTTCTAAATATTGAAAATTCAGATTGGACCTTCACGCACACAGGATATGAAGATGAAAGCTGTTCTAAGCCTTACATCATTTATGAAGAAAAGTTTGCGGCTACCATTGATGGTGTGAACTTGGATCTTCAAGCGAAGCAAGCCTCCTACACCACTTTGACGGACACTGTGACAGAAGCTTTAAATATGATTGCCTACTGTGGGTTTCATGACTGGAAAACGGGAGAAAAGAAAATCGTCACGGACTTGATCTGTGATGACTATGCTCCACCACGCACCGACGAAACTCGATTCACGCTTTTGCAAATTTCCGAAGAAGGGGCGCAGCTTTCTTTAGGAAAAGAGTCTCACGGTCATAATGGAACTTCGGTCGACCGTCGACATACTGAATTAGACCCAAATTACTACATCAAAAAATAAATGGGATCGCTCTCTTAGAGAACGCCATAAGTAATATACACCTCTCGTCCTTCTAGCGATCCAAAAGTAGACAGCCTGATCAAGAGTTCTTAATAATATTCCGAAACGTTTGCATGAGATTTTTATTCCCGCTGAACGTTTTGATATGGGCTCTCATACCGGCTCTGCTATGGGCTACGCCTAATTCTTTGAATTATCAAGGGCGCATCTTGAAAGACGATGGCACTCCTCTTTTATATAATAATGTCAGCTTTAGTTTTGAGATCACGAATGCGGCAGAGACTTGCATCATGTACCGTGAACAGGTGAACGGTGTAAACCTTTCTGCGACCAAAGGTGTTTTTGATATCTCCATTGGTAGTGGCACAAAAATCTATCCCACCACCGCTTTTCAACTGAGTGAGGCCTTTCAAAGTGGTGTTTCTATAAATTGTGATGGCACCGCTCCGATCACGCCGACGGCGATCGAGACGCGCAAACTGCGTGTTCAATTTTTTGACGGATCTACCTGGAAGTCGATCACACCTGCTTTAGAAATACACTCTGTCCCTTTTGCTTTCTCAGCAGCAAAATTAGAAGGCAAATCAGCATCAGACTTTGTTATTAAAACAGGGCTTCCCGTCTGCGGAGCAGGAACATTTCTGTCGTGGTCCGGATCTGCCTTGACGTGCGAAGGTGTGACGGGATCTAACGGCGGAACCGTTACCAATGTGACTTCGACTAATTCCTATTTAAGTGTCACAAATGGAACTTCGACTCCCGCATTAACTTTAAATGTTGGCACGACGGCGAATACGGTCGCCGCGGGGAATGATTCGCGCTTTACGGACTCACGAAACCCTACAGGCACCGCAGGCGGAGACCTTGGCGGGACTTATCCAAGCCCTGATGTTGTCAAACTTCGTGGTGTGGCCGTGGCTTCAACAACACCTACCGCAACAAACAATCTTTTAAAATTTGATGGCACGGGTTGGGCTCCGGGGTTTGTGACAATCTCAGATGTGCGATCGACCGCCGCCGGCAATACGACCTTCTTTCCAACAACCTGCACGACAGCGCAAACTTTGAATTGGGAATCGGCGACAGATAAATACATTTGCGCCGACATTGCAATTCCCGATTCTAAAATCACCTATGCTTCGCAAACAGCGAAAACATTTTTTGCAGCCCCGACCGCAGGCGGCGCTCCTAGTTTTCGCGCGATCGCTTCTTCGGACTTACCGACAACGGGTGCTGATGGCGTCTTGATTAATGGTGGAAATACATTTTCTGCGAACTCTTCCATTGGTTTAAAAGATGCTTTCAATCTTAGTCTTCTAACAAATAATTCTCCCCGATTGAGCATCCTGGGCTCGGGGCAAGTAGGAGTGCAAACTTCAACACCGCCAGCCCCGTTTACTGTTCAGAACTCATTACTCGCCACAGCCTCGTCAACGGCCGCAGCACTCACGCCGACGCAGGTTTTAGTGAATGATGCCATCGATTTGCCGACGGGCCAACAAGCGAGTCTGTTGGTCCTTAGTCAACCTACACAAACTGCGAATGGCACGGGTCAATATAACGCCGCCGTCTTTGATATTAACTCCAACACGGGCGCATTCAATTTGCAGGGGACGCGTGGCCTTATGGTTATCAATACAAAGAATGGGTCCGGCACCGTCAGCAACCAAGTGGGCGGCATTGTCGGAAGCCTCTTGAAAGAAGGTACAGCAACCAGTCAGGCCGGGTTTCAGGTGACGGCTTCGGCAAGCGCAAGCACAACTCTTGGAAACCAGTATGGAACAAGCTCTTCTGTGACAAATACATCTTCAGGGACCGTCACCGTTCAAACGGCTTATCAAGGCACCGCAGTCAATTCGAGTGGCTCAACGGTGACGAACCAACACGCACTTTTTGCTTCCTCGACCAACTCGGGAACGGCGGCGTCCCAATACGGAGTTTTATCAAAGACGACTCATGATGCCGGCAACACTTTGCCTACGCAGTATGGAACTTATACGGTGGCCTCTAATAATGGTTTAGGAACCATCACAAATGCACACGGTAATTTCAATCAGGTCTTTAATGCGGGAGCTGGCACCACCACCAATGCTTACGGTACTTTCAGTCAAATTTGGAATGACGGCACGGGAACGATTGACAAGGCCTATGGATATTACGCCGATGTCTACAACCCCAATGGTGGAACTGTTGCCACTGGTTACGGATTGTATTTGGGTTCTGTCAGCGCCACTGCGAAATGGTCCATCTGGGCGAATGATGCCACAGCACCGTCGTATTTTGCAGGCAGGATCGGTATTGGAACCGCAACACCGACACACAATCTTCAAGTGGAAGGAACGGCGGGATTAAGTACGGGAACAGCTTGGACGAATACGTCAGATATTCGACTTAAAGATATTCAAGGAGATTACGAATACGGTTTGAATGAAATTTTAAAACTTCATACCGTGCGTTTTACCTACAAGAAAGACAACCCTTTAAAGCTTTCTTCGAAGCATAAGATGACAGGATTTATTGCGCAGGAAGTACAAAAAGTAATTCCTGATGCCGTCAAGGTTCGTCCGGATGGGTATTTAGAGTTGAACGTCGATCCTATTCACTGGGCGACCGTCAATGCTGTTCAGGAACTCAATGGCAAATGTGAAATGTCTCAAGAGCAGGTGTCTGCACTAAAACGTGAAGTCTCTTCTTTGAAAGAAGAAAATACTTTACTGAAGATGCGGCTTGAAAAACAGAATCAAGATTTAGAGATGATTAAAAAGAAATTGGGGCTTGCTGATTAAGCAAACCCCTTTTTTGATTCTTACTTTACTTCGACCGCTGAAATCACAGAGCTGATAACTTTTTTTGCTTTCTCGACATTGGTTTTCATCGTCGATGGATCCTTTAGCGACCCCAGCATTTCTTCCGGCGCAAAGCTCATCGTTTGAAAGATCTCAAAGTTCTTGGCGATTTCATCTCCATGATCTCTACGCAGACTTGGTGGCATTAAACCTAAAAGTCTTTCGATTTCTTGGGAAGCTCCACCTTCACCAGCGACCTCGCCTAAAACCAGGTAGAAAATATTCGTCATCTCCACACCCACCTTGCGGTAGTCGTTTTTCCCAAGAGCACTGTCGACTTGCTTGTAGCGTTTGTGAACAAGTTCTTTCAATGTGCGACGACGACGCCCCCATCCGAACTCTCGTTGCGCTTTAACTAACAACCCCAATCCCATAGCTCCGTAAATAATCGCCCACAACCAAGGACGATAAAGAACGCTGGCCTCGGTCGAAGGCTCCCAATTCATTACCGGATCTGGAAGTTTGTTTTCCACAACTGCCGGTTTCGTCGGTGTCTTTCCATCTGCTAAACGAGATGAGGAGCCGACGGGCGCATTGGGATTATTCACGACTTTTAAAGTGATCGGCTGAGTCGTGCGCATATAGTATTTACCCGATTGAGGATCAAACATACTGACACTCAAAGCAGGAATCACCATGTCGCCTTCTTGACGAGGAATGACTAAAACTTCAAATTCTTTGTAGCTGCGACCGTTTTTAAAGAACTTCGATTCTGATTTAGTGTCGTATTGCTCAAGACCCGTCGGCCATGCAATCGCGGGAAGATCGATGACTTTCGCATTCCCTGCGCCTTCAAAGCGCACTTTCAGACTTACAGGTTGATTCACTGGAGCTGTTTGATTTTCAACGCTCGAGTGAACTTCAAACTGCCCGACAGCGCCGGTAAAATCTTGCGGACGTCCCTCCGTCGGAAGAGGTTTTACTTTGATGTCGACACGAGCCGAACTTTTTGTGTACTCGTAAGGCTTCCCGTAAAAACCACCAAACTGCGCTAAAGTCCTTACGCGAGATTTGATTTTATATTCATCAATCACCGCGCGACCGGGTTTGATCGGAAACAAAGCATGAGATGCCAGCAAAGCTTTCTTCCAAGCCACTCCGTTCACAACTTCTTCTGTGAATTGAATAGACGGAACTTCTTCAATAATCTCTTTCCAGAAACCTTTTAAGCTTGGGAATTTCAAACGGTCCAAAGTTTCCATCTGTCCGCGGGTATAAATATACCAGTTCACAGTGACTTGTTCGCCCTCATAAACTTCGGTCTTGTCCACTTCAACAGAAATAAAAAAGGCTTCGTTGGGATTCGTTGGTAGACTTCGGAAAGCCGCTTCCGGAAGTCCGGTGTTTGCGGATGGCCAATTCATGTCATCAGGAACTTGACCCATCTGTTGTTGCAAGAGTCTTTGGCGCTGTCTTAAAAGCTGATTGAAGATCTCTTCATCGGCTTGATCCATAGCTTCAAACGGATCATCGAAGCCAGGTTGGGTCGGACGCTTCTGCGGTCTTCCCGCCGAACCTTGTCCACTCACCGTGACAAGAATCGGTTTTGTGCGATGAACTTTTCCATCCACCACGACCTCAAAGGCATCCACACTTAATTGCCCTGTACGCTTCGGGCCCATCGTGTAATGAAACTCTTTACGTCTTTGTGTTTGAAATTGCATTCCTTGCGGAGTTCCGACAAGTTTCTGCGCCACCGCCGTGGATTGAGAACTATTTAATAGATCAAAGCCATCTAAGTCCGGAATGCGCGGTTCTGCAATGTCATGATCTTCTGTCGATACAACAGAGACGGTCACTGTGAAAGTGTCAGTAAGACCGATTTCATTGCGATCCACTGTGGCCTGCACTGTCGGCGCGGCGTGCGCGAAGAATCCAAAAATGAGGACACTTAGAAAGAACAGGAAATTACCAGTCTTTGTCACGAGGCTGCTCCTTCACTTCTTTGCGATTGTACTCAGCACGGATTTTTTCTTCCTGCTGTTTCAACTCGCCCAGAATCTTTTTAACATCAGCTTCTGAAAGTTCCTTTCCTTGGAAAGGACGAGGCTTGTATTTCGGCGACTGTTGCACTTGCTTCTTATCATCCTTGGGCTCTTGATCTTTGGGATCTTTATCCTTTTGATCTTTGCCGTCTTGATTTTGCTGCTGTTGCTGGTTTTGATCGCCTTGCTGATTTTGTTGATCTTGTTTGTTCTCTCCACCCTGTCCTTGTTGGGACTGAGTCAGAAGTTCGATATTGGTTTTTACTTCGTTAGACGTCGGAATGATTTCTAAGGCCTTTTGATATACGGCCAAAGCTTCATCCACTTTCTTCGCTTTTCCTAAAAGTTGAGCACGGTTAAAGCGCGCCATAAAAACAAGCTCTAACTTTTCTTCTTTTAAAGCCAAGTTTTCGGCTTCCTGATAGGATTGCAGAGCTTTTTCAGCTTGTTGCAGACCCTCAAAGCTCAACCCTAAATTTAAATGCAGTTGCCCGACGAAAGGATCAAAGCGCAAAGCCTCAAGATATTTATCCATCGCCGGTCCGTATGCTTGCGCTTGAACCTGCTTATTGCCTTCGCGGTTTAATTCCAATGTTTTTAGATGCGGCCTTCCCGGTCCACATCCCACAAACAATAAAGGGGCAAGAACTAAAAGCTTCCTCATTGTGGTGGCACCTCATAGCGTCCTTTCCAGAAACGGAAAGAATGACGTCGTTCGCCTAAGAAGATTTCTAAAAGAGCTAACAAAATACCTATGAATAAAATCATTTGAAAACGCTCTTCGTATTGCACGGCCATCGTCGTATCAAATTGCGTGCGTTCCAATTTTCCAATGTCTTCGACTAAGAGCTTCGTTTGATCGCCGCCGAAAGTGGCAAAATAGAAACTTCCTTTACCCGCTTCAGCTAAAGCTCTTAAAGCATCGCCCTTCACCGTGGTGATGATGGTTTGTCCCTGACGATCTTTCTTATAACCTTTTAAAAAACCCATACCGTCACGAACAGGGATGGCTCCGCCTTTTTCAGTTCCATAAGCGAGAGAAAAAATACGAACCCCTTCATCAGCCATTTTCTTAGCTTCATCCAAAGCGCCCTGCTCGTGGTCTTCACCGTCAGAGGCAATCAAAACAACGCGAGTCACTTTCACCGTGTTGTCCGTTGAAACGCCACCACGCTCAAAAGCCTCTTTAGAAATACGAAGAGCTTCAGTGAAGTTCGTACCTTGAGTAGATACGGATGAAGGTTCTAATGATTCTAAATACATTTTGATAGCGCCCGGATCATTCGTAAGCGGAGATAGCAACGCCGCGGAACCGGCAAACGCCACCACGCCCACTTTATTTCCCGGCATCAGATCGATCAAACGACTGAGTTCTGATTTCGCTTGAGCCAAGCGCGAAGGTTTTACATCTTCCGCCGTCATACTTTCAGAGACGTCTACGGCAAAGATGATTTCCACACCTTCACTTTTCACCTCTTGCTGACTCTCACCCATTTGTGGACGAGCCAAAGCCAAGACGAAGAAAAAGACGACTAAAAGCTGCAGAATGTTTTTAATAGCTCTTTTCTTTGACGATACGGAGCTTGAAAGGAATGGATAAAGTCTTTTACCAATCGCACTTTGCAAAACCTGCCGCGAGCGACGGTCAAAGAAGAAACCAATCACGACAATAACGGGAATCAACCAAAGATAGTTAAAGGCGGCGATGTTTTCAAAGCGAAACATTATGGCACCCTCCTTAACCAAGATCTTCCTAATAAGATGGCGATAAGATAAGTGATTAAAGCCATCACAAGGTAAGGCGGAAATTCTTCCGTGTAACTTGTGAACTTATTCACGTCGATTTTCGTTTTTTCGAGATTGTCGATATCGTTAAAGACTTTCTGTAATGCGCCTTCATTTGTCGCGCGATAATATTTACCACCGGTCTCAGAAGCCATGCGACCTAAAAGATCATCGTTCACGGCACTTTCAAACGGCTGATAAGTTTTGATCTTTTGGCCGAAGATGTCTCGAGTGTAAACCGGGATTCTTGTCGGTCCGTCTTTACCGATACCGATAGAGTAAACCTTAATGCCGTAACCTTTGGCGATCTCTAAGCCCGTTTCTGGATCAATGGTGCCTGAGTTGTTTTCACCGTCTGTCATAAAGATCATAACACGGCTTTTTGCTTGAGAATCTTTTAAGCGTCCCGCCGCGTTTGCCATTGAAACACCTAATGCGGTTCCGTCTTTGATTTTGGCGCTGGAGGCACTGGTGATTTCACCCACGCGCTGAAGGATTAATTGATAATCCAATGTCGGGGGAACTAAAGTGAACGACTCACCCGCAAAAACGACCAGACCGATACGGTCGGAAGTTCGGGCTTCGATAAACTTTTTAATCGTTTCTTTTGCCGCTTCAAGACGATTCAAAGGCTTCATATCTTCGATTAACATACTGTCAGAAACGTCCAGACAGATGACGATATCGATACCTTCGACATTCTTACGGATCTTTGTATTCGTTGTTTGGGGACGAGCTAAAGCGATGATAGCAAAAATAAGTGCCACGCCCTTAAGCAACATGGGAAGATGCATAAGTCGCGAACGCAAGCTGGGACTGACTGATTTCAAAAGTTCAACAGATCCAAATTGCAACGTCGGCGTCTTTGTTCTTTTTTTCCAAAGAACCCACGCCAAAATTAAAACCAAAGGAAGGATCAACCAGAAAGCCGCTAAGGAATGAAAAGTCATGGCAATCTCTCCATCTTCTCAACCAATAAGCGGCAGTGAGTTGTGATGTTTAAAACATCTTGTTCATTCAATTTTTCTTTATCTTGAATAGCGCGGTTGTACTCTTTAAAAAGATTCTTTAGATCAGGGCCGTATTCGACATAAACGGCACGATGATACTTCTTAAGATCTTTTAAAATAAGTCTGTCACTCCACTCCATCGCTGGCATTTGATAGCGACGAGTAAGGAAGAGTTTTAACATGTCATAGGTTAAAGTGATGGCCTCAGGAATATGGTTCGGATCAGCCTTGCCACCAAAGAAAACGGTGTTCGTTCTTTGAAGACGACGCAAGTTTTGATGAAATTGCGCGAGCGGCGACATCGCCGAGTCATGCTCTTTCAACTTCGCCAGCATGTTACGACGTTGAACCACGCGATAGACTTTTCCCGCAAGCATAAGGATGACTAATCCGATAACACCTGCCAAAAGAGCCCAGTACAACATCGGCACCGGTAAAGACGCAGGGCCAATAGGACCAAAGGGCTCTTGTTTCACCTGTGGCTGGCCAGGTTCTGGTTTTTCTAAAACAGATTCTACCTGATATTGAATCGGACCCAAACTAAGAGTCGTCGTGCCATCGGAAAGTTGTAAATCTTGATACTGAAAATTCCCGGCCTTGTAAGCGGTGACTTTCACATCGGCTTGAGTGGTGGTTCTGAACTCAAATCCCAAAAGATGAATTTGATATTTCTCTTCAGGCTTTAAATTGAAATGCAATTTTTCTTGGGCAAGGTCTTTCGGGAACTCTCCGTCACAGACTAAAAGAAATTCGCGACCCACCGTTAATTGGTTGTCGTTCAATCCTTCGACCGAAGGTATTTCTGTCTTGCACTGAATAGCTGCCATTATTTTCTCTTCTTAAAAAACGCCACCAGCGGATTGACGTAGTCTTCGCTGGATCTTACATCGACACGTTCCACCTGCGACAAACGCAGCAGGCGATCACGCTGTTCCTTGTTTTTTTGAACAGCTTCCTCATACTGAGTGCGAAACGCTTCAGATGAAGTGTCGACGGTGATGACTTCACCCGTTTCAGCATCCTGAACCTCGATGACTCCCATTTTGGGAAGCGAGTATTCAGCTGCATCGTTCACCACACAGGCGACGACGTCATGCTTTCTGCCAAGAAGTCGTAAACTTTGATCAAATCCTTGATCCATAAAATCGCTGAACACAAAAATCGTTGCGCGTTTTTTCAAAACGCCTTGCAAATAGCTAAAGCCTTGAGAAAGTTTCGTGCGATGACTTTTGGGTTGATAATAAAACAAATCACGAAGCAAACGATGAACGTGACCACGCCCTTTTTTCGGAGGCACAAAATGTTCGACCTGGTCACTGAATAGCAACAAGCCAATTTGGTCGTTATTCTTCACGGCCGAGAAAGCCAAAAGAGCTGCCATATGAGTCATCACTTCGCCCTTAAAATAAGGACCCGTTCCGAAATCACTGGAACCACTGACGTCGACCGCTAAGATCAGGGTCAACTCACGCTCTTCTTCAAAAGTTTTGATATAAGGCTTTCCCGTGCGCGCAGTTAAGGGCCACGAGATGCTACGAACGTCATCTCCAGGCACATACTCGCGAAAGTCTGCAAAGGTCATCCCTTGGCCTTTGAAAGCCGTGTGATATTCGCCCGCAAAAAGATTGTTCACAAGCTTCCTTGTGTTGATCTCTAAGAGCTTAACCTTTTTTAAGACCTCTGGAGGTAAACTCACTATGGAACCTCAACCTGGCTAAGGATTTCTTTGATGATGTCGTCTGACTTGATGTTTTCGGCTTCGGCTTCGTAAGTCAGGATCAGACGATGTCTCATCACGTGATAAGCAATCGCCTTCACGTCTTCTGCCGTCACGTAACCGCGACCACGAATAAATGCGTGAGCTTTTGCAGCACGATACAAACTGATCGTCGCGCGCGGTGAACCACCGACATTGATTAAGTTTGCGATACGGCTAAGACCGTACTCACCCGGCTTACGTGAAGCCATGATGATTTCTACAATGTAGTTTTTGATTTTTGCGTCGACGTAAATTTGGTCGGCGCGTGCAGAAGCTCTTAGAAGATCTTCTTTCGAGATCACCGGATTCACGACAGGTTTTTCGTTTGAACCCATGCGGTTTAAGATCTCAAGCTCTTCACCTTTACCTGGATAAACGACGTTGATCTTGAACATGAAACGGTCCATTTGCGCTTCCGGTAACGGATAGGTTCCTTCTTGTTCGAGCGGGTTTTGAGTCGCAAGCACTAAGAATGGATTCGAAAGTTTATAAGACTCTTCACCAATGGTGACTTGTTTTTCCGCCATGGCCTCTAGAAGTGCGGATTGAACTTTTGCAGGCGCACGATTGATCTCATCGGCCAAAACGATGTTCGTGAAGATCGGACCTTTTCTTGGTGCGAACTCCCCTGATTTTGGATTGAAGATCATCGTACCAATCAAATCCGTAGGTAAAAGATCCGGAGTGAATTGGATTCTTTGGAAATCCAGAGAAATTGATTGCGACACCGTGGCGATGGTTAAAGTTTTCGCCAAACCAGGGACACCTTCTAGCAAGATGTGTCCACCCGTCAGCAAACCCATCATGATGCCTTCCACCATTTCTTTTTGACCGACGACGACTTTGTTAATTTCCGTCATCATTTTTTCAATAAATTGGCTTTCTTGTTTGATGGCAGCATTCAGAGCCATGATGTCAACTTCGCTCACCTATTCCTCCTCGGAAGATAACCTCTCTATTTCACAATTTTCCTATTAAGTTCGCAAGCTTGGACTTTCTAGGACAGTGCTTCCTCTACCCTTGCCAAGGACGGCAGAAAGTGGGACAAAATTATTATGATTAACAACAATACAAAAGTCTGGATCTTCATTCTTACAAGCTGCTTAGCACTTCTTGTCGTCGGTTATCAGTTGGGCGAACGCCTGGGATTGTTAATCGGTTTCCTGCTGTCGCTGCTATTAAACTTCTTCGTTTTCTTTTACGGAGAAAGCCGCGTTCTTGCGAAGCTCAATGCAAAACGCCTTAAAGGCCAAGACTCTTGGGGTTTGATTTCTAAAGTAGAAAAAATCTCTGCTGAACTTGGAATGCCAGCTCCCGCGATCTACATCACACCGCACACGTCGGCGAATGCTTTCTGCGTGGGGCATTCTTGGAAGCGCGGATCATTGGGCTTCACTGCCGGACTTTTACAAAAGCTCGATGAAAAAGAATTAGAAGCCGTGGTCGCCCATCAAATTTGTCACATCCGTCGCCTGGATACTTTTGCATTTGGCGTCAGCAGTACACTCGCCAATTCCATCGTGGGCTTGGGGCAATTCTTAGACAATCTTCTTCCGTACAACTTGCAGTTCTTTATGCCTTTGTTGTCTCCGGTAGGATGGCTCATTATTAAGTTTGTTGTCGGCGAAAAATCTTTTTTTGAGAATGATTTGATGGCCTCAGAACTTCTGGAAAATCGCGGAAGACTGGGCGAAGTTTTGTGGCGCATGGAAGGGTTGGCTCAGACCAATCCGTTAGAGATTCCGCCATGCACAAGTCACCTTTTCATGGTGAATCCAGAAGGTTTTAAACAAAAGAATTTATTTTTGAAATCCCACCCTGCCATTGAAGTGCGTTTGCAAAAATTGATGGGTTACTACCCCATCTAACTTGACAGAGGGATTTCACAACTCAAGCTTTTATAAGGTGGTTTAATTATGGGTGAAAAATTAGAAGCCTCTTTTTCTGTACTTATCATGTCCATTGCCTCTTCCGCTGTTATGGCCATGGGTCTAGCTCCCAATCCGCAAACTGGCGAAACATCCAAAGACAAGAATATGGCTCGCTTTAATATCGACCTTCTTCTGGTGCTTCAAGAAAAGACCAAAGGAAATCTGACTGGCGATGAAACCAAATTTTTGGAAAACTTAATAAGTGATTTGCAAATGAAGTACGTGTCCATCTAAAGGAGACTTTGTATGAAGAAGTTCTTAGTGTTGCTTCTTGCGGTGTCCATGGTTGCACCGGTGACCGAAGCACAAACAGTTTTACCAAAAGACGCACCGAAATTAAAACTCAGCGATCCTCTTCCGGGAAATCTTTTTGTTGAGTTGGCAAAAGCCGTAAACCCTGCGGTTGTAAATATCTCTACCACCGCTCTTCCTAAAAATATGCCAGGTCGTCGTGATCCGATGCTTGATATGTTGGAACAGCTTTATGGTTTCCGCATGCAACAACCTCAACAGCAACAGCGTCCGCAACAAATGGGCTTGGGAACAGGCTTCATCATTCGTGAAGATGGTTTGATCATCACCAACAATCACGTGATCGCGGGTGCCGATGTCATCAATGTTCAGCTGAACGAAAAATCCAAAGACGTCTATGAAGCGACGTTGATCGGAAGCGATGAAAGAACAGATATCGCGTTAATTAAGATCACCCCTAAAGCCGGCGAAAAGCTTCCTTACGCTGTTCTTGGTTCTTCAAAAGATCTAGAAGTGGGTGAATGGGTCACCGCTTTCGGTAATCCGTTTGGCCACGGTCACTCAATGACTAAAGGTATCGTTTCTTCAAAAGGTCGCGACATCACAGAAATCAATAAAATTCCTTTGATCCAAACAGATGCGAGCATCAATCCGGGGAACTCCGGCGGTCCTCTGGTAAATACAAAAGGACAAGTCATCGGCGTGAACTCCGCCATCGATGCCCGCGCTCAGGGTATTGGCTTTGCCATTCCTATCGATGAAGTGAAAGCCATCCTTCCTGTACTTGAATCTAAAGGGAGGATTGCTAGAGGTTACATCGGCGCGGCATTGGGAGATTTGGATCCTGATGCTGCTGAGTACTTGGGTCTTGGTGATGTTCGTGGTGCAGTTATCACAAACATGGATCCGAAAGGACCTGCTTTCAAATCAGGAATGAAAACTTATGACATCGTCACTGAGTTTAACGGAAAAACCATCCGCAACTCTTTAGACTTGATGGATGCCGTGGCTGACTCCCCGATCGGAAAACCGGCAAAAGCCAAAGTCATCCGCAACAACAAAGAAGTTTCATTGTCAGTGAACGTGGCTGAGCGCGCAGAAGACAAACGCATCGTCAAAGCTCAGGCAAAATCTTACGAAGGTCAAAAAGCTCCATTCAATTTAGGCTTCTCTGTGATGGACCCAACGCCAGAACTAAGAACAGAATGGGGTCTTCCTTCAGACATGAAACAACCGGTCGTGATTGAAACCGAGCGCTCCAGCGCCGCATCCCGCGGAGGCCTGCGCGTCGGCGACGTAGTTCTAGATGTGAACAAAAAGCCTGTGGACAACACCAAAGATGTCCTCAAACACCTCAAAAAAGGCGACAACACCCTCAGAATCGCCCGCAACACCCGCATCCAAATCATCAACATCACCGCCAACTAAAAGGTGCCTGCTTCTTTTTTGGAATCCGGCGCGTTAAAAGCCCACTTTTTGAAGTGGGCTTTTTTTATTTTTAGCGCGTCAATACGCATACGTAATATGGGATTTCTTTGTTTACATGCTATACAAATGGGCACTTTGTCTCACTCCGGGACAAGGCGGTCGGGGCTTTGAATATGAATTAAAAAAATCCTCGACCTAGGTCTTTAGTTTTTTTCGGGTCTTCCGAGAAGAATAACGGACCATAGTATGGCTCCAAAGTTTGCAACAAGAACGACACCGCGAAAGGGACACTACATGAAAGTCACCGAGGTCAAAGTATTTCCAGTCAATGAGGACCGCCTTAAGGCCTACGTGTCCATCACTCTCGACAATTGTTTCGTCGTCCGCGACCTGAAAGTGATTCAGGGAACCAGCGGCCTTTTCGTGGCGATGCCCAGTAAAAAACGCAAAGATGGTCAGTTCCGCGATATCGCACATCCGTTAAATCAGGAAACGCGAACAATGATCGAAGATCTGATCTTTGAAGCTTATGAAAAAGAATTAAAATCCATGGGAGAAACCCTCGTAAATCTGAAACGCCAAAAGGCGCCTAACAGCGACTACGGCGACGATTACTAAGGTTGAAGTTCCCTGCTCATCGCCAACTTGTTTTCTGGTGTGGAGAAGACAAGGGAGGCGGCTTCAAATAAAACCCATGGAACCTTTAAAGCCCGTCGATCCCGACGGGCTTTTTTTGTTCGGGTGCCTGCTTCTTTTTTGGGTCTACACAGCGTTATCTTTCCCAAAAGGTGCCACCGGACTTTTGGTTTGCGTCCCCTTCTTAACGATCTGTTGACGCATTGAATCTTTTCTTGCTTTTGCAGGGCAAAATCCGTAATTTAGCGATTCGTAAGTCTTCTAATTGGGGTATCGTCAAGTTGGTAAGACAACAGATTTTGATTCTGTCATTCGCAGGTTCGAGTCCTGCTACCCCATCCAATTTTTCATCTATCTTCAAA